>JBBQBL010000062.1:0-11917 GCA_038317805.1 Micropepsales bacterium
GTTCTGTTGTTTATCGCTCATGGGTTCGCCCATTGTTTCAGCCGCATGGGGGTTCACACGGCACCTTGGCATTCAGTCTAGCGGAATGCTGCAATTGCGAAAGAGGAAAAAGCTGAGGTTTTAAGCCTTTTTGTCGCCTGATTTGGCGGCATATAGCTCACGAATACGGCGGGTCAGCGGGCCCGGCCTGCCGTCCCCGATGGGTTCACCATCAATTGTCACGACCGGCACACCGGCCCCTGTCGCCGAAGACAGGAAGGCTTCTTTCGCCGCTTTCGCCTCGGCAACGGTGAACTTGCGTTCGACGACCTTGATCTGCGCTTCGGCGATTGCCTGCAGCATGATCTTGCGCGTCACGCCCGGCAGGATGGCGGTGGAGAGATCGCGTGTGATCACCGTGCCGTCCTGCGCCACGATCCAGGCATTGGTGGACGCGCCTTCGGTGACAAAACCATCCTTGTCCACCAGCCATGCCTCGAACGCGCCGGCCTTGCGCGCCGCCTGCTTGGCCAACAGGTTGGGAAGAAGTTGCACCGTCTTGATATCGCAGCGGCCCCAGCGAATGTCGGGCTGGCTGGAAACACCGATGCCGTTTTCCAGCCGCTGTGCCAGACCCACCGTGTCGATGGCGCGCATGGTCATGATCAGGGTGGGGCGCGGACCATCCGCCGGCGGAACATGGTCACGCTTGACCGCGCCGCGGGTGGTCTGGATGTAAAGATAGCCTTCGGGGATCTTGTTGCGGGCGATCATTTCGCGCATCACGATCTTCAGCGCCGCGCGGCTCATGGGCATGGGCATGCCCAGCTCGCCCAGTGAACGCTCCATGCGGTCCAGGTGTCCGTCCTCATCGGTGGGCGCACCGTTCTTGACCCCTGCGACTTCATAGATGCCGTCGCCCAGCTGCAGCGCGCGATCTTCCACATGCACGCCGGCGCGCGCGAAGGGCACATAGCGGCCATTGACATAGGCCACGCGCCCGGCCGGGGCGCGGCTTTCAGACCATTTTTTCAGCATCAGTTGGGGAAGCTCTGTGCCGACCCAACCCCCAGCGACTTCAGCTTGCGATGCAGCGCCGAGCGCTCCATGCCGATGAAGGCCGCGGTGCGGGAGATGTTGCCGCCAAAGCGGTTGATCTGGGCCATCAGGTAATCGCGTTCGAAGATTTCGCGCGCTTCGCGTAGCGGCAGCGAGATCACCAGGTCGCCCGACTTGGAACCGCCCATGCCGGCGCCCAGGTCGGTGGGCAGCAGGTCGGCGGTGACCGCCTCGGTGACATCGTCGCTGGCCAGGATCAGCAGCCGCTCCACGATGTTGCGCAGCTGGCGGACATTGCCCGGCCAGCCATGGGTCTGCAGCACCGCCATGGCGTCGTCGCCGATGATGCGCATGGGAAGTCCGCCGGCCGCCGACAGCCGCTTCATGAAATGGCTGACCAGCACCGGGATGTCGTCGCGGCGTTCCGCCAGCGATGGGATTCGCACCGGCACCACATTGAGGCGGTGATACAGGTCCTCGCGGAAGCGCCCCGCTTCGGTCTCCGCGCGCAGGTCGCGGGTGGTGGAGCAGATGACGCGCGCATCCACCTGGACGCGGGCCTGGCCGCCGACGCGCGTGAATGTCTGGTCGATCAACACGCGCAGAATCTTGCCCTGGGTTTCCAGCGGCATGTCGGCCACCTCGTCCAGATAGAGCGTGCCGTTATGCGCTAGTTCGAACAGGCCGGTCTTGCGCGGGCCGTCATTGTTCTCGATGCCGAACAGTTCGGCTTCCAGCCGGTCCGGCTCCATGGTGGCGCAATTGATGGCGACGAAGGCGTTGCCGGAGCGGCGCGAACGGGCATGGATCAGCCGCGCCGCCACTTCCTTGCCCGAACCCGCCGGGCCGGCGATCAGCACGCGGCTGTTGGTGGGCGCGATCTTGTCGATCAGCACGCGCAGCTGGGTGATGGTGGGGGAATTGCCCACCAGCTCGCCCTCGTCACCCGCCTTCAGCTTCAGTTCTTGCACTTCGCGCTTCAGGCGCGCCGCTTCCAGGGCGCGTTCCACCACATGCAGCAGCCGGTCGGCCTTGAACGGCTTTTCGACAAAGTCATAGGCGCCCTTCTTGATCGAGGCGACAGCCGTCTCGATGGTGCCGTGGCCGGAAATCATCACCACCGGCAGCTCGGGCTGCTCGCGCTTGATGGTTTCCAGGATCTCGATGCCATCCAGCTTGGAGCCTTGCAGCCAGATATCCAGCACCACAAGCTGGGGCCGGCGGGCGCGAATGGCGGTCAAGGCGGATTCAGAGTCGCCCGCGACGCGGGTGGTGTACCCCTCGTCATGCAGGATGCCCGCAATCAGGTCGCGGATATCTTCCTCATCATCCACGATGAGGATCTCAGACGCGATCAGCGATCCGTTTTTGCTCATCTTCCGGTCCTTTGCTTTCCTGGGCTTTCAGAGTCTTTTGTGCGAACGGGAAGGTCAATGTGACCTCCGCGCCTTCCCCGCCTTCCACGTCGGCGAGGGTGATGTCCCCGCCATGGTCTTCCATGATCTTGCGCACGATCGCCAAACCCAGCCCGGTGCCCTTGGCGCGGGTGGTGACATAAGGCTCGGTCAGCCGGTGCTTGTGTTCCGGCGGCAGGCCGATGCCATTGTCGGTGATGCGATAGGCGAATTTCGAGCCCCCACTTCCATTATTAATGGGTTCCAGGGCAATCATGATCTTGCCCGGCTCATCGTCGCCCTTGGCGATGCGCGCGGCGATGCCCTCGCCCGCATTCTTGAGCACATTGGTCAGCGCCTGGCTGATCAGCCGCCCATCGCCTTCGAAATGCACCGGCTCCTTGGGCGCGGCGGTGCTGAAGGTAATGGCGGGATTGGCGACGCGCTGCAGGAACAAGGCCTGTTGCAACAGTTCATGGGCATTCTCGCGCCGCATCACTGGCGTTGGCATGCGCGCGAAGGAACTGAACTCATCCACCATGCGGCCGATATCGCCTACCTGGCGCACGATGGTGTCTGTGCACTGCTTGAAGACTTCGGGATCGGTGACGATCTCATCGGCATATTTGCGCTGCAGCCGCTCGGCCGAAAGCTGGATCGGGGTCAGCGGATTCTTGATTTCGTGCGCGATGCGGCGCGCCACATCGGCCCAGGCGGCGGTGCGCTGTGCCCCCACCAGGTCGGTAATGTCGTCGAAGGTGACGACAAAGCCATCGGCGCTGCCACGTTCGGAGGTGACCTGGACGCTGAGGGTACGCGGCGTTCCTGCCCGCTTGATGGTGACTTCGCCACCGGCACGGCCCGCCGGTTCCGACATGGCTTTCAGGATCAGCGGCGCCAGTTCGGGCACCGCCTCGGAATAATGGTTGGTCTCCATGTCTTCCGGCGCGGCGTTCATCAGCCGCGCGGCGGCGCGGTTGATGATGGTGATACGCCCTTCCCCGTCCAGGCCGATCACGCCCGCGCTCACGCCCGACAGCACGGTCTCGGTGAAGCGGCGGCGGATTTCATTCAGCCGGTTGGCGGCGATCAGGTCTCCGCGCTGGGCGGAAAGCTGCTGGGTCATGCGGTTGAAGGCGGTACCCAACGTGCCCAGTTCGTCATCGTCGCGCTCAATACGCACCTGGGCGGTGAGATCACCTTCGGAAACGCGGCCCGCCGCATCGATCAGGTCCGAGATCGGACGCACCAGCCGGTTGGCGGCCCACAGGCCCGACCAGATCGCGGCCAGCAGCACCACCAGCGCCACCATGAGGTAAAGAAGCGCGAACTGCAGTTGGGTCGCCAGCCGCGAGTCATTCAGGCGGTTATATTCACCGACCGCAGCCTTGGTGCGCAGGTAATAGGCGAACACCTTGGGGTCCACCACGCGCACGGTTTCCAGATAGGCATCGTTCAGCGCCTGCAGCTGCACCAGCGCGGTGACGGTGCCATTGTCGGGCGTATCCACCACGATGCCCTCGCGCGCCTGGGCGAAGTCGGACGGTGACGGGAGCGGCGGGTCCTTCAGCGACTTCTGTTTGGTCGATCCCAGCACGGCGCCCTTGCTGTCCAGGATGTAGGACGCCTGCAGGCCGCGATTCTGGGTGATGGTGCCAAGTTTGGCGAAAAGCAGGCCCGCCTTGACGTGGTGTTCTTCGTCGAACAGCTGCGGGTCGCGCTGGATGGCGTCGGCGATATAGCGGATGTCGCCCAGGATGGAGGCTTCGTGTTCCTTCACATAGACCTGCGCCACGTTGACGGCGCTGCCCAAGGCTTCTTTCACCCGGCCGGAGAACATCTGGTCCAGGCCCAGGTTCAGGGTCACGGCGGCGAACACGGCGACCAGGATCACCGGCACCACGGCGATGGCCGAGAACCAGGTCACCAGCCGGGCATGCAGCCTGGCGCCGGCGCGGCCCGAGCGGCGCGTGGCCACCAGCCGGGCGATGCGCCAGCCGATCAGCGCCGCCAGGGTCAGCACGACGGTCAGATCGATCAGGAGCAGGATGATCTGCTGCAGCCGGCTCAGGTGATAGGGCAACAGGTCGGTCAGCAGGGCATAGGTGGCGCAGCCCAGCGCGACAGCCAGCAGCGCGACCGCAAAGGCCAGCTGCGAAGGCCGGGATACAGCGCGCAAGGACGCGCGCCGCTCTGGGAACGTTGTTTCGCTAACCATGTCTTCCGTTTTGAATGGTCGCTCCGGCTCTCGCCGACGCGCCATACGACCGGTCCCCCACCCCGAAGCCGGTCAACTGGGCGGGAGTGTAGCCAAGGCACGGACTGTTGCAAGAATGCAGCGTCACAAATTCGCTACAGGGTTACTGGGCAAAACCCAGTAAATCCGCGGAATTGTTCAAGAATCGGGAAAAATAGTTGGAGCTTGCGGTCGGCAGGTCCGGGCTCGCGCGTCGCCGCGACGCTGCCGCTAGGCGACCTGCGCTGTCGCGCGCCGCGCTGCGCCGCGCAGGACCAATTCGGTCCAGAGCCCCCGAAAGACTTCCAACCCCAAGTCCCTGATATTCTTGCGCAGGGTATTGCGGTTCAGCCCCAAGAGCTGCGCTGCCCGGATCTGGTTACCGCGGGTGGCGGCCAGGCAGATCGAGATCAGCGGCCGCTCCACTTCCTGTACGATGCGATCATAGACGCCCGGCGGCGGCAGGCGGTCGCCCTGGGCGAGGAAGTATTGGGTCAGATACTGCTCGACCGAAGCCGACAGGGATTGCGGCCCCTCGCCGGAATCGGCCGCGAAGGTCTTGGCCGGCTCCTTCAATTCCGCGCTGACCGAAGCCGCCGAGATGGCGTCGCCCGATTGCAGCACCGCCAGGCGCCGAATGAGGTTTTCCAGTTCACGCACATTGCCCGGCCAGCGATGACGCCGCAGCAGGTCCAGCGCTTCATTGTCGAGTGTCTTGTGCGGCAGGCCCTCGTCTTCGGCCTTGCGCAGGAAGTGGCGGACAAGATCGGGAATATCCTCCACCCGTTCGCGCAGCGGCGGCAGGCGCAGCGGCACGACATTCAGGCGATAGTACAAGTCCTCGCGGAACAGGCCCTGGCTGATCAGCTGGCGCAAATCGCGGTTGGTGGCGGCGATGATGCGCACATCGGTCTTGATCGGGGTGCGCCCGCCCACGGTGGTGTATTCGCCCTGCTGCAACACGCGCAGCAAGCGGGTCTGGGCTTCCAGCGGCATGTCGCCGATTTCGTCCAGGAAGAGCGTGCCGCCTTCAGCCTGTTCAAAACGGCCGACACCCCGGTTGGTGGCGCCGGTAAAGGCGCCGCGCTCATGGCCGAACAATTCGCTTTCCACCAGTTCCTTGGGGATCGCGGCCATGTTGACGGCGACGAAGGCGCCATGGCGGCGCTTGCCGTAATCGTGCAGCGCGCGCGCCACCAGTTCCTTGCCGGTGCCGCTCTCGCCCATGATCATCACGGTCAGGTCGGTCTGGGTCAGGCGCGCAATGACACGGTAGATTTCCTGCATCGCCGGCGAACGGCCGATCAGCGGCAGGCGTTCTTCGGCCGCTTCCAGCCCGGTGTCGCGCTTGGATACCGGTGTCGCCAGGGCGCGGCTCACCACGCTGGTGAGCTCCTTCAGGTCGAAGGGCTTGGGCAGATATTCAAAGGCGCCGCGTTCGGCCGCGGTGATGGCGGTCAGCAGCGTGTTCTGGGCGCTCATCACCAGGATGGGCAGCTCGGGGCGCATGCGCTTGATGCGCGGGATCAGGTCGAATCCGGATTCATCGGGCAGCACGACATCGGTGATGACCAGATTGCCCTCGCCCGCCGAAATCCAGCGCCACAGGCCCGCGGCCGTGCCGGTGGTGCGCACATCGTATCCGGCGCGGCCCAGCGCCTGGTTCAGCACCGTGCGGATGGCGCTGTCGTCGTCACAAACAAGAATGGTTGCCGCCATGTTCAGATCTCCCCGGCGCGCGATTGCGGCAACAGCACGCGGAATATGGTGCGTCCCGGAACGGAATCGCACTCGATGACGCCGCCATGATCGCCCACGATCTTGGCCACCAGCGCCAGGCCAAGGCCGGTGCCCCGTACCTTGGTGGTGACAAAAGGATCGAAGATGTAAGGCAGCAAATCTGTGGGCACGCCCGAGCCATTGTCGCGCACCGTCACTTCCAGGGGCAGCGACACACGCTCGCCCGCGGTGCCGGCGCCGAACTTCACGCCCGGGCGATAGCCGGTGGTCAGGGTGATCTCGCCGCCGGAATCGGGCAGCGCGTCGGCGGCATTGCGCACCAGGTTGAGGAACACCTGGATCAGCTGGTCCTGGTCGCCCGACACCGCCGGCAGCGAGGGGTCGAAATTCTCGATGATGGTGACGCCGCGCGCGAAGCTGGTTTCGGCCACCTTGCGCACCCGGTCCAGCACTTCATGGATGTTGACGGGATGGCGGGCAAAGGCGCGGGTGTCGCCGAAGCTTTCCATGCGGTCGATCAGGTTGCGGATGCGGTCGGCTTCCGCAACGATCAACTGCGTCATTTCCCGCTCTTCCGGCGCCAGCGATTCTTCGATCAGCTGGGCGGCGCCGCGGATACCGGCCAGGGGATTCTTGATTTCGTGCGCCAGCACCGCCGCCATGCCGTGCATCGAGCGTACCGCACCGCGCGCCATCAGCTGGCGGTCCATGCGCTGGGCCAGGCTGCGTTCCTGGAAGGTGAGCAGCATGGCGCCTTCCGGGTCGGGCACCGGCGTCACCGTTACGTCGGCAACGCGCTCGCCATGCTTTGGGGTGGAAAGATCGATGTCGCGCTCCGCGGTCGAAGCGTTGCGCTCCGCCGCCTGGGAGACCAGCTGGAACAGCGGGGAATGGGGGGCCATAAGGTCGGACAGGGTCTGCTTGCGCAGGATGGTCAGGCCGGTATCGAAGAATTGTTCCGCGGCCGGGTTGGCGTAGATGACTTCCAGCTTTGGGCCCAGCAGCAGCACGGGCATGGGCAGTGCGTTGGCGATCGTGCCAGAGCCGCTTTCGGCGCTTCCGGCTGTACGCAGTTTCTGGAGGACCCCGACCAAGATATGCCTATAGTTTGAGCATATGTGTTACACGCCGATAATATAGGCATCATACCGCAAAGCAACAAATATCGCGCTGGCCTCCCTTAAATGTTAGGCAGTCCACCGGTTTAGGAAGGATCCCTCATGCCGCGCATCGCGGTCCTGATCGTCGCCGCCGGCAAGGGCGAGCGCGCCGGGACGGAACTGCCAAAACAATATGAACGTCTGGCCGGCAAGCCCATGCTGCGCCGGACGGTTCAGGCCTTTGCGGGCGTCTCTTCGGACCAAAAATGGCCGGTCCAGGTGGTGATCGGCGCGGGGCAGCAGGAACTCGCGGCCGCGGCGCTGGCCGGGCTGGATGTTCCCACCCCCGTGACCGGCGGCGCCACACGCCAGGAATCGGTGCGGCTGGGGCTGGATGCCCTGGCCAAGGATGCGCCGGACTTCGTGCTGATTCATGACGCCGCGCGCCCGCTGGTATCGCGCAAGGTGATCGCGGATGTGGTCGCGGCGCTGGAAGCGGGCGCGGATGGCGCCCTGCCGATGGTGGCCGCGTCCGACACCCTGCGCCGCGCCGGCGATGACGGGCGCTGGAGCTTGGTCTCGCGCGAAAATCTTTATCGGGCCCAGACGCCCCAGGGCTTTGGCTATGCCAAGATCATCAAGGCGCATCATGATTATGCCGGCAGCGAAGTGACCGACGATGTGGCGCTGGCGGAACTGGCGGGATTGAAAGTGCAGATGGTCCAGGGCGAAGAGAAGAACATCAAGGTGACCCGCAAGGAAGATTTTGCTTTGGCTGAAACATTGATCGGCGCCGATGTGCGTACGGCATCCGGTTATGACGTGCACCGGTTCAAGGAAGGCGATCATATCTGGCTTTGCGGCCTGAAGGTTCCGCACACCCATGGCCTGGAAGGTCATTCGGACGCCGATGTGGGCCTGCATGCCATCACCGACGCACTTTTGGGCTGTATCGGTGAAGGCGATATCGGCCAGCATTTTCCGCCGACCGACGAACGCTGGCGCGGCGCGCCATCCTGGAAATTCCTCGATCACGCCGCCGCCCTGGTCGCGGCCAAAGGCGGCGTCATCTCCCATGTCGATGTCACCATCATCTGCGAGCGCCCCAAGGTGGGGCCGCACCGCGACGCCATGAAATCGAAGATTGCCGAAATCCTGAAAATCGAAGAGTCGCGGGTGAGCGTGAAAGCCACCACCACCGAAGGGCTGGGCTTTACCGGCCGCCGCGAAGGCATCGCCGCCCAGGCCATCGCAACCGTAAGGTTATGATGAAGCTCCCGCGCGCCTCCACCGTCGTCGCCTCCGTGTTCGGCATCGGGTATTTCGACATCGCGCCCGGCACCGTCATGAGCGCGGTGGCGATCCCGCTGGCCATCCTGATCGCCCTGTATGGCGGCGGCGGCATGGGCCTGCTGGCCTCCAGCATCATCGTGCTGGTGATCGGCATCCTGGCCTGCGGCGATCATGTGCGCGCAACCGGCCGCGATGATCCGTCCGAATGCGTGATCGACGAGCTGGCGGGGCAATGGTTCGCCTGTTCCTTCTGCCTGCTCACCTTCGGCGGTTTGGTGCCTGCCGCGACGGCCATTTCCCTGCCCGCCTTTGGCCTGGCCTTTGCGCTCTTTCGACTGTTCGACATCTGGAAGCCCTGGCCGGTGGGCTGGGCGGACCAGAATCTGGAAGGCGGCCTGGGTGTAATGACCGACGACATGATCGCCGGCGGCATGGCGGGCGTGCTGGTGGTGCTGGCCCGCCTGGTCTTCCACATATGATGTTTTCCCAGGACCTTCGCGGCCGCGCCGAATCCTTGCTGGCGGCGGCGCGCGCCAAGGGCCTGAAGATCGCTACCGCCGAAAGCTGCACCGGCGGCTTGATTTCAGGTCTGCTGACCGAGATTGCCGGTTCATCCGATGTGCTGGATCGCGGCTTTGTCACCTATTCCAACCAGGCCAAGGAAGAGATGCTGGGCGTGCCCGGCGCCATGATCCGCCAGCATGGCGCGGTCTCGGAAGTGGTGGCGCGCGCCATGGCCGAAGGCGCCATCCGCAATTCCACGGCTCAGCTCTCCATAGCGGTCACCGGCGTCGCCGGTCCCGGCGGCGGTACCGATGAAAAGCCGGTCGGACTGGTGCACATCGCGGCGGCACGCGCCGGCGAGGCGACGTTGCACCGCGAATGCCGCTTCGGCGACGTAGGCCGCAGCGAAGTACGCCTTGCCACCGTCGTGGCAGCGTTGGAACTGCTTCAGTCTTTAGTGTGACGCCGCCAGCTGGTCGTGCGCGATTTGTTGCAGCGCATGGGTCTGCGGCTTGGAGAAGCCCATATCCTCGGCCACGCTTTCATTGTCGCCCAACGACAGCGGGTCCTTGCCCGTTACCTTCCCGAACACCAGCAGCGCTTCCAGGTAATAGCCATAGGCGCTGGCGTGATAACTGTCCCAGCTCCACAGATTGATCTTGCCTGCCGGGATGCCGGCATAGGGATTGGCGCCGGCGACGCCGGTGTCGATGGCGCGGTTCCAGGCCAGGCCCACCGGCACCACGCCCGTAACGCGCGCCGTCTTGGCCGCCAGGTCATAGGCGGCGGCCACATCGATCCCCATCTGCTGGATCGGCTTGCCGGACCAGGGCTTGCCTTCGAGATAGGTCTGGTCGGCGCGGCTCCAGGTGGCGTCCAGCCAGATTTCCGCTTTGGCGTTTTTCGCACGGAACATGTCGCTGATCTGCTTGGCCGATGACACCAGCAGTGCCGGATTGCCCGGATGATCGATGTCGAGCGTGGAATAGCCGTGCATCACCACCACGTCCCAGGGCTTGTCCAGCAATTCGCGCTTCTGGGCATAGTGAAAGTCCATGCCCTTGCCGCCCACGGTCTCCAGGCTGACCGTGTAGTCCAGCCCCGCCTCTTTCGTGAACGCCTTGAAAAAGGCCGGCACGCCGCCGGTCGTCTTGCCGGTTGGGCCAGGACCATTCAGATCGCTGACGGTGTCGGGCTTGTAATAGCGCGCCGCCGAATTGGCGCCGAAGGTGAAGCTGTTGCCGACGAACAGGATCGTTTTTGCCTCCGCCGCGCCGCAAACCAGCATCAGCGATGCCGCGATAACAAACCTGTTCATGCGTTCCCCTCTTGTATCTGTTTGGCTCTTGCTTCGAAGGCGTCGGCCATTTTCAGCATCACTTTTTCGAACTTGGCCCCAGCCACGCTGTGCAGCAAGCGGCTCTTGAACTCGAACAGGATGGAGAAGGTGACCTCGCACCCCTCGCCTTTTGGCGTGAACTGCCAGTGGTTCTCCAGCACCTTGAAGGGGCCCTTGATCTGGGCGACGTCGATGCGATGAATGGCCGGGGCCAGCTTAATGTCGCTGGTATAGCGTTCGCGCAAGCCACCATAACCCACGGCCATCTCCGCGCTCATGCCGTCTGGTTTGCGCGCCAGCACCCGCAACGCCACCACCCAGGGCAGGAATTGCGGATATTTCTCCACGTCCGAAACGACCGCATACATCAGCTCGGCCGGATACGGCACGCTGCGAGTCTCGGTATGCGAAATCACGCCTTGGCGGCCCTGGCCGCCTTCAGCTCCGCAAAGTCGCTGTCGGCATGGTACGAGGAACGGGTCAGCGGCGATGCCGACACCATCAAGAAGCCCTTGGCGCGGGCGATGCTTTCCAGGCTGGCGAATTCTTCCGGCGACCAGAACCGATCCAGCCGCGCATGTTTGCGGGTCGGCTGCAGGTACTGGCCGATGGTCAGGAAATCGACATTGGCGGCGCGCAGGTCGTCCATCACCTGCATGATCTCTTCGCGGGTTTCCCCCAGGCCCACCATCAGCCCCGACTTGGTGAAGCCGGTGGGCATCAGTTCCTTGGCCCGCTGCAGCAGCCGCAGCGAGGTGAAATAGCGCGCGCCCGGGCGGATGTTCAGGTACAGCCGCGGCACGGTTTCCAGATTGTGGTTGAACACTTCGGGCTGCGCCGCCATCACGGTCCCGATGGCGCCGTCCTTGCGCAGGAAATCGGGAGTCAGCACTTCCACCGATGTGCCGGGGCTGGCAGCATGGATGGCGTTGATCACCTGGGCAAAGTGCTCCGCCCCGCCGTCGGCCAGGTCGTCGCGGTCCACCGAGGTGATCACCACATGCGCCAGGCCCAATGTCTTGACCGCGCGGGCGACATTGGCCGGCTCTTCCGGGTCCAGCGCCGCCGGCAGGCCGGTCTTGACGTTGCAGAAGGCGCAGGCGCGGGTGCAGGTGTCGCCCATGATCATCATGGTGGCGTGGCGCTTGGTCCAGCACTCCCCGATGTTCGGGCAGGCCGCCTCCTCGCAGACGGTGTGCAGCTTGTTGGCGCGCACGATATCGCGGGTGACCTGGTATTCCTTGGAGACAGGCGCCTTCACCCGGATCCAGTC
>JBBQBL010000063.1:0-11761 GCA_038317805.1 Micropepsales bacterium
CGCGCCGCTGCGCATCGCTTCGCTGATGATCGCGGTCAACTTCCTGGCCAACTTCATCGGCGGCGGCTTGATGCAGGGCTGGCTGGGCACCTTCTGGGAAGATATGAGCCATCCCGCCTTCTTCCTGATGATCGCCGGCATCGGCCTGGTATCGGCCGTGATGATCTGGGCGATGGAAAAGCCGCTGCGGCCCTATTTGCAGAAATCCCATGACTGATAAGTCTGGCAAAGACGGCAAATTTGAAACCCGCGCGGTCTCCAAGGGCCGCATGAGCGAGGCCCATTTCGGTGCGGTGAACACGCCGGTCTATCGAGCGTCCACCATCCTGTATCCCGACATGGCGGCGATCAAAGCCAACAAGCAGCCTTATACCTATGGCCGCCGCGGCACCCCCAGCACCCAGAGCTTCGATGACGCCATCAGCGCCCTGGAAGGCGCCGCGCGCACCTGCACCGTCACCTCGGGCATTCAGGCGATCAGCCTGGCCATCCTGTCGGTGTGCAGCGCCGGCGATCATTTGCTGATGGTGGACAGCTGCTATGAGCCCACCCGCAACCTGTGCGACCGCACCCTCAAGCGCTTCGGCATCGAGACCACCTATTACGCGCCCGGCGACGACATCACGCCGCATCTGAAGCCCAACACCAGGGCGGTGTTCTGCGAAGCCCCCGGATCGCTGACCTTCGAGATGCAGGACATCCCGGCCCTGGCCGAGGCGGCACACGCGCATAACAATGGACGTGGGGGCGCCTCCGTGCTCATGGACAATACCTGGGCGACGCCGCTGTTCTTCCGCCCGCTGGAGCATGGCGTGGACCTGTCCATCCAAGCCGCCACCAAATATATCGGCGGCCATGCCGATGTGATGCTGGGCTATGTCGCCGCCAATGCGCGCCATGCCGCCAGGCTGCATCAGGTCCATGGGGACCTGGGCCTGTTCGCCAGCGGCGATGACTGTTTCCTGGGCCTTCGCGGCCTTCGCACCCTTTCGGTACGGCTGGCCCGCCATCAGGAAACCGGGCTGGCCCTGGCCCGCTGGCTCCAGGGCCGCCCGGAGGTTGCCCGCATCCTGCATCCGGCGCTGGAAAGCGATCCCGGCCATGTCCTGTGGAAGCGGCATTTCTCGGGCGCCTGCGGGCTGTTCGGGGTTATTCTTAAACCGGCATCTGAAGCCGCCGTAGCGGCCTTTGTGGACGGGTTGCAGCATTTCGGGATCGGCTATTCCTGGGGCGGGTTTGAAAGCCTGATCGTTCCGGCCCATATCAAGCGCACGGCCAAGCCCTTCGCCGCCGAGGGGCCGGTCCTTCGAATCCATGCCGGTCTGGAAGATGCCGGCGACCTGATCGCCGACCTGGAACAGGGGCTGGCTCGCATGAAAGACGAATCGTGACCGACACCCTCACCCATGCCGCCTTCGTTTCGACGGTCAAGTTCGACGACAAGGGACTGGTGCCGGTCATCGCCCAGAGCAAGGCCACGGGCGAAGTCCTGATGTTCGCCTGGATGAACAAGAACACCCTGGAAATGACCCTGGCGACCGGCCGGGTCACCTATTGGTCCCGTTCCCGCCAGTCGGTCTGGACCAAGGGCGAGACCAGCGGCCATCACCAGCACCTGATCGAGGCCTATGTGGACTGCGACGGCGATGTGCTGCTGCTGAAGGTCGACCAGATGGGACCGGCCTGCCACACCGGGGCGCCTTCCTGCTTTTTCAGGAAGTTAGACTAAGGCCAAACCGGATTTCGCGGGTTATAGTGCCCGCGGAGTCACCATGACCGAACTGCCACCCATCGTCACCCCCAGGCCCGGGCCAACCGCCGCCAAGACCGACGCCCTGACGCCCAAATTCCAGGCGGCAGTGATCGCCGGCGTGATCGTGGCCGGCCTGTTCTTCGGCCGCCCGGTGCTGATGCCCCTGGCGCTGTCGGTACTGATGTCCTTCGCACTGGCGCCGCTGGTCAGCCTTTTCAAACGCTTCCGGCTGGGCAACGGCCCCGCGGTGATCATCAGCCTGGTGCTGGCGGTGACGATCGTGGGATCGCTCGGCCTCTTCATGGGCTCTCAGCTCGCCAAGCTGGCGGCCGAGCTTCCGCATTACCAGACCAACCTAGGACAAAAGATCCACTCGGTGGTGGGCGGCGCCGCCCATAACGGCACCATCACGCGGCTGAACAAGACGGTCGAAAACCTGGCCGACCAGATCACCGGCGGCAAAGTGGAAGAAGCCGAAGGCGCCGCGCCAGGCCAGATCAAGCCGATCCCGGTGGTCATCACCCGCACTTCGCAAGCGCCCTGGGCGGTGGCCAGCACCGTGCTGGGCCCGCTGCTGGAGCCCTTGGGGCTGGTCGCGCTGGTTCTTGTGTTCGTCAGCTTCATCCTGCTGCAGAAAGACGACCTTCGGGATCGTTTCATCCGGCTGGCCGGATCGCGCGACATGCAGCGCACCACGGTGGCGCTGGATGAGGCCGCCAGCCGCCTGTCGCGCTATCTGTTCCTGCAGACCCTGATCAACACCTGTTTCGGCATGGCGATCGGCGTCGGCCTGTGGCTGATCGGCATTCCCAATGCCGGCCTGTGGGCGCTGATGGCGATGCTGCTGCGCTTTGTGCCCTATTTCGGCGTGCCGCTGGCATTCCTGTTTCCCTTCACCTTGGCGCTTGCGGTGGATCCGGGCTGGACCAAGATGGTGTGGACCCTGCTGCTGTTCGGCGGCATCGAACCCATCATCGGCCAGGGTGTCGAGCCGGTCCTGTATGGCCGCAGCATGGGGCTGTCCGCCGTTGCGGTGGTAGTGGCGGCGGTGTTCTGGACCTGGCTGTGGGGGCCGGTGGGGCTGTTGTTGTCCACGCCTCTGACCATGTGTTTCGTGGTGTTCTCGCGCCATATCGAAAGCCTGAAATTCCTGGACGTGATGCTCGGCAACCAGCCGGCGCTGAAGTTCGAGGAAAGCCTGTATCTGCGCATGCTGGCCGAGGACCCGGACGAAGCCGCTGACGAAGCCGAGAGTTTCCTGCAGGCCAATTCGCTGTCGGGCTATTACGACGAAGTGGCGGCGCGCGCGCTGATGCTGGCGCAGAACGACGTCAATCGCGGCGTGCTCGATCCCCTGCGCCAGAACCGCATTCGCGACGCCATCAAGGGCCTGATCGTCAATCTGTCGGAACGGCGCGACGATGACGCCGCCGCCGCCGACCTGCCCGATACCTGGCGCGATTCCGAACCGGTGCTGTGCGTGGCCGGGCGCGGGCCGCTCGACGAAGCCGCAGCCCTGCTGCTGGTGGACATGCTGAGCAAATACGGCATCGGGGCGCGGGTGGTGTCGTCGGACGAAACCTCGGCCACCAATATCCGCGAGCTGGATTGCACGGGCGTCCAGCTGACCTGCGTGTCGTATCTGGAGCCGGGCACCTTCAAGAATGCCCGTTACCAGGTGCGGCGCCTGCGCAAGCGCATGCCCGGCGTGCCGGTGATGGCCCTGTTCTGGGGCCTGGCGGGCGACAATTCGCGCTATCTGGACGGCATCGAGGCGACGGAGTGCGATATCGTCACCACCGGCCTCAAGGAAACCGTGCAGCACATCCTCACCTTCGCCCGCCGCGCCGGCGCGCCTTTCCATAGCGATTACCAGGCGGCCAAGTGAGCAATGCTTCCGACTATGGCGTGCTGCTCACCACGGCGCCGTCGCGCGAGGACGCCGCCAGGATCGCCAAGCTGCTGATCGACGAAAAGCTGGCGGCCTGCGTGCAGCTTGTGCCCATCGAGAGCTTTTATGCCTGGGAGGGCAAGACCCAGAACGAGGCTGAAGTGCTGTTGCTGGTCAAGACCCGCACGGCCCTTTTCGAACCCGCCATGACGCGGATCAAGGACGTGCACCCCTACAGCGTGCCAGAGATTGTCGGGACGCAATTCCTGGCGGGCTTCAAGCCCTACCTGGACTGGATTTCAGAGGTCACATGATGAGCGAGGTCGAGCAGGCCGTCGCTACCGCGCGCCAGTCACTGGAGCAAGGCGATCTGGCCGGCGCGGAGCGTGTGCTGGCGCCCCTGTTCCAGCAGGGGCTGGCCAATCATCCGGCAGTGCTGCTGCTGGCGGGATTGATCCGCCTGCAGCAAGGGCATATGGCGCAGGCCGAAGCGATTTTCGCGCAAGGCCGTGTTGTCGCCGCCGATGACGCGGTGATGGCCTATTACCACGGCGCATCGCTGGCGGCCCTCAATCGCAAGGAGGAAGCCGCGACTCGCTATCGGGCGGCGATCGCCATGAAGCCGGATTTTGCCGAAGCCCGGCTGGCGCTCAGCGCCCTTCTGATCGAAACCGGCCTCATGACCGAGGCAGAAAGCGTCACGCGCAACGGGCTGGGGCTGGACATGGCCGCGCCCTTGAAAGGTGTCTTGCACAACAACCTGGCGCTGGCGCTGCGGGCCCAGCGCAAGGATGCCGAAGCGCTGGAAAATTTCGAGGCCGCGCAAAGCCTCAATCCCGCCATTCCCAAGCTGGACGTGCTGCGCGCCGAAGTGCTGCAGGACTTGCGGCGTCCCGAGGACGCAGCGGCGATATTCGAAAAAGCGCTGGCTGCCGATCCCGCCAATCCGGCGCTGCACCGCGCCTTTAACGAACTGCTCTACCGCATGGATCGTTCGCAGGACGCGCTCAAATCCTATGACCGGGCGCCCAGAACCAGGGACCTGATGCTCGACAAGGCCTCATTCCTGATCCAGGAACAGCGCGGCGAGGAAGCCCATGCGCTGTACCGCGACGTGCTGGCCGCCGACCCGGACGACATGGTGGCCGCCGCCGGCGCCGCCAGCACCCTGATGCTGCTGGAACGCTATGGCGATGCTTCGGCGGCGTTCGATGCGGCGCTGACACGCCATGCCGATCCCGACCTGCTGGCGAGCGCGTCCGAGGCGGCGCTGCTCTGCCTGGACCCGCAAAAGGCGTTGGCCCTGTGCGAAAAGGCGCTCGCGCTGGACCGGCACCACCAAAGCGCCATCGCCAATGCCAGCGTCAGCCTGCGGTTGATGGGCGACGCGCGCGATGAGGCGCTGAACCGCTACAATAGCCTGGTGCAGGTGTTCGATCTGGAACCGCCTGAGGGCTTTTCCAGCATGGAGGATTTCAACGCCGAACTTTGCGCTGCGCTCGACAAGCTGCATCCCAACATGCGCGAACATCTCAACCAGACCCTGCGCAGCGGCACCCAGACCCAGGGCCATCTGTTCGGTTCCGGCCAGCCTCTGGTGGACAAGATCCAGGCGCGCATCAACGAGGCGATTGCCCGGTATCTTGCCGCCCTCAAGCCGGATGAGATTCATCCGTTCCTGTCACGGCGCGGCCGTGGCTTTCGCTATGCCGGGTCCTGGTCGTCACGGCTGCGGGATTGCGGTTTTCACGTCAATCACATCCATCCCAAGGGCTGGATCAGCTCCTGCTACTATGCCGGCGTGCCCGAGGCGGTGAAGGACGAAAAAGAAAAACAGGGCTGGATCAAATTCGGCGAGTCCGGCTTTGTCCAGCTGGGCGAGAAAAACCCGCCGCCGCGCCGCAGTGTCCAGCCGGCGCCCGGCCGGCTGGTGCTGTTTCCATCTTATATGTGGCACGGCACGGTGCCGTTCCACGGTCCGACCCCGCGCACCACCATCGCCTTCGACGTGGTGCCTGCCTAAGCCTGCTGCAACATACGCCGTTTGACGTAGGCCACCCGGTACCGCGCGGCTGGAGCTGGCGATGCCGGCGCGCAAGAATGGATGGCGCCGCTCACAAAGGATGGAAGAACGTGATTGCGAAATCCCTCATCACCGGTTTGGCCGGACTGGCGCTCACCGTCTCCACCGCGGGTGCCCAGACAAGTGCGCTCGACAAGGCGAACCAGGTCCTTGGCGTGGCCGGCATCACCTCACTCCAGTTCTCCGGGGTGGGCAGTTCGGGAACAATGGGGCAAAGCTTCGCGCCAACGTCGGCTTGGCCCTTGCTAAAGGTCACCAGCTATTCGCGCACCATCGATTATCCCAGCCAATCTTCCAGGGAAGATGTCACCCGCACCCAGGAAGACCCGCCGGCCAAAGGAGGCGGCCTTCCTTTTGCCGGTGACCAGAAGCAGGTGAACCTGGTGAGCGGCGCCTTTGCCTGGAACGCGCCCGGCGCCCAGCCGCAACCGGCACTCGCCGCGGGCACCGAACGCCAGTTGCAGATCTGGCTGACGCCACAGGGCTTCATCAAGGGCGCGCTGGCGGGCGCGCCCACCACGAAAAGCGTGAAGGGCGGCACTGAGGTTTCCTACCTGGTGAACGGCAAGTTCAGGATATCTGGGGTCATCGATCCGCAAGGTTTCGTCACCCGAACCCAGACATGGATCCCCAATCCAGTATTGGGCGATATGCTGATCCGAAGCGATTATGCCGGTTACAAGGATTTCGGCGGCATCACCTTTCCCGCACACATCGTCCAGCAGCAGGGCGGCCACATGGTAATCGACCTGGCCGTGGGCGGCGCACATGCGAATGTCCCGGGCGCCGCGCTGACCGTGCCCGAAGCCGTTCGCACCGCCACCCTTCCCGGCGTGCTTGTTCAGTCGCAGAAGCTCTCGGACGGTGTCTGGTTCATCGGCGGCGGCTCGCACAACAGCGTGCTGGTTGAATACAAGGATTACCTGGCCATCGTCGAAGCGCCCAACAACGAGGAACGTTCGTTGGCGGTGATCGCAGAAGCCAAAAAACTGGTGCCGGGCAAACCGATCAAATACCTGATCAATACCCACCACCATTTCGATCACGCGGGGGGCTTGCGGACTTATGTGGCCGAAGGCGCGATCATCGTTACCGGCGCCGGCAACAAGGCCTATTACGAAATGGCATGGAAGGCGCCGCGCACGCTCGATCCGGACAGGCTAACACTGGCGCCGAAGATAGCATCCTTCATCGAGGTGAAGGACAGGTATGTGCTGGCCGATGGGACACGCAGCCTGGAGGTGCATCGCATCCAAAACGCCACCGACAACGCCAGCACCCTGTTCGTGTACCTGCCGGCGGAGAAAACCCTGGTCGAAGCTGACGCGTTCAATCCGCCGGCCCCCGGCCAACGTGTGCTGGTGCCACTAGCTCTGGGCTTCGGCAACAATCTTTACGACAATGTCACGCGGTTGAATCTGGACGTGGCGACCATCGCGCCGATGCACGGACGTATCGTTACCTACAGCGATTTCGCCAAGGCTCTGGGCAAGAACTGACTCAGCGCTGCAATATTCCGATAACACGATTGGCGAAGCTGAGACGTTCTGCCATCACGCGGGCCACATAAGCGAGCAGCGCCTGGCAGAGTGCCGGATTATCGCGCTGCAGGGCATCGAACGCGCTGAGACGAAGTTCGTAGAGCAGGCTGGGCCGCTCGGCCCGGATCGTGGCGCTGCGCGGGCGCCGGGCGATCAATCCCATTTCGCCGATGATGGTGCGCCGGCCCAGGCTGCGCAGGCGCACGCCGCCCTCGCCCGCAATCACCCCGATGCGCCCTTCCAGGATGAAATGCATGCTGTCGGCAGCGTCGCCCTGGCGCGCGATGACCTCGCCGTCCGCGACATCGCGGCGGATACAGACTCGGGCCAGCGCCTGGGCATGGCCGGCATCGCCCAGCGCCTCGGTCAGCCAGTCTTCCAGCGACGCCATGTCGTCCACTTTGGGCCGGTGACCCAGGATCACCGCCCGCTCGCAATCCTCCAGCGCATGATCCAGGTCGGCGTTGACGATGACATCTTCGGCAAGGAAGCCCGCGACCTTGAAGGCGCGCTCCAGTTCAGGCGACAGGCCGGTCAGCACCAGCCTGGCCCCCACCTCGTCCGCGGCGTCCTTGATCTGGGAGAAGCTGTAGCTGGCCGACGAATCCAGCCCGGTCACCAGCCGGAAATCGAACAGCAGGAAGCGGCATTCCGGGCGCGTGGCCAGGAGCTGTTTTACCTTTTCCTGCAACCGGCTGGCCGAGCCGAAGAACAGATAGCTTTGCAGGCTCATGCCCTGGATCTCGCCGCCGTGCCGGGCCAGCAGCGCCAGGTCATCGGCGCTGCGGTCCAGCGAGCTGCGATATTCGGTGCCGTCAAAGCCGAACTTGATGACGCTGACCCGGCTAGCGCTGAAGGCGAAGGTGGAACATCCGATCACGATGCCGATCGCCATGCCCGCGACAAAGCCGAAATTGATGATCATCAGGGCGATCACCAACAGCGAGAGATATTCCAGCGGCAGCAGGCGGCGCGCCGAGTTCACAAGCCAGCGCAACACCAGACGCCCGCCGGTGGACAACAACAGGCCGCCCAGCGCGAATTTGGGCACATAGCCCAGGAAAGCCGGGTCGACCACCAGCATGGCGGCCGATAGTCCCGCCAGGGTGAAGCCCGACACCCGCCCGGTGGCGCCAATCTCCCTATTCAGGATGGTGCGGCTGAGGGTCAGGCAACTGACAAGCCCGCCCAGCGCGCCCGTGATCAGGTTGGCAAGCCCCACGGCCTTGAGCTCGCGGTCGACGCTGGCCTGGCGCTTGGTGGCGATCTCGATGCCGGTGCCGTTGAGCAAGACACTGATGGTGGCGACAAACATCACCGCCAGGAATTCACCCGCCAGATGCGGCAGTGACGACCAGGGGAAGCTCTGCAATTCGGACAATTTCCACGGCGAACTCAGCGCCGCGGCGGGCGATGGATGGAACATCCAGCCATGCGCCTGTGCCTCGCTGACGGGAATGGCCTTCGCCCATAGCAGCAGATGCGTCGCGATGATCGCAACCGCCAATACGCCGGGCAGGATCAGCACATTGCGCGAGCGCAGCAGTAGCAGCTCCAGCACACACGCCACCGCCGCCCCTGCTGCCAGCTTGGCGACAGTCTCGCCGTTGGCAAACAGCGCGATGCTGGCCAGGTTCAGCCGGTGGTCGGCAATCACCTGCACCGCGCCCAGGATCATCACCACGCCGGTGGCGCCCATGAAGCCGCCGATCACCGGATAGGGCACAAAGCGCACCGCCCGACCCGCGCGGGCGAGACCCAAGCCGCTCAGCAGCAACCCGGTCGCCGCCGTGACCAGCGCCATCAGGATCAGCGCCGCGCCCAGCGGATGGCCGGTGGCGCCCATATTCGCCATCAGTCCCGCCACCAGTGCGGCGACCACGGCCGAGGTGGCGTTGTCGGGACCGCCGATGGCGAACGGGAAGGAACTGCGCCAGGCGACTACGCCTGCGCCCACCGCCGCCGACAGGAAGGTGACCGCCACGCCTGTCGCCAGGAAGGGCGACAGGGGTCCGGTGAAAATCAGCGCTGCGAAGGACAGGCAATAGGCGGCGGACAATATCCAGCAGATCGCGCCCGCGGACGCGTCACGCAGCCCCGTGCGAATGCTGAAAGCCGCCACCCGTGAATCCCCCTGCGGCTAGCCTAGCCAACATTGGGGCGTCTTGCGAGCTAGCATGAAGAATAGGTGTCCCGAGCCGTTTCAGGCGTTTTGCGATGCGGCCTGATCCAGTCGAGCAAGGCGAAGGGCAGATAATAGATCAGCAGGAAGGCGATGCCCGCGGCCACCAGCTCGGGAATGTACCAGGGCCAGGGCGACATGGCGGTGAGAAGATTTTCTCCCAGAGGCTTGGCGCGCAGAAAGCCGTAATTCACACCCAGGACCCAGTCGACCAGCGCCGCAGCGGCCAGATAGCAGAGGCTGGCAGCGACCACCCGCGGCAGCGATTTCCATGTCGGCCGCATGTGCAGCCCCAAGGTCAGATACAACAGGGCGGCGACGACCCCGCCATGCTGGATGAAGAAGAAGATGAACTGCGGATCGGGAAAGTCATAATACAAGGGCGGCGTCAGAACGCCCTGCAACGTGCCGCCCATTCCCCAGAAATAACCCAGTTCATAAGCGAACTGGCGGCGGGTCAGCAGCGCCACGATCAGCGCTATTTCGGCCCAGTCGCACAGATTCATGGGCAGGCCATTGTTCAGGCCCAGTTCGTGCCGCCATAGCGTCTGGCCATACCAGCAGATCCAGCCGAACGTCAGCAAGCCCACCAGCCCGATGCGCGTCAGGCGATCGGCATGGCGGCCCAGATGCTCATGCCGCGCCAGCAGGGCCAGCGATAGCGGCACCAGCAAGGTCAGGGCGATGGCCGTCAGATGTGACGGCCCGAACAGGACAAAGCGAGGGAACACGTTGCCTCCAGCCCCGAAAGCTTATGGGAGGCATGGCGTCACCGCCAGTCATGGAACGCCGGCGGCTGGACGTGCCTGTTGGCGTTGCGGAGCGGTCCATCGTACGATCCGCCGAACTTGGATGGGGCAGCAGTGCGTCAAAGGGCGGTTTCGATCACGCGGGCGGTATTCATGGCCGCGGCAGCGATACTGCTTTGCGGCTGCACCCTTTCGGCGGCCCTCAGGCATGACGAGATTCGCTCCGTCTGGGGCCCCGGCGGCGCGTTGCCGCCGCCAACGGTTTACTTTGCCACCGACCGTTCCCCCAGCGCCACGGGATTTTCCCAGTCCTGGGGCGGCGTGGCGCGTTGCGGCCGCGCGCTCGTGCCTGTCGCCAACGCCGTCAGCCCGCCGGCGCCCGATCCCGTAGCGGAGCCGATTGCCTGTGATGGACCGGCGGAGATGGCCGCTTTTGCAGGCCAGGTCGCAGCGTCGGCGCGCGCGCGCAACTGCAACAAGGTGATGCTGATCGCGCAAGGCTTCAACCTCACCTTCCGCATCGCCCTGCTGCATGGCGCGCAGGTGGCCATGGATTCGCAGTGGCCCTGCGCCGTGCTGGTGTTCGACTGGTCCAGCGAAGGCCGCTTCAACCGCTACATGGCCGATATCGAGCGCAGCGGTTATTCCGTGCCGGTCCTGATTGGCCTGCTGGAAGCGTTGCAAGGGGCGGGGCTGGAGACCGAAGTGGTGGCCCATAGCCTGGGCGCACGCATCGCCATGGCGGCGGTCGGCGCGGTCTGTTCCAAGCCCAGACCGGTGGTGGGCGAAATGATCCTGGTCGCCGCGGATGTCAGCGCCGAGCCGGGCAACGACGATTTCGCCCAGTTGCTGAAACGCGATGCCCCCTGCACCCGGCGCATCACCATCTATGCCTCGGAACATGACCTGGCGCTGATGACATCGCGCAGCGTGCATGGCGGTGTCAGCCGCGCCGGTCAGGCGCCGCTGGCAGACATGCAGTATCGCGGCCCTGGTATCGACGTGATTGATGCCAGCCTGGCCCCCAGCGATGTGTCGGGGCACGCCTATTTCATATTTTCCTACGAAATGCTGACCGACATGATGTGGACGTTGCATGGGACAAACGTGGAGGAACGGGCGGCCAAAGGCGGGCTTGTCTGCGCCGACTGGAGCGGTGGCGCCTGCGCCGCGGGTACCGGACGCTATTTGCTGAAGGTGGCGCCGCAGCGGCAGCCCGATTTCGGCCAGCGCATTCTCACTCATGTCGCGCCGATCCTGCTGCCATTGCAGTGAGGTTGGGCAGGAGGATGGGCTACGGGATCAGCACAGCAGCGCCGTCGAAGCGCCCCGCCCGCAGATCGTCGAGCGCCCGGTTGGCGTCAGCGAGCTTGTAGCGGGTCGTGTGGACTTTTACGGGGCATAATTTGACGACAGCCAGAAAATCCTCCGCGTCCTGGCGCGTCAAGTTGGCGACCGAAACGAGTTGCCGCTCTCCCCATAACAGGTCGTATGAAAAGCCCGGTATGTCGCTCATGTGGATGCCGGCACACACCACCCGCCCGCCTTTTCGAACTTCAGCG
>JBBQBL010000064.1:0-11713 GCA_038317805.1 Micropepsales bacterium
GGCGATGGCCAGTGTCATCTGGCTCATCGCGTCCAGTCGCGAGACGCGCAACAATTCGCTCTGCATCTGTTCCAGACGCTGCTCCGTACCGGGCCGCCCGGTAAGGTCGCGGATGAATCCGATTAGCAGCGGTTTGTCCCGGAAAGCGGTCTCGCCGATGAATATCTCCATCGGAAAGGCGCTGCCATCGCGCCTCCGTCCAATCACGACACGCCCGCCGTTCCGGGGATTTGTTTCGCCGTCCTTGCGCAGTCGCGACAGGCGCTGCCCTGGCTCTTCGCCGAAGGGCGATGGGAGCAGCATGGTGACGGGCTTGCCGATCACATCTTCGGCGCTGTAGCCGAACATCTGCGATGCCAAGACGCTGAAGGATTTTATCAGCCCATGCATGCCCACCGTAACAATAGCGTCGCTGACGCCGTCCAGCATGGCCTGAAGGAGCTTGGCGCTGTGGCGGACCTCGTGGTCCAATTTGTGGTCCGTCAGATCGTTCATGACGGCGATAAAGATATCGTGCCCGTCGCTTTCGCCCCTGTTCACAGACAAGCAGAGGTGAAATTCGGACTTGTCCTTGTGCCTGCCCGCCACCTCATGCCGCATGCCGCAGAATTGCTGGTGGCCATCGCCGGGCCGGTTTCCCGGCACGGGCACCATTTCGGCAAAGGGGGCGCCAAGCGCCTGCCGCGAAGAATAGCCGAACAGCTTTTCACAGCCTGCATTGAACAGCAGGATTTTGCCTAGCTTGTCGAAGATGAGGATGCTTTCGGTGTCAGACGCCATCAAGGCGTCGAACACCGGCGCGGAAAATCGGGATGGGCCGCTTGGCAGCGGCACTACGGATTGTTTTGCCAATGAAGCCTCCCGCCGGCTGGTCTGGAAAACCCAAACCGGCATGAAAAAAAGCCCGCGGTCGGCTGCGCGTTAAGCGTGAATTTATTGGCTGACTGAGGTGAACGCCTCCCTGTCACTTGAGTTCCATATTGACCGCTTCTGTGCCGACGCGCTGTATACGGAATGCATCGTATATGGCGGAAGCCGACGGAATCTGCCCGTCACGGCCCCGCGCCGAGTCGCGTCAACGCGTCCTTCGCGGATTTCAGGCTTGGATCGAGCTTCAGCGCGGCGCGATGGTCGGCGATGGCTGAATCGACAGCGCCTTTATGTTCATAAGCGGCGGCGCGCTGGCCGTAGGCACCGGCGTAGCGGGACGCAAATGCGGGGTGTAGCGGGATGTCCTTGGTGTTCATCGCAATCTCTTGCGTGAAATCGGTGATTGCCTGGTCATAAAGGCCCTTGCGGGCATAGGCGGTGCCGCGCACCTCGTAGGCGCTGGCGTCGTTGGGCGCGAGTGCGATCTCCCTGGTGAGGTCGGCGATGGCCTGGTCGTGAAGTCCCTTATGCTCATAGGCTAGGGCCCGGTTGTAGAGGCTGGTGATGCTGCGCGGATCGAGTGACAGCACCTTGCTGAAGTCCGCGATGGCCAGGTCGTAGAGCCCCTTGTGCAGGTAATCGTTGCCGCGATTTTGGTAGGCAGGCTCCAGAACGGGATCCAGCGAGATCGCCATGGTGAAATCGGCGATGGACTTGTCGTAAAGGCCCTTGCGCTCATAGGCGTTGCCGCGAAAATCATAGGCATCGGCCAGTTTGAAATCCGGGTCCGTGCCCGTGGGCGTAAGCGATATTGCCGTCGTGTAATCGCTGATGGCCTGGTCATCGAGGCCCTGATTGCTGTACGCGCTCGCCCGGTTGAAATAGGCGATGGGGAACGTCTTGGGCGTCAGGGAAATCGCCTGGTTGTAATCGGCAATGGCCTCGTCATAGAGCCCCTTGCGCGCATAGGCCACGCCGCGCGTGTCATAGTCGGTTGCCAGATGCGCCGCGGTTGCCTGCATAAGGCCTTTACCGGATTGCAGGTCTGCGGCGCCCGACTGAATTTTCCGGGTGCATCCGGCAATGCTGATGTCGGGATCGGGATCGCCGCAACGCCCCCGCAGGCTTTGCGCCGTAGCCGGCATGGCGGCCAAAACCACGCAGCACAGGGCCACCGCGTTTACCAGCCTGCCTTGTCGTACTGTCATGTGCCCCCTCGAAAAGTCATCTGGCCCTTCAATTTTGGCAAATTGGCGGCACGGACTGCTTATCAACGCCGGGTTCGGTCCTGCCAGATGTGCAGGAGGTAGGCGAGGGAGCGGTCCTGGATATTGCCGATGTCCATGGTGTCAAGGATCGCCAGCCCTGCATCGCTCTTCCCGCTCCAGGCGAGCCTGGCGGAGAAGGCATGGCGGCCCGGCACATCGATCAGCCAGAACTGGGGCGGCAACTTCCTGTCGATGGGGAAACTCACGCGCGCGCCTTCTGGAGACCGGTTCCGGATCGAGCAGTTGAATTTGCTCACGCCGTTTCCGAAAACGCAGATGCCCGCACGCAGGACGTCACCGCGCACGAGATTTCGCTTGTTGAGGTCGGAGTTCTGCACGGGATTTCGCTATCGTACCTGCTGGATCACCGGTCCAGCCAAAGGCGCGGCATGGGCATGCCGGTACCAGCCAACACCGGCCAGGATTGCGGCGCAGAACAAGATCGTTTTGACAGTAGCCAATTCAGACTCCAGGATTTTTCGGATATCGGACCAAATGAATTCACTGCGCGCTGTCGCGATGGGGCGTGAGAAAGAATATGCCGATGCCATCGGCATGGTGTCTCACAACCCGTCCCAGGGTACTGCCGAAGCCGATGACTTCACCAAGGGGTGGCCGCCGGGGCGTTTTCAGGGATGCACCATGCTGACTGACATCCACCAGATCGCATTGTGTCAGCCGCCTATTTCCGTCCCGGTAGTGGCCTTTGCCTCTTGCGGCGGTACGTGGATGCCTGCGCAGTCGGGTAGGGGGGATATCGCCCGTCACCCGAATGTCCGACAGCTTTTGCAGATGCGCCCTCATGGCGTCCTGCTCCAGGATGAACATGAGTCCCGCAATGTTTCCTTCACCCGGAACGGTGATGCAGTCAAAGCGCCCGAAGCCCTCGGCATACAGCACCAGGGGCGCGTAGGGGAGAAACGTCCTGGCAGCCTCTATCCTTGCCCCGCTGGCGGCGATGTTGACGACGCGGCACGGCGTTCCGGTGGCCTCTCCGCGGATGAAAATCTGGCCGGGCCTGTCCACAGCGAGACGTTCGGACAGCCTGCAATCGTAGTTGGAATAATCGTCCATTGTGAAAAATGCTTGCCCTGAAAGTCGGGAACTCTAGGGACCCGGTCTGAACAGGGTGCAAAAAATTCATCTCAATTTCGCCGCTCGCTTTCAAGAATTCGGTAACCAAGATGGGCTGCTGGCTTGGATGAAATTGATGACGATGTTCAAGGATTTATCCGTCATCCCAATGACGCATCTGCGCGCTGGGCCAGCCGCCTGAACGTCTTGCGCGACTTCGCGAGTTCCAAAAGTTCCTGTTCAAGCAAAGGGTTCAAATCACGCGCCGCCTCTTCCTTGCCTGAGCTGCGCCACAATAAGGCCATGGCGCGGGCCGTTCATGGTTCACCTTCAACAAGCCAAGCGAGCGGGCACCAAGGAGAACATCATGAAATTCACCGCAGGAAAGATGGCAATTGCCGCCGTGGCGATCGGCGTGGGCTTGGGCGGTTGCGCCACCCGCGAGTCGGTTGAGAATGCGCAGAACGCCGCCAATGCCGCCGACCACCGCGCCGGCGCGGCCCAGGCGCGCGCCGATGAAGCCTATGGGATTGGCAACAATGCGCTGGGCGTGGGCAACCAGGCGCTGGGCGTCGGCAACAATGCCCTTGCGTCCGCGCAGGCCGCCAATGGCAAGGCCGATGCCAACAGCACCGATGTCGCCAAGCTGAAGCGCCAGGTCGCCTATCTGCAGTGGAAGGTGCTACCGCACCACAAGAAGCACCACCATCGCGCGCACAAGGCGCCTGCCGAGCAGAAGGCCAACAACAGCTAGCCATCCTGACGATTGTGAACGTGACGCCTCCGGACCGGAAATGGTTCGGAGGCGTCGTTCTGTCTGGGCTACTTCACCCAGTCCCGCTTCAGGCGATAGGCCAGCGTGATGACGATGGCGACGATGGACGCACCGACAAAGGCGATGCCCAACGAGCCAAAGATCGTCGCCAGATGCGGCCCGATGGCCGGAATCGCCGACAGTTGGTCGGCGCCCAGCAGCAGGACAATCGTCATCAGGAAGTTCTTGGAGTTTTTGTCGGAATTGTTCTGCAGTGCTGCGATGCCGCCAAGGATGAGCAGTAATGCTGGTGTCGCCGGAACAGAGATAAAGGCAGATGCGATCGCCAGGATTATGGCGAGCGCGCGTGCCGCTGCTGTGATGACATTCATTTCTTCCTCCCTTTGATTATTATTATAAAAGCCATGACAAGGCTGATGGGGGCTTGGCGCGAGCCTCCTCCTATTCGGAGGAAGATTCAAGCATGCCGCCCAAAGCGTTCGTTTCCTGGAGTTCGGGCAAAGGACAGCGCCTTTGCGCTCCATGAGGCCCGCAGGCTTGGCCGAAATCGCCGGCGTCCTGACCACGATCAATGAGAAATTCGACCGGGTGGCGATGCATGGTGTTCGCGACAGTCTGCTGGACCGCCAGATCGCGGCCCTGGACCTGCCGGCCATCAAGGTCCTGATTCCCAGCCCGTGCCCGAACGACATCTACGAGGCGCGCATGGCCGACGCCTGCGCCGCCATCAAGGCGCAGGGAATCACTCACATCGTCTTCGGTGACCTGTTCCTGGAAGACATACGGGCATACCGCGAGGAAAAGCTGGCGGCCGCCGGCATGACCGCCATTTTCCCCCTATGGGGCCGCGATACCGCGGCGCTGGCGCAGGACATGATTGCAGCCGGCCTGGTGGCACACCTGACCTGCATCGACCCAAACAAGCTGGATCGCAGTTTCGCCGGACGCCGCTTCGACTCGGCGTTCCTGCGCGACCTTCCCGGCGGTATCGATCCCTGCGGCGAAAACGGGGAGTTTCACACCGTCGTTTCAGAGGGGCCCATGTTCCGAAACCCGATCAACGTTTCAGTTGGCCAGGTTGTCGAGCGGGAAGGCTATGTGTTCGCGGATGTCGAAGCCGCAAACACATAGCCGCCGGATCAGCCGCTCTTCAGGCTCGCCATGTCGATCACGAAGCGATACTTCACGTCGCTCTTGAGCATGCGGGCATAAGCGGTTTCGATATCCTGCATCCGGATCATCTCGATGTCCGAGGTGATGCCGTGCTTGGCGCAGAAATCCAGCATCTCCTGCGTCTCCGGGATGCCGCCGATCAGCGAGCCGGCGATGGCGCGGCGCTTGAACACCAGGTTGAACACGGCGGGCGAGGGGTGCGGGGTGGACGGCGCCCCCACCAGGGCCATGGTGCCGTCACGCTTGAGCAGCGACGTAAAGGCATCCAAATTGTGCGGCGCCGCCACTGTGTTGAGGATCATGTCGAAGCTGTTCAGGTGCTTCTTCATCTGGGCTTCGTCCCTGGACACCACAACCTCATCGGCGCCCAGCGCCTTGGCGTCGGCCACCTTGTCGGGCGATGTGGTGAAAGCCACGGTATGTGCGCCCAGGGCATGGCTCAGCTTCACGCCCATGTGACCAAGACCGCCGATGCCCACGATGCCGACTTTCTTGCCCGGACCGGCGCCCCAATGCTTCAGGGGCGACCATGTGGTGATGCCGGCGCACAGCAGCGGCGCCACCGCGGCAAGGTCCTTTTCGGCGTGGTTGATGGCCAGCACGAAATGCTCGTCCACCACGATCGCAGCGCTGTAGCCGCCCAATGTGTTGGGCCCGCCGCCGACGGGGCCGTTATAGGTGCCGGTGAAGCCCACCGGGCCATCGCAATATTGCTCCAGTCCGTCATGGCACTGGGCGCAGGTGCGGCAGCTGTCCACCATGCAGCCGACACCCACGATCTGGCCCAGCTTGAAACGGCTGACATCTTTGCCGACCGCCGTCACCTTGCCGATGATCTCGTGGCCCGGCACGCAAGGGTACTGGGTGCCCGGCCATTCGCCGCGCGCGGTGTGCAGGTCGCTGTGGCACACGCCGCAAAACAGGATTTCGATGGCCACATCCTTGGGGCCGGGTTCGCGGCGTTCGATGGTATGGGGCCCAAACGGGGTGGTGGCGGACTGGGCGGCAAAGGCTTTGGTTTGCATGGAGGCTCCTGCAGTGGGACGGGGCAACCCACCCCAAATATGTCGAAAATATGCAGGGTTAAGAGGATTGCGGCGTTTGGTCCGCATCGCTGTCTTGACGCACTGCAGCAACGAACTTACCACCCCCTTCTGTTAAGCCAAGGATTTTCGTCCCATGCGCGTCGATCAGATTCCGGTCGGGAAAAATGCCCCCGATGACGTCAATGTCATCATCGAAGTTCCGATCGGCGGCGAACCCATCAAGTATGAGCTCGACAAGGCCTCGGGCGCGCTGGTGGTGGACCGCTTCCTCTATACCGCCATGCGCTATCCAGGCAATTACGGCTTTATCCCGCACACAATGTCGGGGGACGGCGATCCGGTGGACGTCTTGGTCGCCAACACCCGCGCCATCGCGCCGGGCGCAGTGATGAGCGTGCGCCCCGTGGGCGTGCTGCTGATGGAAGACAATGCCGGCATGGACGAGAAGATCGTGGCGGTCCCATCCTCGCACATCAGCCAGCGTTTCGACGGCGTCACCAGTTACAGCGACCTGCCGGACATCACCGTCAAGCAGATCGAGCACTTCTTCGCCCACTACAAGGATCTGGAGCCGGGCAAATGGGTCAAAATCATTCGCTGGGGCGATGCGGCGGAAGCCAAGAAGATGATCGTCGAGGGCGTGGCGCGGGCCAAGAAGGCCTGAAGCCCGGCCGCTCGCTCAAGCTCGCGGCGTTCGTCGCTCTCGCATGTCCACTGGACATGCTCGTATGCCTCGCTGGCGCGAGGCGTACTGCTCCTCACCCCCATTTCGGCGGCGGCGGCAGCATCTTTACCAGGCCCGACAATCCATCGCCATAGGCGCTCCGCAGGCTGGTCCAGTAGGCATCGTCTTCCTTCAGCATCGTCATGTTGCCGGTGGAAAAGCTGTCGGTCTCATAGCGCATGATGTCGATGGGCGGGCCGCAGGACAGGTTGGAGCGCAAGGTGGCGTCGAAAGACAGCAGTGCCAGCTTGGCGGCCTGGTCCAGCGGACAGTCCGGGGTCAGGGCGCGGTCCAGGATCGGCTTGCCATACTTGGTCTCGCCGATCTGCAGGAAGCAGGAGCGCAACGACGCTTCGATGAAATTGCCCGCCGAATAGATCTGGAACAGCCGCGGCGTCTCGCCCTGGATCTGGCCGCCCACCAGGAAACTGCCGGTGGGATCGCCATAAGGGGTCACCGAAGGGCCGTCGCGCGCGATCACTTCACGCAGCTTGTCACCCACGATGCGGGCGACTTCATACATGGTGGGCGCGGCATGCAGATCATGGGCATAGCCGGTGCCCAGCGCCTCGCGCAGCTGGGTGGTCACCGACTGGGTAGTGGCCAGGTTGCCCGCCGACAAGATGGCAATGACGCGCGATCCCGGCTGGCTGATCAGTTCGAACTTGCGGACCCGCGCCACCTGGTCCACCCCCGCGTTGGAGCGCGAATCCGAAGCCAGCACCAAGCCGGCCGGCAGCACGATACCCAGACAATAGGTCATGGACGCCCCCTCTTTTATTGGCCGAGCCCCACCCGGCGGGAGAGAGTTTGGACAGGCCGGGCGGGACAGTGCAAGGTCCGGGGCGGGGAAAATCGGCTTCAGGCCGGGGGAATGCTGTCATGGAAAGTGCGGATTATCTCGACGATATCGTCGCCACCGTGCACCGCGACATGGAAAACCATCTGGGGCGGGGCAAGGTCGCCGATTACATCCCGGCGCTGGCGCGGGTGGACCCAAAGAACTTCGCCATCGCCATCGCCACCTGTGATGGGCGCACCGCCGGCGCCGGCGGGGTGCATCTGCCCTTTTCCATCCAGAGCATTTCCAAGATTTTCACCCTGACCCTGGCGCTGAACAAGCTGGGCGCCAATCTGTGGGAGCGGGTGGGGCGCGAACCGTCCGGCTCGCGCTTCAACTCTATCGTGCAGCTGGAGGCCGAAAAGGGCATTCCGCGCAATCCGCTGATCAATGCCGGTGCGGTGGTGATTACCGATTCCCTGCTGGAGGGAGGCGACATCGACGGGACGATCGCCGAGATCCTGGGTTTCATGCGCAAGCTGGCCGAAGATCCCGCCATCGTGATCGACGAGGAGGTGGCGGAGTCTGAAGCCGAGACCGGATTCCGCAACGCCGCGCTGGCCAATTTCCTGCGCGCCAACGAAAATCTGCGCAGCAAGGCCGAGCATGTGCTGAAAGTCTATTTCAACCAGTGCGCCATCCGCATGAACGCGCGCCAGCTCGCCCGCGCCGGACTGTTCCTGGCCCATGCCGGCCAGGACCCCCTGAACCATGCCCGCGTCACCACGCCGTTCCGGGCCAAGCGCATCAACGCGATCATGATGACCTGCGGCCATTACGACGCGTCGGGTGATTTTGCCTGCCGTGTGGGCCTGCCGGGCAAGAGCGGCGTGGGCGGCGGCATCTTGGCCGTCGCGCCGCGTAAAGCGTCGATCTGCGTGTGGTCGCCGGGCCTGAATGCACAGGGCAATTCCTTAGTCGGCTCCATGGCGCTGGAGCGCCTGTCGGCGCTTACCGGCTGGTCGGTGTTCTAGAAAATTTCAGCGACATCCATCTGAGGTCCGACGTCTCAGCGTCACAAATCCCGTTGATATTCGCCGGCGGCCGGGCTTACTGCCCGTTTGCGCGTTATCAAAGCGTTTGACGGGAAGTTTGCGTGCGGCTGGGAATTCTTCTTCTGTGTCTGCTGATGCCGGGCGCGGCTTTGGCCGCGGACGAAGAAGCCCCATCGGCTGAAGACTGGGCCATCCATGGCCAGGCCACCGGCATCGAGCAATATCATCCCGCTTTCCGTTCGGCCTATCGCGGCGCCAACAGCCTGGACCCGGGCAGCCGCGGCAATGAGACGGTGAACCTCACCGCTTATGCCGGGGCGCGCGTCTGGGACGGCGGCGAAGCCTGGGCCAATCTGGAAATGGACCAGGGCTTTGGCCTGTCGAACACCCTGGGCGTGGCGGCCTTCACCAACGGCGAAGGCTCCAAGGTCGGCCATGCGGTGCCCTATCTGCGGCTGCACCGGCTGTTCTTCCGCCAGAGCTTCGACCTTGGCGGCGAGGCGGAGACGCTGGAAAGCCAGGCCAATCAGCTGGCCGGCAGCCGCACCGCCGACAATGTGATTGTCACCCTGGGAAAATTCTCGCCAGGCGATGTGTTCGACACCAATGATTACGCCCATGACCCGATGCACGATTTTCTCAACTGGGCGGTGATCGATGCCGGGCCCTGGGACTATGCCGCTGATGCCTGGGGCTACAGCTATGGCGGGGCGGTGGAATGGCGTTTTTCAGACTGGACCTTGCGGGGCGGACTGTTCGATCTGTCGCGCATACCCAACGGTACCGAGCTGACGCGCGGCTTCGGCCAGTATCAGCTGGACGGCGAAGTTGAACGCCGCATCACGCTGTTCGGCAGGTCCGGCAAGATCAAGCTGCTGGGCTTTGCCAGCCGGGGCCGCATTGGCGATTACACCGATGCGGTCAACCTGGCGGTGGTGACGCGCCGCCCGGCTGATATTTCCGTGGTCCGCCGCGGCGCCTGGAAAACCGGCATGTCGCTGAACCTGCAACAGGCGCTGAGCGATGATTTGGGATTCTTCCTGCGCGCCACGCTCAACGACGGCAGCAAGGAAGGCGAGGAATTCACCGACATGGCCAACAGTATCCTGACTGGCCTGTCACTGAACGGACAATCCTGGGGCCGCAAGGACGACACCATCGGCCTGGCGATCGAAAGCGGCGGCATGTCGGACGCCGGCAAGCGCTTCTTCGCTGCCGGCGGGCTCGGCATCCTGGTCGGTGACGGCCGCCTGGATCATTACGCGCGCGAGAATGTGATCGAGGCCTATTACGCCGCCAAACTGTGGGACGGCATAACTGGAACGCTGGATTATCAGTTCATCGCCAATCCTGCCTACAACGCCGACCGCGGTCCGGTGTCGGTGTTCGGCGTTCGCCTGCACGGTGAATTCTAATTGGATTTCTGGCGATAGCGCGCCGCTGCGTGCTTGTGCGACAGGTTGGGCGACATCTTCAGCCTTGCCGCTTCCGCATCCGCCAGGTCCTGCGCATCTGGCAGGGAGGGGATGGTGATGCGCTCGCCCATGTCCAGACCCTTGAGCGCGGCATCCACCATCTCGTCCACCTCCATCACTCGCTCGGGCGGCGGCTTGTCGACATCGGCGCCGGCGCGTTCCCAGATTTCGGTGCGGGTGGCGCCGGGCAGCACGGCCTGGATGGTAACGCCATTGTCGTTCAGCTCCTTGGTCAGCGCCTGGGTCAGGGCCAGCAGATAGGCCTTTGACCCGCCATAGACGCCGTTGAAGCGCTCGGGGTTGACCGAGGTGATGCTGCACATGTTCACGATGGTGCCGCGTTTGGCGGCGACAAAGGCGCGGCCCGCTGCCAGCGCCAGCCGTGTCGCGGCGGTGATGTTGAGGGCGATGATGTTTTCGATTGTGGCCAGGCTGGTGTCCAGGTGCCGTTCCACCGTGGCGATGCCGGCATTGTTGAGGAAGAAGCTGATCGCCGCATCATGCTCCAGCTTTTGTTCGATGCGCGCGATATCGCTGCTTTGTGTCAGATCCGCGACAAGCACTTCGGATGCGGCGCCGTCCGCGCGCGATTGTTCTGCCAGTGCGTCCAGTCGCGCCTTGTCGCGCGCCACCAGAACCAGGTCATAGCCGCGTTTGGCCAAGCGCTGGGCGTAGACTTTGCCAATGCCGGTTGAGGCGCCGGTGATGAGGGCCTTGGGTCGGGTCATGACGAAAACTTGAGGCCCGGCGGACGGCTTTGCAAGCCCGGCCCGGCATGCGAGATTTCGCGCAGGTTTTCAAAACGAGTCCTATGCCCCGCATCCTGCTTTCCCTTTTCCTGCTGTTGCTGCCGCTCCAGGCCCAGGCCGCGGGCAAGCAAGGCCTGTGGACCGTCACCACTATCTGGCAGTTCAGCATGGGCAAGGTGCCGCCGGCCGTTGTCGCGCTGGCGCGGCAGCAGGGCCTGAAGCCACCGGTCAACGGCCAGCCCTTCATTCACCACATCTGCATGACCCCGTATGAGGTCGATGGCCGCCAGCCGCTGCATCTCAACAGCCGCGACCTGGATTGCAGTTTTCGCACCGTCAGCATGCGCCGCGGCGTGATGGTCACCGAAAGCATCTGCCACGGCCCCCTGGAAGGCGTCACCCGCGGCCAGGTCACCTGGCGCGACAACACCCATTTCGAGGGCAGCACGGAGTTCAAGGGCAAGTATCGCGGTGATCCGGCCCGCATGAGTTCCACCTTCACCGCCGACTGGGCGGGCGATGATTGCCGGGGTGTGCGCCCCTATGTGGCCCAAAATAATTGACAGGCTGATCCGGCCTGTCAGATTCGCGGTATAACGAAGACCTCAAAGGGGAAATGACATGACGCGTAAGCCCGCTTCGACCCTCATTGCCGCCGCCATTCTTATGCCCGCTGCCGCCCTGGCGGTGCCGCACGGCAAGCCGGGCCTATGGACCATTACC
>JBBQBL010000065.1:0-11567 GCA_038317805.1 Micropepsales bacterium
AATCCATCCAGCACCAGCTTTTCGTACAGCGCGCGGGGATCATGCTCGGGCACGCCCCATTCACTGTCGTGATAGGACAGGTAGAGCGGGTCTTCGCCCGGCCAGTGGCAGCGCTGCTTTTCAGCCATGCCACTCTTTTAATGGTCGCGCGCCCGGCGCGCTAGGCGCTTGGCGACGCTCCGGCGAGCCATGCCGACTTTTTCAATGCAACTTGAATTTCGCCAATCCGGACATCGCCGCTGGTTTCTTCCAGCCGGTCCAGCCGCACCAGGGCGAAGCCCCGGTTGTCATAAACCGAAACCAGTTCGCCGATGTCCGCACCGCCCCGCGTCACGCTCGCGCCGGCTGCGGGCAGGGCCGTATCGGCCGAGACGGTGAGGATGCGCTTGCGCGAGGTGGCACGATGTTTCATCCGCGAGGTCAGTTCCTGACCGATGTAACAGCCCTTGGTGAAAGACACCCCGTTCAGCTCATCCAGCCCGGCGTCCAAGGCGAAAATCTTTTCAAATCCGAAATCCGCGCCCTCGGGCACCCCCAGCGCAATCCGGTGTTCGTGATAGGCCCGCGGCCCCGCCAGGTTCGCCGGCATTTCCGCCCGGGCTCCGATACTGCGCCGGCCAAGAGCGGCAAGACGCGGATCGGTGAAGGTGATGGCGCGGTCGGCATAGGGCGTGGGCCGGTTGTCGGGATGGCCCGCCAGGTTCACATACACGCCCAGCGGTTCGCGCAGCTCGACATCCACCTTTGCGCGCAGGCGGTACATCTTCAGCTTCTTGAGAAGGACATCGGCGCTGTCCCGCGCCGTGTCCAGCAGCAGCGCGCCGTCACCCTCGGTCACCAGGAAATCGAACAGGATCTTGCCCTGGGGCGACAGCAGGGCTGTGTACAACCCGTTGCCCGGGGCCAGCCCGCCGATGACGTCATTGGTGACCAGGCCCTGCAGAAATTCGCGCGCTTGCGGCCCTGAAATGGCCAGAACGGCGCGGTCATCCAGAATGCCAGGTTCCATCCTTCACAATTAGGGGCCCCGGGCGCGGTTGCCAAGGCCGAAGGCCTTAGTTGCCAAGCGCGGGAGGCTGGGCTAACTGCCTTTCCCCATGAGAGAAAGTTTCGATCTGCTGGTCCGGGGCGGCACCGTGGCCACCCCCAATGGTATTGCCCCCGCGGATGTGGGGGTCATCGGTGGCCGGATCGCCGCCATCGGTTCCCTGGGCAATGCCAAGGCGGCCGAGGTGTTCGACGCGAAGGGGCTGCATGTGCTGCCCGGGGTGATGGACACCCAAGTGCATTTCCGCGAACCGGGCAACGCGCATAAGGAAGACCTGGCCAGCGGCAGCCTGGCGGCCATCCTGGGCGGCGTCACCAGCGTGTTCGAGATGCCCAACACGGTGCCCCCAACAACCACCCGGGCGGCCATCGAGGACAAACTGGCCCGCGCCAAGGGCCGCATGCATTGCGACCATGCTTTCTATGTCGGCGCCACGCCGCAGAATATCGGCGCCCTGGCCGAGCTGGAGCAGATGCCCGGCGTGTGCGGCATCAAGGCGTTCCTGGGATCTTCCACCGGCACCCTGCTGCTCAACAAGTCCGAAGACATTCTGGCCATGCTCAAGGCCGGCAGGCGCCGGGTCGCGGTCCATTCCGAAGACGAAGACCGCATGATCGCGCGCAAGCATCTTGCCGAGCGCGGCAAACCGCAAACCCATCCGGTGTGGCGCGACGCGGAAGCCGCGCGCATGTCCACCGAGCGGGTGCTGGGCCTGGCCAAACAGGCGGGCCGCCGCCTGCATGTGCTGCACATCACCACCGGCGATGAAATTCCACTGCTGGCGGCGGCCAAGGATTTTTCCACCGCCGAGACCACGCCGCAGCATCTCACCCTGTCGGCGCCCGAATGTTACGAACGCCTGGGCACCTATGCCCAGATGAACCCGCCCATTCGCGAAGAAAGCCACCGGTTGGCGTTGTGGGAGGCGGTGCGCAATGGGGTGATCGACGTGATCGGCTCTGACCACGCTCCGCACACCCGCGAAGAAAAAGACAAGGTCTATCCCGACTCACCATCCGGCATGCCGGGCGTGCAGACGCTGGCCACCATCCTTCTGGACCATGTCAACAAGGGCAATCTGACCCTGGAGCGGTTCATCGACCTGACCGCCTCCAGCGCGCAGCGCATCTTCGGCATCGCCGGCAAGGGCCGCATCGCGCTGGGCTATGACGCCGATTTCACCATCGTGGACATGAACCTGACGCGTGAAATCCAGAACAGCTGGATCGCCTCCACCTGCCGCTGGACGCCGTTCGATGGCATGAAGACCAAGGGCTGGCCGGTGGCCACCATCCTGCGCGGCCGCGCCGTGATGCGCGATTTCGCCGCCACCGGCGCAGCAGCAGGCCAGCCGGTGCGTTTCGTGGATACATTGGAACCGGCATGACCGCCCTTTACCTGATCCTGTCGGGGATGGTCATGGGGCTGGTTGCCGCCGTGCCGATCGGCCCGGTCAACCTGATTTGCATCCGCCGCAGCTTTGCCTTCGGCCCGGTCAACGGTTTTGTCTCGGGGCTGGGCGCGGCGCTGGGCGACGGGTTGTTCGCCGCCATCATGGGCTTCGGCCTGACCTGGATCGCCCAGATGATCGAAGGCTATGCCCAGATCATCGAACTGATCGGCGGCGCAATGATGGTGTGGATGGGCTACAAGACCTTCGTCTCGCCGTTCTTTCCCCGTAACGTTGACGATAAGGCCGACAAGGAAGGCACCAATCTTTTCCGCGCCATCCTTTCGACCTTTGTCCTGACCGTAACCAATCCGGTCACGCTCCTGTCCTTCGGCGTCATGTTCGCCGGGCTTGGCGGGCTGGCAGGGGGAGCGGGCAGCTTCAATGATGCCAGCCTTGTGGTCGCCGGGGTGGTGGGCGGTTCGGCCGGCTGGTGGCTGGCCCTGACCACGGTGATCGGGCTTTTCCACACCAGGATCGACGAAAAGGCCATGCGGATCATCAATCGGACCTGCGGGGTGCTGGTCATGGTCTGCGGCCTGGCCGTGCTGGTCCGCCTGGCCCTGATTCATGTGGCTCCGGGATTCCTCGGGCCGTTGCGGTAAGGGCCGCGCCAAGGCTTATTTTCGCCGGAAAGCCGGGGTTTAATGGTTTGTGGCTTGGGGATCGCAAGGCCTCCGCGCTAGGATGGGCGTCCTTCGGAGAGTGTGTGATGAAGCGTATTTTCGCCGTCCTGACCCCTGCCTTGGCCCTGATTTTGCCGCTGGTCCTGCCGGCGGCCGCACCGGCCCAGCCGGCGACGACCACCGTACTGGCCGGGCCTGTGGGCGATGCGCTGAGCATCGAGAACAACCAGCGCTACCTGGCCGAGAACGCCAAGCGCAAGGGCGTGATCGTGCGTCCCAGCGGTCTTCAGTTCCGCATCATCCAGAACGGCTATGGCAAGCGGCCCACCTCCACCGACACGGTGAAGGTCTATTACACCGGCACCCTGATCAATCATGTGATCTTCGACGGCACCTCGCCGGGGTTGCCAGCCACTTTCAAACTCAACAGCGTGATCCCCGGCTGGATCGAAGCGTTGCAGCTGATGCGCGAAGGCGATCACTGGCTGCTGACCATTCCGCCCAACCTGGGCTATGGCGTGCGCGGATCGCCCGACGGCGGCAAGTCCGTTCCGCCCAACCAGGTCCTGGTCTTCGACCTCAAGCTGCTGGAGACCACGCCTGCGGCCAGGCGCGGTGAGAAGGGCTACGTTCCCGATCCCAGCGAAAGGGAAGACCAGTAACCAACGTGCGCGGATATCTTTCGCGGCTGTGGACGGCGCGGCACCTGGGCGGCGGCAAGCTGCGCATCGCCGTGGCGCTGGCCATGGTGGTGGGCGCCAGCGTGCTGTTCTGGACCAGCCGCGACTATAGCGTGACGGCGCCGGAATGGGACGGGCAGGTGCGCGGCATCGCCTACAGCCCCAGCCGCCAATTCAGCATACGCGATACCAAGAACGTCACGCCGGAGCATATCTCCCGGGACCTGGCGCAGCTTTCCAAGATCACCAACCACATCCGCACCTACACGGTGGATGGCGGCATGGACAAGGTGCCGGAGATTGCGCGCCGCTATGGCATGACCGTGTCGCTGGGAATCTGGATCAGCCCGGACATGGAAAAGAACGAGCAGCAGATCCAGCTCGCCATTCGCACCGCGCTTGCCAACCGCCGCACCATCGACCGGGTGATTGTGGGCAACGAGACCCAGCTGTTCGGCTATGTTTCCCCCGACCAGCTCAATGCCTACATCCTGCGGGTACGCTCGGCGCTGCCGGCGCGCATCAAGATCATCACCGCCGAACCCTGGTCCACCTGGATGCTGACGCCGGAGGTCGGCAAATATGTGGACGTGATCTTCGTCCATCTTCTTCCCTATTGGGAGAATGTGGACATCCGCGGCAGCCTGCAATCGACGGAAAGGTTCTACAACCACATCCAGGCGGAGTTTCCCGACAAGCAGATCGTGGTGGGCGAGGCAGGCTGGCCTTCCGAAGGGCGCACCCATGGCCGCGCCGAGGCCTCCGCCGCCAATGAAGGCTGGTTCATTCGCGGCTTTGTGCAGTTCGCGCAGGAGAAGGGCTGGGACTATTACCTGCTCGAAGCCTATGACCAGCCCTGGAAGGACGCCAATGAAGGCGTTGCGGGGCGCTATTGGGGCCTGTTCGACGCCACCGGCAATCCGAAATTTCCCTTCACCGGCCTGATCCGCAATTTCCCCGAATGGCGCCTGTATGCGCTGATGGCGGCGGTGCTGAGCCTGTTGCTGGGATTGCTGGTGCTGGGGCGCATGCCGCGCGTGCGCCAGACCGGCTACCTGGTCATGGGCGGCATGATCGTGCTGGTCTCCACCGGCCTTCTGGCGCTGATAGACGCCACCGCGCTGGAATATGTCGCCCCCACTGACATCGGCGCCATGATCGCCATGTCGCCGCTGGTGATCCTGGCCTGCGCCGTGATTTTGACCGAAGGCATCGAGATGGCCGCTAGCCTGTGGCGGGTCGATCGCCGGGTGGTGAAGGTGGGCATTCCCGAAAAAAGCCCGCGCGTCTCCATCCATCTGCCGACCTACAACGAACCGCCGCAGATGGTGATCGGCACCCTGAACGCGTTGGCGCGTCTGGACTATGACAATTTCGAAGTCATCCTGCTGGACAACAACACAACCGATCCGGAAATCTGGCGGCCTGTGGAAGCCCATTGCCGGACCCTGGGCCCGCGCTTCCGCTTCTTCCATTTCGAAGGGCTCAAAGGCTTCAAGGGCGGGGCATTGAACCGCGCCCTGGCACTGACCGATCCGGACGCGAAATATGTCGCGGTGATCGACAGCGATTACCAGGTCCAGCCCTTCTGGCTGCGCCGGGTCATTCCCTATTTCGCATCCCCCGGCGTGGCGCTGGTGCAGGGACCGCAGGATTACCGCGACGCGCATGAGAGCCGCTTCAAGGCCATGGCCTATGAGGAATATCGCGGCTTCTTCCATATCGGCATGGTGGAGCGCAACGAGCACAACGCCATCATCCAGCACGGCACCATGACCATCGTCGACAGGGCGGCGCTGGAAGAGGTTGATGGCTGGAGCGAATGGTGCATCACCGAGGACACCGAGCTGGGCTTGAAGCTGTTCGAAGCCGGTTATGAAGCTGCCTATGTGCCCCAAAGCATGGGTTCGGGCCTGATGCCCGACACGCTGGAAGCTTTCATGACCCAGCGCTATCGCTGGGTGTACGGCGCCATGCAGATGCTCAAGCGTCATGCCAGGCCGATCTTCACCGGCGGCTCGGCCCTGTCCTGGCCGCAGCGCTACCAGTTCGTCTCCGGCTGGCTGCCCTGGATCTCGGACGGGCTCGGCATGATCGTGACCCTGATGGCCATCGTCTGGACGGTGCTGATGTGGGTGATGCCCAGCATCATCGACGTGCCGATGCCGGCGCTGTCGGCCGCAGCCATGGCGCTGTTCGCCACCAAGCTGTTCAAGACCCTGCTGCTGTATCCGCCCAAGGTGCGGTCCGGTTTCAAGGGCGCGGTCGTCGCATCCGTGGCGGGACTTTCGCTCACCCACACGGTGGGCAAGGCGGTATGGGCAGGACTGCTGACGTCCAGTAAACCGTTCCTGCGCACCCCCAAATGTGCCGACTCCGCCAGTTTCACCCAGGTGCTGCGGGTTTGCTGGCAGGAAGCCACGCTCCTGACCCTGCTGACCCTGGCGATGATCTCCATGGGTTTTGACCGCGGCTTCCAGGATCCGGCCGTGATGCTGTGGATGGTCATGCTGGGCGTGCAGGCGCTGCCCTATGCCGCCACGATGATAACCGCGCGAATCTCGGCGCGCTCCAACCGAACCCCCGGCGCGGTGGCCGAAGGCGCCGGCAGCCTGTCTCAAGCGGCCTGACCCAGCGGGTCTGGCAGCGCGCAGAATTTGCCCTATATTAGGGGCGTGGTTCGAAAGGTGCCGCCATGATGTCGTTCCTGCTGACCCTGTTCGTGCTGTATTGGCTGCCAACCATCATCGCGGTCGTTCGCCATGCGCCCTCGGCGCTGGGCGTGGCGGCGCTGAACTTCTTTTTCGGCTGGACGGTGATCGGCTGGTTCCTGGCGCTGGTCTGGGCGCTGGCCGCCCATTCCGGCCCGCAGGTCATCGTGATCGAGAACGGCCGCGTGGTACGCTCGTAAGCGCACAGCGTGACCGCGCTTTTTCTGCTCATTCTGGCGACAGGGATCGCGCCCCTGGTGGCGGGGCTTTTGCTGCTAAAGCCTTCGACGCAGCGAGCCTGGCCAGCAGCCGGCTCGGTTCTTCTCTGTGCGCTGGCCTTCAATCTGACCTTCTTCTGGCAGGAACTCTGGCTGGTCATCCCCAAGGCCCTGACGCCGGGACTGCATCCGGTCCTGTATCACAACAACCATGACTGGACCGGCAATGCGCCGGTCGTTGAACTGCTGCAGGGCAGCGGCGCCGTCGCAACGCTTTTCAGCGGCCTGGCGTTTTGCGTCATTCTGTCCAGCTCACGCCGCATATCCGACACCTGGCGCCTGTTCGTCTTCTGGATGGCGTTTCAGGGCCTGTATCAAAGCCTCACCCAGCTGGCGATCGGCACGCTGCTTTCCGGCAATGATATGGGCAGGGCGCTGGGCTATCTGGGTGTCGGCACGGCGGGCCATATCCTGCTGCTTGTCCTGGCGGTCGCCGCCATGGCATTGGCCGGCGGCTGGCTCGCCAGGCGCATCCCCACGCGGAACTCCGGTTATGGCCTGCTGCTGACTGCATTGCTGTCGGTAATTGTGGTGATCCCGTTCCGCCTGCCGCGCAACCTCATCGAGGTCGCGCTGATCCCGCTGATCGTCAATCTGGTCGGCATCGGCTGGCTCATTCTGGGAATGGCGCTGGTCCGGCGCGGAGCCGGGCATGGCCCGTATGAGGAACAACCCTCAATTATGGGCCCCGCGCTGGCGCTGGGGGGAACCCTTTTGCTGTTTCAGCTGGTGCTGCGGCCCGGAATCGCATTCTGAGCCACAAAAGCGCATAATGATTCCCGGTAGCGCCTCTTGGGGCGCGCCTTCATCAATATGGCGGGTAATTTGGAAGAACGGCCGAGTGTTATCGAAAGAGCGTTTCAGATCGCCAAAAGCGGGGCGGTCAGTACTGTTGCTGAACTGATCGCGAAATTGACGGCGGAAGGCTATGCCAATGCCGGCCAGATCCTGGGGGGACGTTCACTCTCCCTGCAGGTTACCCGCATGATCGCGGAAACGCGCACGTCGGCACATCTGTAACAGATCAGAGCCGCAGCACCGGCGGGATCACCTTGCCGGGGTTGAGGATGTTCTTCGGATCGAACGCGGTCTTCAGGGCACGCATCGTGTCCAGCTCTTCGTGGCTCTTGTAGCGGGGCAGGCTGCCGACCTTCATTACCCCGATACCGTGCTCGGCGCTGATTGAGCCGCCGAATTCCTTGACGATGTCGTGCACCGCTTGCTGCACCTCGTCCCACAGCGCCAGGAACGCCGGATCGTTGCCCGCACCCGGCGCATTGAAATTGAAATGGATATTGCCGTCGCCCAGATGGCCGAAGCTGACCGGCCGGGCGCCGGGTGCGATGGCGCGCACCGCCGGTGTCGCCTTGGCCAGAAAGGCGGGGATCGCCGCCACCGGCACGGCGATATCATGCTTGATGGAGGCGCCTTCGCGCTTCTGCGCTTCGGAGATGCTTTCGCGCAGCTTCCACAGCGCCGCCGCCTGGGTGGCGCTGGAGGCAACGACCGCGTCGCTCACCAGTCCGGCGGTGACGGCGGCGGCCAGGCCGTCCTCAAAGCTGGCTTCCAGGTTGGCGTGGCGTCCGCCGGTGGCCTCGATCAGCACATACCAGGGCGAAGGCGCCGCCAGCGGATCGCGCGTGCCCTCGATGTGCCGGGTGACGAATTCCAGCGCGATGCGCGGCATCAACTCGAACGCCGACAGCATGCCGCCGGTCTGGGCCTGCATCGCGCCCAGCAATGTCACGGCGGCGGCGGGCGATGGCACGGCCGCCAGCGCGGTGACGCTGGCATCGGGCTTGGGAAACAGCTTCAGGGTCGCGGCGGTGATGACGCCCAGAGTGCCTTCGCTGCCGATAAAGACCTGTTTGATGTCATAGCCGCTATTGTCCTTGGCCAGCGACCGCAGCATGTCCAGCACCGTGCCATCCGACAGCACCACTTCCAGTCCCAGCACCAGCGCGCGGGTCATGCCATAGCGCAGCACATGGGTGCCGCCGGCATTGGTGGCGATGTTGCCGCCAATGCTGCAACTGCCTTCGGAGGCCAGGCTGAGGGGAAACATCAAGTGCCGCTCGGCAGCCTGGTGTTGGACCTCGGCCAATGTGACACCGGCTTCGACCGTCATGGTCATGCCGCTTTCATCGATGGCGCGAATCTTGTTGAGCCGCCTGGTGGACAGCAGCACTTCGCCGCTGAATGGGATCTGTCCGCCGACCAACCCGGTGTTACCGCCCTGTGGCACGACCGCGGTACCGGTCTCGTGGCAGATACGCATGGCAGCGGAAACTTGCGCGGCGCTGTCCGGCTTCAGCAGGACCGGGGAATGGCCGTGATACTTGCCGCGCCACTCTTCCAGGTGCGGCGCGATCTCGGCCGGGTCGGTGGAAAAGCCCTTCTCGCCGACCGCGTCCTTGAGGCGGATCAACACCGACTCTGGCACGCTCATCGCGGCGCAGCCGCGCGCCGCAACCGGTCGTTGATGGCTTCGCCGATGCCGGTGCCCGGAATGGGCGACACGGCGATATGGGCGGCGCTCTTGTCCAGCTCGCGCAGCATGGCGAACAGGTTGGCGGCGGCTTCGCGCAAATCCCCGCGCGGCGAAAGATTGAGCTTGGCGCCCGGCGCCTCGCCAAAGCCCAGCAGCACTTCGCCGGATTCGATTTCGCCCGCATTCAGACGCAGCGACGCGCGCGGCGCGTAATGGCTGGCCAGCTGGCCCGGCGACTGGATCAGGTTGCCCGGCGCACCAAGCGGTCCGATCAGGTCTTCAATCTCCTCGCGCGGAATGGCGCCGGGACGCAGAAGGATGGGGCGATCGCCATCGAAGCCAACCACGGTGGATTCAATGCCCAGGGTGGCGCTGCCGGCATCCAGAATGAAATCCACCTTGTCGCCCAGGCTGTCGGCGACATGCTGGGCGGTGGTGGCGGTGACCTGTCCCGAACGGTTGGCCGACGGCCCCGCCACCGGAACCCCGGCGGCCTTCAGGAACGCGATGGCTGCGGGATGCGAGGGCGCACGCAGCGCCACGCTGTCCAAACCGGCGCTGACCAGCAGCGACAGCGGCGAGTCCTTGCGGCGCGGCAGCACCAAGGTCAGGGCCCCGGGCCAGAATTTCTGCGCCAGCGCCTGCGCGCGGGGGGAAAGTTCCACATAGCGGCGCGCTTCATCCAGATCAGTGACATGCACGATCAAGGGATTGAACAAAGGCCGGCCCTTGGCGGCGAAGATCGCGGCCACGGCTTCGCCATTGGTGGCGTCGGCGCCCAGGCCATAAACGGTCTCGGTGGGAAAGGCGACGAGCGCGCCCGATTTGAGCAGGCGGGCGGCTTCGGCAATCCCCTTGGCGTCGGCGGGGGCGGTACGGGTCTGGAGGGCTATCATGGCGGGCAATTTAGCGCCTTGCGCCCTCATGTCGAGGGCGGGCGCAAAAGCGGCTAATTGGGCTTCTTTGTCTCAGCCTGCACCTGTTCCTGCGGCGTCCATGGCGCCACGGCGGGCGCCGCCACCGGAACCGGGGCGCTGATCTGCGAATCCTGCAGGACATGGCGCACCCGTTTCTTGATGTCGGACAGGACGGCGACGAAATCGCGGTTCTCCAGCCAGACCTGCACCGTCAGGGTTGTGGAGATGGCCCCCAAGGTTTCGACCTCCACGGTCGGCGCCGGCATTTTCAAAATCCGCCGGTCCAGCGTCAGGCATTCCAGGATGGTCTTCTGCACGGCGTCGATATTTTCCGACCGGTCGATTTCCACCGTGAAGCCGATGCGCCGGTTGCGCTCGCGCGACACGTTGACGATGGTGCCGGAGAAGATTGTGGCGTTGGGGATTGAGACGAAGTTGCCATCATCGGTGACGATCTCGGTGCGGAACAGCCCGATCTCGCGCACCTTGCCGGTCGCGTCCGCGACCTTGATTTTCTCGAACACGCGGAAGGGGCGAAGCACCAGCAGCAGCACGCCGGAGGCGACGTTCGACAAGGTGCCCTGCAGCGCCAGGCCGACGGCCAGGCCTGCCGCGCCCAGTAGTGCGATCAGTGAGGTGGTCTGCACCCCGAACTGGCTCAGCACCGCCACCACCGTGACGGCGAGAATGACATAGCGCACGCCATTGACGAGCAAGGGCTTGAGGGTCTCGTCGATCAGGCGGCTGCGTTCCACCACATCATGCAGCCAGCGTCCCATCCAGCGCGCCACCATCCAGCCGGCGATCAGGATCAGCACCGCGATCAGGAAATTGAAGGCGCCGTCCACCGCCATCACGGTCAAGGCGGGCAGGGCGCCTTTCACATTGCTTTGCACGGCGGCAACGCTGGGAAGCGCGGCGGGAAGAGCAGCAAACAAAGCCATGCCGTTAACCTTTGCGGTATTTTGGGCGGGGGTATTGGCGACAACGCTTGACCGCCCGAATGGTTTTGGAACCTATGGTCACATGCGTATTATCCCCCTGAGTTACGGGCTGATTTTGGCCGCAATGTGTTTGCCGCTGGACGCCAATGCGGCACGGGCCCAATCCAGCAACGGGACCATCCGCTTCATTCCCGATTGCGCTGGATCCATCGAAATCGCGCGCGCCCGCGTGGTGCGGGTGGAAAAAAATGGTGCGCTGATTCTGAGCGATGGCCGCGCGATCCTGCTGGAAGGTATTCGCTTGCCGCAGGCGGACAACAGTCCGCGCTATCTGGTGGACCAGGCAATGGCGGAGCTGACACAGATGGCGCTGGCCGGTCCCATCAGCTTCACGTCTACGCCGCCCAAGGAAGACCGCTACG
>JBBQBL010000066.1:0-11442 GCA_038317805.1 Micropepsales bacterium
CAGATCAAGCGCCGCCTGGCCGAACATGACATGGAGGCCTGGGTCTATGGCCGAGGCAAGCGGCCCTTTTCCATCTGGCGCAAGTTGCAGACCAAGAAGCTGAGCTTCGAACAACTGTCCGACATTTTCGGCTTCCGCGTCATCGTCGGTTCGGCGGCCGATTGCTACCGGGCGCTCGGCGTCATTCATACCAGCTGGCAGATGGTGCCCGAGCGCTTCAAGGATTTTATCTCGACGCCAAAGCCCAATGGCTATCGCAGCATCCACACCACCGTCATAGGTCCGGAAAAGCAGCGCGTCGAAATTCAGATCCGCACCCAGGAGATGCACGACATCGCCGAACGCGGCGTTGCCGCCCACGGGCGCTACCGCGAACATGTGCCGGAAGCCAATGGTGGGGCCGGCAAGGAAGACAGTCTCACCTATGGCTGGCTGCGCGACATGGTGGACCTTCTGGAGCGCGGCGACAGCGCCGAGGAGGTGCTGGAACATTCGCGCCTGGCCATGTACCAGGACCAGGTCTTCTGCTTCACCCCCAAGGGCTCGCTGATCTCGCTGCCGCGCGGCGCGACGCCAATAGATTTCGCCTATGCCGTGCACACCGACCTGGGCAACAGTGCGGTGGGCGCCAAGATCAACGGCAACCATGCCCCGCTGCACACGCCGCTGAAGAACGGCGACCAGGTGGAAATCATTGCCACCAAGGACGCTTCACCCTCGCCGATGTGGGAACAGTTCGTGGTGACAGGCCGGGCGCGGGCGGAAATCCGCCGTTTCCTGCGCCATGCCCAGCGCGACGAGCATGTGCGCTTCGGCAAGAAGATTCTGGAAAAGACCTTTGCCGATGAGGGCCGCGAGCTCACCGACAAGGCCATTGAGGAAGTCGCGAAAAAACTACGCCTGGCCAAGGCCGAGGACGTCTATGCCGATGTGGGGCGCGGCGCGCTGCGCGGCCATGAAGTGCTGCAGGCTGTGTTCCCCGAGCTCAAGCGCGCCGGCAAGGTCGCCCAGAAAGGCAATCCCGGCGAAGTGAAACCCATTTCCATTCGCGGCCTGACCGAGGGCATTTCCTATACCCTGGGCCAGTGCTGCCATCCCTTGCCGGGCGACCGCATCGTGGGCATCAACACGCCGGGCGAAGGTCTGGTCATCCACACCATCGACTGCGCTGAGCTGGACAAGGCCCATGACATGAACGACTGGCTGGACGTGGGCTGGGGCTCGGGCGCCTCGGACATGGGCTTGTCTGTGGCGCGTATCCTGGTGCGGGTGAAGAATGCGCCCGGCAGCCTTGCCACCGCCATGGCCGCCATCGCCGCCAATGGCGGCAACATCTTCAACATGAAGGTCACCGCCCGCAATCCACTGTTCTTCGAATTCATCGTGGATGTGGAAGTGCGCGACGTGGCGCATTTGCAGAACATCCTGGGCGCGCTACGGGTATCGGACGCGGTCGAATCGGTTGATCGCGTGCGCGAGGCTGAAGGAGCAGTGCATTAAGCTGGCCGGAGAATTCAAGAAATCCGGCGCACGAAGCATCGGGCAGGCGAGCGAAGCGAGCCGTCGCCCGTGCGACCAAACAAAAGATGGAAACAATGACTGTCGATCAAGTACTTGCTGAGTTCAAAAAGTCAGGCGCACTTCTGGAAGGCCATTTCATCCTGTCGTCGGGCCTCCATTCCGACAAGTTCCTGCAGAAGGCGCTGGTGTTCCAGGATGCCAAGCGCACCGCCAAGCTGTGCAAGGCGCTGGCCGCCAAGGTGAAGAAGGAAGTCGGTGAGGAAATCACCGCCATCGTCTCGCCGGCGGTGGGCGGCATCGTGCCCGGATATGAGATGGGTCGCCAGATGGGCCTGCCCGCCATGTATGTCGAGCGGGTGGACGGGGAATTCCAGCTGCGCCGCAACTTTACCCTGAAGAAGGGCCAGAAGGTTTTGATGGTGGAAGATATCATCTCCACCGGCGTCTCATCCCGCGAGTGCATCGCGGCCATCAAGAAGACGGGCGCCAAGGTTGTGGCGGCCTGCTGCCTGATCGACCGTTCCGGCGGCAAGGCCAAGGTCGGCGTGCCGCTGATCGCGCTGGCCGAGTGGAAAGTGCAGGCCTGGCCCGCCGACAAGCTGCCGCCGCACCTGCGCAACAAGCCCGCCGTGAAGCCGGGGTCCAGAGGTCTCGCTTAAAAGGAACATGGCGTGAGCAAACTCCGCCTCGGCGTCAATATTGATCACGTCGCCACGGTGCGCAATGCGCGCGGCGGTGACAATCCCAATCCGGTGCGCGCCGCGCTGCTTGCCGAGGCCGCCGGCGCCGATGGCATCACCGCCCATCTGCGTGAGGACCGCCGCCATATCCGCGATGAGGATATCGTGGCGTTGAGCCGCGACCTGAAAGTCCCGCTCAACCTGGAAATGGCCGCGACCGTCGAAATGCTGTCTATCGCGCTGAAGGCCAAACCGCACGCCGCCTGCATCGTCCCGGAAAAGCGCGAAGAGCGCACCACCGAAGGCGGCATCGATTGCGTCGGCCAGTTTGCGCGCCTCAAACCCATCGTGGCGGCGCTGTCCAGCGCGGGCATCCGCGTCTCCATGTTCATCGAGCCCGACCGCAAGCAGATCGACGCCGCCCACAATCTGGGTGCGCCGGTGGTGGAGTTGCACACCGGCGCCTATGCGCATGCGACGGGCGAAGGCCGGGACAAGATTCTGGGCCACATCCACAACGCGGCCGAATTCGGCGCTGACCTGGGCCTGGAAATCCATGCCGGGCATGGCCTGACCTTCGACAATGTCAAACCGGTCGCCGCGATTGCCCATATTCGCGAACTCAATATCGGCCATTTCCTGATCGGCGAGGCGGTGTTCATCGGCCTGGAAGCTTCGATCCGGCACATGCGGCAGTTGATGGACGAAGCGCGCGCGTGACCCTCATGCTTCGTCAGGCTCAGCATGAGGAGTTCAGACGTGGCCTCACCCTGAGCTTGTCGAAGGGCGAGGCCACTCGATGATCCTGGGCCTGGGAAACGACCTCATCGATATCCGCCGTATCGAGAAGACCATCGCCGCCCATGGCGAGCGTTTCCTGAACCGAATCTATACCGACATCGAGCGCGCCAAGTCCGACCGCCGCGCCAACCGGGCCGCCTCCTATGCCAAGCGCTTCGCCGCCAAGGAGGCTTGCGCCAAGGCGCTGGGAACCGGGCTGAACCACGGCGTCTATTGGCGCGACATGGGGGTGGTGAATATGCCCGGCGGCAAACCTACCATGGCCCTGACCGGCGGCGCCCTGAAAAGACTGGAAAAAATGACCCCGCCCGGTACCCGGGCCCAGATCGACTTGACCATCACCGATGACTTCCCGCTGGCCCAGGCCATTGTCATCATCTCGGCGGTGCCGCTGGATACAAAGATTAACGGCTAAATCCTTGACAGCAGGGGCGTATCACCCCTTTTGTCCCGCACAGCGAAGCGGACAGGCACGGGATGACGGATACGAAGATGGCGGCCAAGCAGCAGCAGGGCGAATCCTGGGGGGAACTCGCCAAAACGGTGATCTATGCCGGCCTGATCGCGGTGTTTATCCGCACCTTCCTGTTCCAGCCTTTCAACATTCCGTCGGGCTCGATGGAGAACACGCTGCTGATTGGCGACTATCTGTTCGTGGAGAAATTCTCCTACGGTTACAGCCGCTACACCTTTCCCTTTGGCGCCTGGCCGGTCGGCGACAAGCTGCATGGCCGCTTCATGGGCAGTGAACCCCAGCGCGGTGACGTGGTGGTGTTCAAGTTCCCGCAGGACAATTCCACCGACTTCATCAAGCGCGTGATCGGGTTGCCCGGCGACAAGATCCAGATGATCAACGACGTGCTGTACCTGAACGGCAAGCCGGTGCCGCGCGAACGCGTCGCCGATTATGTCGGCGTGCTGGACGGTGAAGATGGCCGCTGGACCCAGTACCGCGAGACCCTGCCGGGCGGCAAAAGCTATGTCACCCTGGACAAGACCAAGGACGGCCCGCTGGACAATACCGAACTGTTTGTGGTGCCGCCGGGCCATTACTTCATGATGGGCGACAATCGCGACAACAGCGATGACAGCCGCGAGGCGGTGGGCTTCGTGCCGGCCGACAATCTGGAAGGCAAGGCGCTGTTCCGCTTCTTCTCCACCGACGGCTCGGCCCGGTTCTGGGAAGTGTGGAAGTGGCCGTTCGCGGTGCGCTATTCGCGCATCCTGACCTTGGTCAAGTAGTCCTTGAGCCTGACCCAACAACTCGGTCACGACTTCCAGGACCCCGATCTCCTCAAGCGCGCCTTGACTCACGCGGGCGCCAACTCCGCCAACTCCAACGAGCGGTTGGAATTCCTGGGTGACCGGGTGCTGGCGCTGGTGGTGGCTGAGACCCTTTATGCGCGCTATCCCGAAGAAGACGAAGGCTCCCTGACGCGGCGGGTGCACAGCCTGGTGCGCTGGGAAGCCTGCGCCCGTGTGGGCGAGGAAATCGGGCTTTGGGATCACCTTGTGCTGACCCGCTCGGAAGCGGCGGGCGGCCGGGCGCGTGGACCCATCCTGGGCAGTGCGCTGGAAGCGGTGATTGCCGCGCTCTATCTGGACGGCGGCATGGATGTGGCCCGCGCCTTCATCATCCGTTGGTGGGGGGCGATGTTCGCCGATGCCGCCACCGATGTGCGCGATGCCAAGACGCGGCTGCAGGAATGGGCGCAGGCGCGCGGCAAGGATTCCAGCGCGCCGGTTTATACGCTGAAGGAACAGGCCGGCCCCGACCACGCGCCGCGTTTTGTGGTGGAGGCATCGGTGAAAGGTGCCCTGCCGGTAACAGGCGAGGGCGGTTCCAAGCGCCAGGCCGAACAGGATGCGGCGGCCAAGATGCTGGCCGCCGTCGAGGACAAGACATGACAACCCGCTGCGGCTTTGCCGCCATCATCGGCGCCCCCAATGCCGGCAAGTCCACGCTGATCAATGCGCTGGTCGGCTCCAAGGTCGCCATCGTCAGTCCCAAGGTGCAGACCACCCGCATGCCGGTGCGCGGCATTGCCATGGCGGGCCAGACCCAGATCGTGTTCGTGGATACGCCCGGCATTTTCCGGCCGCGCCGGCGGCTGGACCGCGCCATGGTGACCAGCGCCTGGGCGGGCGCCGAAGATGCCGATGCGGTGCTGTTGCTCGTGGATGCCGCCGATCTTGTCGCTGATGCCAACAGTCCCGGCGCACGCGACACGCGCGGCATCCTGGAAGGGCTGAAGGATGGCAAGGCCAAGAAGAAGGCGCTGATCCTGAACAAGATCGACGGCATGAAGCGCACCGACCTGCTGCCGCTGGTGGAAAGATTTCATGCCGAAGGCGTGTTCGAGGACGTGTTCCTGATTTCCGCGCTGAAGGGTGAGTGCGTGGCCGATGTCGCGGCTTGGGTCGCCTCGCGCATGCCGGAAAGCCCGTGGCTTTATCCCGAAGACCAGGCCGCCGACATCCCCTCGCGGCTGCTCGCCGCCGAAGTGACGCGCGAGAAGATCTATCTGCGCCTGCATGACGAGCTGCCTTACTCTAGCGCCGTCGAGACGGAGAAGTGGGAAGAGCGCCGCGACGGTTCGGTCAAGATCGACCAGGTGATCTATGTCCAGCGTGACGGCCAGAAGGCGATCGTGCTGGGCAAAAAGGGCGCCACCATCAAGACCATCGGTGAACTGGCGCGCACCGAGCTGGAAACCCTGTTCGGCCGCCGCGTGCACCTGTTCCTGTTCGTGAAAGTGCGGGAGGACTGGGACAACAACAGCGAGCATTACAAGGAAATCGGCCTCGATTTTCCGAATGAGTAGCCATGGAGTGGTCTGACGACGCCATCGTGTTGTCTTCCCGCGCCCATGGTGAAACAGGCGCGGTCCTGGAATTGCTGACCCGTGATCATGGCCGTCATGCCGGACTGGTGCGGGGCGGCGCCTCGCGCCGGATCAAGCCTTCGCTGCAACCGGGCAATGGCGTGCATGTCCAGTGGCGGGCGCGGCTGGAAGAACATCTGGGCAGCTTCACTTGTGAATTGTCGCGTGCCCGCGCCGGCGAACTGATGGACAGCCGCGATGCGCTGGCCGGGCTGAACGCCTTTACCGCCGTCACATCCGCCGCCATGCCCGAGCGCGAAGCCCATGCCCAGGTCTTCGCGGTGGGTGAGATCCTGCTGGATGCCATGATGGCGGACGATGCGGCCCATTGGCTGCCGCTTTATGTGCGCTGGGAAGCGGGGCTGCTGGAGGCGCTGGGCTTTGGCCTGGATCTCAGCGAATGCGCCGCCACCGGCGCCAGGGATGATCTGACCTATGTGTCGCCCAAGACCGGCCGCGCGGTGTCGCGCGACGCGGCCGGCATCTATGCCAACCGGCTGTTCCGGCTGCCTGGATTCTTGCTGGGCAATGACAGCGACGAGCCCCATCCCGGGGAAGTTGCGGCGGGCCTGGCGCTGACCGGCCATTTCCTGCTGGAGCGGGTTTTAAGACCGCACGGCAAGGAGATGCCGCCGGCGCGGCTCAGGTTGGACGCGATTGTCCTTAGTCCCTGATTTTTGGGCGAATCAGAATAGAAATCCCCCATGGTTGCCGTTCCTGACGAAATCCGTTCCGAACCCCTGAGCAAGGCGCTGGCCGAGCGCTACCTGGCCTATGCCCTGTCCACCATCACCCAGCGGGCGCTGCCCGATGTGCGCGATGGGCTCAAACCCGTGCACCGGCGCATCCTGTTCGGCATGCGGCTGCTGCGGCTTGACCCCGGCACCTCCTTCAAGAAGTCCGCCAAGGTGGTGGGCGATGTCATGGGCTCGTTCCATCCCCATGGCGACCAGGCGATCTATGACGCGCTGGTGCGCCTGGCCCAGGATTTTTCCGTCCGCTATCCGCTGGTGGACGGGCAGGGCAACTTCGGCAATGTCGATGGCGATAACGCCGCCGCCATGCGCTACACCGAAAGCCGGCTGACCGAAGCCGCCGCCGCGCTGCTGGCGGGGCTGGACGAGAATGCGGTGGACTTCCGCACCACCTATGACGGCGAAACCCAGGAGCCGGTGGTTCTGCCGGCCGCTTTCCCGAACCTGCTGGCCAACGGTTCCAACGGCATCGCGGTGGGCATGGCGACTTCCATCCCGCCGCACAATCTGGGCGAACTGTGTGCCGCCACCATCGCGCTGATCGAAAATCCCAATATTCAGGACCGCAGCCTGCTGAAATTCGTGCGCGGCCCCGATTTCCCCACCGGCGGCATCCTGGTCGAGGACCCGGCGTCCATCGCTGAATCCTACAAGACCGGCCGCGGCTCGTTCCGGGTGCGGGCGCGCTGGGAAAAGGAAGAAGGCAATCGCGGCGCCTGGCAGATCGTCGTCACCGAAATTCCCTACCAGGTGCAGAAGTCCAAGCTGATCGAGCGCATCGCCGAACTGCTGGAACAGAAAAAGCTGCCGCTGCTGGACGACATCCATGACGAAAGTGCCGAGGACATCCGCATCGTCCTGACGCCGAAGAGCCGCACGGTCGAGCCGGAAATCCTGATGGAGCAGCTGTTCCGCGCGTCCGACCTGGAAGCGCGGCTGCCGCTGAACATGACGGTGCTGGACAAGGGCCTGGTGCCCAAGGTCATGGGCCTGAAAGATGTGCTGGCCGCCTTTGCCGCCCACCGCCGTGAAGTGCTGGAGCGGCGCTCCGCTTTCCGGCTGGAAAAGATCCGGGCACGTCTGGAAGTGCTGGAAGGCTATCTCGCCGTCTTCCTGAACCTGGACAAGGTCATCAAGATCATCCGCACCGAGGATGAGCCCAAGCCCAAGCTGATGAAGGCTTTCAGCCTGAACGAAGTGCAGGCCGACGCCATCCTCAACATGCGCCTGCGCAGTTTGCGCAAGCTGGAAGAGATGGAAATTCGTGGTGAGCATGACTCGCTGACCAAGGAGCACAAGGACCTCACCAAATTGATGGGTTCTGAAAAGCTCAAGTCGGAACGGTTGATCGCCGAACTGCGGGAGGTCGATTCAAAATTCGGCCAGAAGACCGCGCTGGGCAAACGCCGTACCGAAATCGCCAAGGCCGCCGAGGTGGCCGAGATGACGGCGCTGGCCGAACATGTCGAAGAGCGCGCCAACCAGGTCGAGCGCGAACCCATCACGGTGGTCTGTTCCGCCAAGGGCTGGCTGCGGGCGCTGACGGGCCACAAGGAACAGTCCAAGGACGACAAGTACCGCGAAGGCGACCGCGCCCGCTTCTGGTTCAATGCGCACACGACCGACCAGATCATGCTGCTGTCCACCGATGGCCGTTTCTTTACACTGGATGGCTCCAGGTTGCCGGGCGGACGCGGCAATGGCGAGGCCATCCGCACTTTCATCGACCTGCCGCCCGACGCCGACATCGTCACCATGTTCGTCCATGTGCCGGGCCGCAAGCTCCTGGTCGCTGCCACCTCGGGCCACGGCTTCATCACCAATGAAGACGACGCGGTGGCGATGACCAAGAAGGGCAAGTCGGTGATGAATGTGAAACCGGGTGTGGAAGCGGTGTCGTGCCGTCCCGCCGCGGGAGATTCCGTCGCCGTGGTGGGCGAGAACCGCAAGCTGCTGATCTTCAAGATCGACGAGGTGCCCGAACTGGGGCGCGGGCAGGGCGTCTACCTGCAGCGCTACAAGGATGGTGGGCTGGCAGATGCGACGACCTTCACCTGGAAGGCGGGGCTGAAGGACGAGAACAACAAGCTGTTCGAGCCGTCCGAACTCAAGGACTGGAAGGGCGAGCGCGCCCAGGCCGGCCGCATTGTGCCGCGCGGCTGGTCGCGCGGCGGCAAATTCGGCGAAAATTAGCCAACAACTTGGTTAACGGTACGGCAGGAAAGTCCTGTTTCAAAACGGGACAGTTCTTTTTGCGTTCGCTATAGTCGCTGCCGTCGCGTGTTCCACCGGTTGTCATGTCTGCGCTGCGTATTCTGGCTCTTTCCTACCTCGCCTCGGCGTCGGTCTTTGTGGTGGCCGCCACCTTGGCCGCCAATCCAAAGATTTCGCGCCAGACGGCACAAGGCGCCGATGTGCTGATGCAAATGGCGCAGGATGCGCTGGCTCCCCTGCTGCGTCTTGATCCGCCGTCTCCTGTCATACGTTTGGCGCTTGCGCCGCCTGCATCGGCGCCGCCTGCGCCCCGCGAGCGTATCGCCGAGCTGGATACCGGCGTTTCCATCACCATCCTGCCGGACCTGTCGCCGGAATCCGCGCCGGTGCCGCCCTTGCCGGAGCCGCCGGCGCCGCAGATGGCCCAGCCGCGCGTCCCCAATAGCGCGCTGCCGGATATCGATATCACCCGCAACGAGGTGATGCCCATTCCTCCCGCGCCGCCGCTGGACGGCGTGCCGACCGATCGCGCCACCGCCGTGGCGATGCGCCTGCGTGCGCAATTGACGCCGGAGATGCTGGGGAATTTCGACCTGTTCCTGTATGTCAGCAAAGCCGAGCGCGGGCCGCTGGCGCAGCGCATGTATGTCTTCCGCAAGACGCCATCGGGCGGGCTCAATCTTTTGTACGACTGGGCCGCCTCGACGGGCCGGGAGCGCAGTGAAACCAGCCCGCGCGGCGTGCGCACTTTCACCGCCACACCGGCTGGCTACTACCAGTTCGATCCAGACCGCATGTATCGCCGCTATCATTCGCGCAGCTGGGGCCAGGACATGCCCCATTCGCTGTTCTTCAACTGGGAGCGCCAGGGCCTGCAGACGGGCCTCGCCATCCATTCGGCGACCGGCGATGACATTGCGCGCCTGGGCCAGCGCGCCAGCGCCGGCTGCGTGCACCTGTCACCGCAGAATGCCGCGCTGCTGTATCAGTTGATCCGTGCCGATTACCGCGGGCCCACGCCGCGCTTTGCTTACAATTACGATACCCAGACCATGAGCAATCGCGGCACCTTCATGCACGATGCCGCCGGCCGTTTGAAAATGGCCGACGGCTATCGCGTGTTGATCAATATCGAGGATTATGGCGGCGACAATCTCGTCGCCTCGTTGTTCTGACCTGGATGTCAGAACAACTTTAGGCGTGGCCGCTGATCAGCCAGATGATCAGGATGATCGGCAGCGGAATGCCGATGGCCCACAGAAGAACTGAACGCATGCAAACCTCCCAAATCGTGCTGGGAAACATAACTGCTGCGTAAGGCGGAAGTTCCCTCGAATGCTAGCGGCGGCGCAATTCGTAAAGGGCGATGGCCGCGGCATTGGAAACGTTCAGGCTTTCCATGGTTTTGGAAATCGGGATCAGGGCAGAGGCTTCGCAATGCTCCCGCACCAGGCGGCGGATGCCGTCGCCCTCTGAACCCAGCACCAGCGCGACATCGCCCGGCGGCACGGCTTCGGCCAGACTCTGTTCGCCGTCGCCGGCCAGCGCGATGCGCCAGAAGCCTTGCTCGGCCAACTGGTCCAGGACGCGGGCGATGTTCACAACCTCGACATAGGGGATCATGTCCAACGCGCCCGATGCCGCCTTGGCCAGGGCCCCGGACTGGGGCGGGGCATGGCGGTCCTGGACCACCACGGCGGTGACATTAAAGGCGGCGGCGGTGCGCAGGATGGCCCCGACATTGTGGGGGTCCGAAAGCTGGTCCAGCACCAGAACGATCCGGCGGCCTTCACTGGGTTCGGCCAGGATCTCGTCCAGGTCGCGGGATTTGAGAGGCCAGGCTTCCAGCGCCGCCCCCTGATGGACCGCCCCGGGGGGCAGGAGCCGGTCGATGGCTCCAGGTTCCATGATTTCGGCCTGGACCCGGCTCAGGAGCTTTTTTCCGATGGTTTCGGTCGCCCGGGGGGTCAGGGCAGCCCGGCCCAGTTTGCGGTGGGGGTTGGCCAGGGCGGCCTGTACGGCATGGATGCCATACAGCCATTCGGACCCGCTTTCGCGCCGGCTGGGGGGCTTTCCGGCCGGTCGGCCCAGCTTTTCCGCGGGTTTTTTCCCGGGTTTGGGGTAAAAGTGACGGCGGTCTTTGTGGGAATTCTTGGGAGCCATGGCGCGCTTATAAAGAAGTGGGGGCGGGGGTAAAGCCGACCCCCTCAAAGCGTTGGCCAAACCCTTTGGAAAATCGGGGATTTCCTTGGGAAAAGGGCTATTGACAGTCTTCCCCTGTTGACTAATAACCCGCGATCCGCAGCCACACCTTTCTGGAGGTTTTTTTTTCGCTCGTTCGCACGCACACGGGCGAAAGCTGATGCGCCGGCCGGTAACAGGTTTTCTAACCCGTTGACCAAGTTGGAGATTTAACCGGAGGGGTGCCCGAGTGGCTAAAGGGGACGGACTGTAAATCCGTTGACTATGTCTACGGTGGTTCGAATCCACCCCCCTCCACCATCTTTCGTCCGTCAGGACGCCAGATGCTCGACGAGTGAATACGAGGAGGGCCGCGATGCCCGTATTGAGTATGAGAAGGAAGTC
>JBBQBL010000067.1:0-11156 GCA_038317805.1 Micropepsales bacterium
GGACCTGACATGTTCGCGCGACTGACCGCCAAGGTGATTTTCGCCGCTGCCGCCATTGCCATGGCGTTTTTCGGCATCGGATTTCTTGGCATGGCGCTGGCCGCGGCCCTGGTCGCGGCGCTGGGCACGGTGGGCGGCTACGCCCTTGCCGGCGTCGTCTTCCTGGTGCCCCCGCTGCTCTGGGCCTTGATCACGCATCTGTTCCGCCGCCGCCGTCCATCGCAGCAGCAGGCGCCCAACAGCGACCTGACGCGCGTATTGTTCGCCGCGGTTGCGAAAGAAACGCCCTGGGTCGCCATTGTCGGCGCCGGACTGGTTGGGGTCGCCAACCTGTTTCTCAACCGCAACAAATCCCCCAAATAAGAGTCCCTGATCGCATCCACCTTGTGGATGGATGGGAACTTGCGCGCGGCAGCAACGTTTTTGTGACCTACACTAGTTGGGAGCAAACGGCATGCTGGGTTGGGCGCTAACTTTTCTGATCCTCGCACTCGTCGCCGGGTATATGGGCTTTTTCGGTTTGGCAGGACTGGCGGCAACCATCGCCAAGCTGCTGCTGGTGGTGTTCCTGATCCTGTTGATCGTCAGCGCTTTTTCCGGCGCGCTCAGGGGCAGGCCGCCCGTCTGATTTGTCAGTCTGATTTTCGAAGGGAGATTGCGCATGCGTATTCCCGCCTTCCTGATTGAGCATCCGCTGGAGACCCTGATCGCCGGGGTGCTTCTGGTCGTCATGCTGTTCGGGTCTTCTGACCGGCATGCCGCGGAAGTCGCGGCCCAGCGTCCGGCCGCCCAGGTGGCCGCGATGGACAAGCTGTAAATTTTTTCGGGTGGTGCGGAACGCTTTTTTCGCCAACCCATTATCTGACACGAGCGGACGTCCGATCCGGAACGCCCCCGGCCCCTTCGACAGCCCGCTTCGGGTGTCCGCTCTCTAAAAACCCAGCGCAAGCTGGGTTTTTTGCTTTTAGGGCATCCGCCCAATTTGGGAACTTTTGGGGTTCCCGATCGGGTAGATCATGTAAAGGCCCGAAGGGGTCTGGGCCTGGGTGGGGAAACCCAGATAGCCGAAAGACCGCTGCACCAGATGATGCTGGTCGCGGCGAAGTTCCGCCAGATAGAGCAGACGACCCTTGAGAAGCGCCGGCGGCGGCATTGGGGCGTCAGCATAGCGCTGCGGCTCGTTGACCTGGATCACCTTCACACCGGGCTGGGTGAAGCGCAGCCAGGCGGTGGTTTCATAATCGGTGGTGAGGATGGCGTCCGCAAAGTGCGATTGCGTCAGCGCGGCGGTGACCGAGGCGATCGGCGCGAAGTCGCGTCCCAGGACGCGCGCCACCGGGTCCTTGCGCAAATGAAGTATCTGCGGAAACGCGGCATGGACATAGAGCGCCGCCAACAGCACCGCCGCCAGCGGGGCCGCGATCATGGAAATCCTGCGCATCGCGCCGGCGTTCGAAACCGCGCTCGCGGCCAGGATCGCCAGCGCCGGATAGATGAAACACGGCCAGTTGCCCTGCACCCGGTCGTGCAGCGAATGCTGCAGGAAATAGCCCAGCGCGACCCACGCCAGCAGCGCCAGCATCAACTGGTTGCTGCTGCGGTTGGTTGCGCGCCACAGGCCCACCGCCATCAGGACAAAGATCAGCGGCGAGGCCATGCCGACCTGCGCCGCCAAAAACTCGCCCAGATAGCGCAAGGTGAAATGGCCGGCGCCGACGCGGCCGAACTGGAAGGCGAAGGTCTGCCAGTGATGTTGCGACTGCCACAGCAAGAAGGGCGCAGTGATCGCCAGCGCCAGGATCACGCCAAGATAGAGCCAGGGCGATGCAAACCATCTGCGCGCGCCCGGGTCCAGGACCAGCCAGCCGAAGGCGCCAGCCGCCAGAAACAGCGCGGAAAATTTGGACAACAGGCCAAGGCCGGCGGCCACCCCAACGGCCAGCCACCATTTGCCATTACCTGTGGCCTGCACCTGGGCCAGGCACCAGACGAATGCGCAAGCCGTTACGGTCGAGGGCATGTCCGGGGTCGCCGCCATCAGTTCAGCCGACGCCATGATGGTGAGATTGAAGAACAACGCCGCCAACGCGGCGCGGTCATCATTCTTCAGGATCAAAGCCGCCGCGCGCCAGACAAACCATGTCGCGGGCAGCGACAGCACCACGCCGGCCGCGCGCACGCCCAGGGGCGTGTCGCCCAGCAGCAGAGTCCCAACGCGTATCAGCCACGCGATCATCGGCGGATGATCGTAGTAACCCCAGGCCGGATGCTGCGACCATAGCCAGTAATAGGCTTCGTCCGCTGACAGCGGCAGCGCCGCCGCCATCACCCCGCGCAAGAGAAGCAGCAGCGCGACCAGCGCCAGACTGACTCGTGCCGGAATCACCGCGCGCGCCAGACGAAGAGTGTCGACATGGCGTAGTTCCACAGCACGCTCATCACCGCGCCCACCGCGCCCGCGAGCCACCAGGTCGAGCGCTCGACATACAGCCAGCTCGCCAAATCCACATTGGCCATCACACCCACCGAACAGATCAGGCAGAACAGCACAAAGCCGCGCAGCATAGACCAGCCTTTCAACCGGCGATCCCGATAGGTCAGCTCATTGTTGAGCAGGAAGTTGCTGGTCATGGCCGCGAAGGTGGCAATGATCTGGGCGGCGCGGAAATTCTCGTGCACCATCAGGCCGCCGAACAACACGGCCAGATGCACCACCAGACCGATGCTGCCGACAATGGCGAAGAAGATGAAGCGCGGGTCCACAAAGTCGCCGGTCATCTTGGCCAGCAGCAAGCCCAGGAACTCCACCCCGATCTGGATATTGAACTTGCTTTCCCCGGCATGGCGCTCGCCAAAGCTGTAGGCCTGCTCGGCAATCCGCAAACTCGATCCCGCCGTGGCGGCGATATCCAGCAGGATCTTGAAACCGGCGGGCGACAGGCGCGGCGCGATCTCGTCGAAACGGTCGCGGCGCATCATGAAAAAGCCCGACATGGGATCGGACAGGGCCGTGCCCACCATGCGGTGGGTCATCCTGGTCGCCAGCCGCGAGATGGCCCCGCGGCCTTCGGAAAAGCTGGCGGCCGATCCGCCAGCCACGTATCGGGTGGCCGCCACCAGATCCGCCTCGCCGCCCGTCAGCTTGGCCAGCATGGCGGGCAGCACCTTTTCGTCATGCTGCAGGTCGGCGTCGATCACCGCCACATAGGGGGCTGCGCTGGACAGGATGCCCTCGATGCAGGCGCCCGCCAGTCCGCGGCGTCCCACCCGGCGCAGACAGCGCACACGGGGATCCTGGGCGGCGATCTCCTTCACCGCGGCGGCGGTGCCGTCAGGGGAATTGTCGTCCACGAAAATGGATTCCCAGGCGATGCCGACCAGGGTCGCATCCAGCCGGCGCACCAGCTCGGCGACATTGCCCCGCTCCTTGAAGGTCGGAACCACGATGGAGAGCTGGGCGGTGGACAAGGTGGGGCTCGAAAAAAGACGGTTTCCCTTGGTGACGGCGTGGGCGTTTAACGTCAAGGGGTTAGCGGGGCTGTCAATAAATGGCTAACCAAGTCAGCCGGTTACAAGCCGTTCCAGGTGCAACTTTGGCCGGAAACAGGCGTTAAGCGCCTATGGGCGATCCTGTCATCCCGTTACCCCATCCCGGCCCCATCCCCGGCCTGCCGGCCGATCACACCCATTTGCGGGCGCTCGCCCCCCGGGTGCTGGTGGTCGAGGACGAGACCAGCGTGGCCATGTTGATCGAGGACATGGTGAGCGAGCTGGCCTACGAGGTCGCCGGCGTGGTGCCGCGCCTGGAAGACGCCATGCGCCTGCTGGACACCGAAAGCTTCGACATCGCCCTGCTCGACGTGCATCTGAATGGCAAGACGGTGTTCGCCTTTGCCGAAGAATTGAAAGAGCGCGAGATTCCGTTCGTGTTCGCCACCGCCTATGGGCCCAGCAGCATTCCCAAGAAATTCCAGGATCATGTGATGCTGCGCAAGCCGTTCGGCCCGGTGGAATTGCGCAAGGCCCTGATGCAGCTTTCGAGCTGAACTCTAGCCGCCGTGGAAGAAGATCGTGTAAATCACGACGCCTGCGATCACCGCCAAGGCCAATGAAATGGCCAGCACATAGCGCATCACGCCCAGTTCCTTGCCTTCCCGCGCGTCCTGGCCGCTCAGAACCGTCTTGCCGTTTTCGGTATGTGCCATCATTCGTCTCCTGTCATTCGGCGGCGTGGCCGCTGATGTGAAGCCGGCTCTCCAGCTCCGCGATCATCGCCGTGATTTCGCCGGCGGCTTCCCCGGCATTTTCGCGCCAGGCCTGCAGGATCTGCAGCCTTTCGCTGTCGTCGAAGCGGCGGTCGCGCAGCACATCGCCGGGGGTGCGATAGATGCGCGCCGGATTTTGCCTGATGTCTTCGAACAGTCTTTTCTTGGTCATGGGCGATGCCCCAGATAACTTGAAGTCAGATACGACCGAGCAAGGCCAGCACCAGCACGATCACCAGGACCAGGCCCAAGGTTCCGGAGGGGTAATAGCCCCAAGCCCTGCTGTGCGGCCATGACGGCCAGGCGCCCAGCAAGAGCAGCAGAAGCACAACAATCAGAATTGTTCCGAGCATTTGAAATTCCTTCCCGCATTATCTGGAAGGAACTCCCCCCGCTCGCAGCGGTTCCCCGTAACCCCCGCAAGTTCCGCGCTTTTCGGCGGGAACAGCGCGATTGTCAGCCCGTTTTCACAGCAGCGCTTTCAAACAGGAGTTCTGCATGAAAATTCGCCACTTCACCGCCGGCAGCATGGCCTTGATGTTGCTGGCCGCGCCCGCAAGCGCAGTCCCCACCACCCTGGCTTCCATTGCCAGCCCGCCGGCCAGCATCGCCAACGCCAATGTCCGAGATACCAATGGCAGGATCATCGGCGCGGTACAGCGCGTGGATATCTCCCCGCAAGGCATGCCGACCAAGGTCGCGGTCGCGCTGCTCGGTCCGGGTGAAAAGATGGCGGTGCTGAACGCCGGTCAGGTGAAATACGACCCGGTGCGCAACGAGATCATCACCGATTCCGCGCGCCCGCAGCTGCACTTGCTGTACGGCCAGAACTGACGCTGACGCTACTTTGCGAACCGCAACGCTGCCAGCGCGCCCGCGCTGGCGGTGATGCCGGTCAAGATGGTGCCCCAGGCGATGTCCAACAGGGTTACGCGCAGGGTCCACACTTTCATGGTCGCCATGTTGGTCAGATCATAGGTGGCATAACAGAAGAAGCCGAACAGCGCGCCAAAAAGGGCTGCGGTTTTCCAGTCCCCGGTCTCCAGCGCCGGCCGGACGGCGAATACCTGAATACCCGCGATGTAGAGGAGATAGAAAATCACCGCCACGACCATGTTGGGATTCTCGGCCAGGAGCGCCCCCAGGTCTTTCTGGTACAGGCCTTGGGAGGCTGTGGTGAGCCAGAAGAAGTCAAGCCCGCCCATCACCAGGACACACACGCCATAGGCAATCAGAAAAGCCATTGTCACCCCCGTCCTGCGGTTTTTTTACGCGCGCCAGCAGCGTCCGGATCATCTAGGCTCGGGTGATCCGGGGATCGCAAGGGGGCGTAACTGATCCGATGGCAAGGATAGCAATTATCGGGACGGGGATTTCGGGGCTGGGCAGCGCGTTTTTGCTGAATCCGGACCACGACATCACCGTCTATGAGAAAGCTGCCAGGATCGGCGGCCATAGCCGGACCGTGACCGTGGACTATGCCGGCCAGCCCGTTCCGGTGGACACCGGCTTCATCGTCTTCAACCGCCCAAACTATCCGGGCCTGTCGGGCCTGTTCGCCCATCTGGGTGTGCCAACCCATGCCAGCGACATGACCTTCGCTGCCTCCATCAGGGATGGCTGGCTGGAATGGGGCCTCAAGGACCTGGACTCGGTGCTCGGCCAGCGTCGCAACCTGCTGCGTCCCCGTTTCGGCTTCCTGGTGCGCGATGTCCTGAAATTCAACGCGATGGCGCAAGACACGGTCGAGCGTCACCCCGAACTGAATGTCCAGGGCCTGATCGACAAGCTGGGCCTGGGCGACTGGTTTCGCCGCTTTTACCTGCTGCCCATGTCGGGGGCGATCTGGAGCTGCCCGCCCTGCGAGATGATGAATTTCCCGGCGCGCACATTGGTGCGGTTCTTCGCCAATCATCACCTGATGTCCTTCACCGGCCAGCCGCAATGGCGCACCGTTACCGGCGGATCGCAGGAATATGTCAGGCGCCTGACCGCGCCGTTCGCCCACCGCGTCCGCACCAATTGCGCCGCCGTGGCGGTGACGCGGCAAGATGGCAAAGTACAGATCAAGGACGCCCAGGGCGGAGCTGCGACATACGACCAGGTTGTGATGGCCAGCCATGGCGACGAGACACTGGCGCTGCTGAAGGATGTGGACCGCGAGGAACAGGGCGCGCTGGCCGCGTTCCGCTACCAGAAGAACATTGCCGTCCTGCATCGCGATGAAAGCATCATGCCGCGCCGCCGCCGCTGCTGGGCCAGCTGGAATTATGTCTCGGACGGGGAGATTCTCCATCCCAAGATCACCGTCACCTACTGGATGAACCTGCTGCAGGGGATAGACCAGAAGTACCCGCTGTTCGTCAGTCTCAATCCCAAGCGCGAAATTCCGGACCATCTGGTGTTCGACCGCACCGAATTCGACCACCCGGTGTTCGACGAGGCCGCCATCGCCGCCCAGGGCCGCGTCGCGCAGCTTCAGGGTCGCCGCGGCACGTGGTTTGCCGGCGCCCATCTGGGCCATGGCTTCCACGAGGACGGTCTGGCCAGCGCAGTGCGCGTGGCCCGCGGGCTGGGCGCGCAGATCCCATGGGAGACCGGCGCCGTGGCCGCGCCCGACGCGCCGCAACAAAAGGCCCGCCCGACGGTGGTGATGCCCGGCTTCCCAGGCCAGGACCCGGTACCGGCCGAATTGTTTTGAGCGCCGCCGCCGTTTAGTCTTGGCTGCTTGCTGGGAAACAACGATGTCTTTGATACCTGCCGCCTATATCGAGAAAAGCTGGCGCAAGGCGATGAACTCGCTGGAGTACGGCTCCCTGGAATTCATCGCCCCCAATGGCGAGGTTTCCCTTCACAAGGGCGTCCATCCGGGGCCTTCGGCGCGCTTTCACATCCATGACTGGGACGTGCTGCGCCGGATCATGGCGCGCGGCGATATCGGCCTGGGCGAGGAATATATCGCCGGCAGCTGGGACACCGACAGCGTCGAACGGCTGGTCAGCCTGTTCCTGCTGAACCTGGATCACTTCTCCAATTTCTCGGACGGCAATATCTTCAACCGCATCGGCTTTGTGATTCACAACGCGCTGGTGCGGCGCAATTCCATTGCCGGCTCGTCGCGCAACATCAAGGATCATTATGACGTCGGCAACGATTTCTACTCGTTGTGGCTGGACAAGAGCATGACCTATTCCTCGGCGCTGTATAACGGCACCGATGAACTGTACCGCGCCCAGCAGAACAAGTACGAGCGCATCCTGTCCAAGTTCACGCAGAAGAAAGCCGACGTGCTGGAAATCGGCTGCGGCTGGGGCGGCTTTGCCGAACGCGCCGCCGCCGACAGCCATCATGTCACCGGCCTGACCATCTCGCCGGCCCAGCACAAGTTCGCCACCGCGCGCCTGGGCGGCGCCGCCGACATCAAGCTGGAAGATTATCGCCTCAGCAAAGGCAGCTTCGACAACATCGTTTCCATCGAGATGTTCGAGGCGGTGGGCGAGCATTACTGGCCGGCTTATTTCTCCACCGTGGCCGACCGGCTGAAGCGCGGCGGTCGCGCCGTTATCCAGACCATCACCATCAAGGATGAATTCTTCGCGGGCTATCGCACCCGCAGCGATTTCGTCCGCCATTATGTGTTTCCTGGCGGCATGCTGCCGTCCCTGGCGCGATTCCGCGAGGAAGCCGAAAAAGCGGGCCTGAAATTTGCCGGAGCCTTCGGCTTCGGCAAGGACTATGCCCGCACCCTGCGCGAGTGGCTGGTGCGGATGCAGGCTGCCGAACCCCAGATCAGGGCCCTGGGCCATGACCAGCAATTCCTGCGCAACTGGGAATTCTATCTGGGCATCTGCGCCGCCACCTTCGAGGTGGCGCGTACCGACGTGGTGCAGGTGGAGCTAGTCAACGCCTGACGGCCTGGCGCGCTAATCCCTTCGTGTCTTATGGTCATAAATTGGCTGTTTTTGTATACAAGATCAGGTATTGGAGGGCCCCGTGAGGGGAACCAAAAAAGGCTTATCCATGCTTCGCAAGAGTTTGACCGTGCTGGCGCTGCTGGCCGCATCCACCACCCTGGCCAATGCCGGCGGCAACGCCAAGGCCGGCGAGGCCGTTTTCAAGCGGTGCGCCGTTTGCCACACCAGCGACAAGGGCGGCGGCGACGGCCTGGGCCCCAACCTGTTCGGCATTGTGGGCCGCAAGGCGGCCACCCGATCCGGCTTTGCCTATTCGGCGCCGCTGCAGAAGTCCGGCATCGTCTGGACCGAAGCCAACCTGACCAAGTGGGCCGCCGGCCCTGCCCGCATGGTGCCCGGCACCAAGATGGCCTTTGCCGGCATCAGCAGCAAAAAGCAGCAGGCCGATCTGGTCGAATATCTCGAAACCCTGAAATAGATCCAAAGACTGCGGCAGGATGCCGCAGTCTGACAATCGGGATTAACCACCATTGCTGCATTGCAGCAATGGTGGGCCTGTTTCCCTCCCGGTTTCGTTGACAGGCCTCGCCCTGCGGCCATACTTTTTGCACCGCACAAGAGCAGGACGGGTCGCCGCCATCGCCGCGAAATCGCCGTCCATTGGGGTCAAAGAAACACCATGAAGGTTCTGGTGCCCGTCAAGCGGGTGATTGACTACAACGTGAAGGTTCGCGTGAAGGCGGACCAAAGCGGCGTGGACTTGGCCAATGTCAAAATGTCCATGAACCCTTTTGACGAGATCGCGGTGGAAGAAGCCGTGCGTCTGAAGGAAAAGGGCAAGGCCAGCGAGGTGGTCATCGTCTCCATTGGCCCGCAGCAAGCCAGTGAGACCATCCGTACCGCGCTGGCGATGGGCGGGGACCGGGGCATCCTGGTCAAGACCGACCAGATGGTGGAGCCGCTGGCGGTCGCCAAGATTCTCAAGGCCATCGTCGACGCCGAACAGCCCGGTTTCGTCATTACCGGCAAGCAGGCGATCGACGACGACGCCAACCAGGTGGGCCAGATGCTGGCCGCACTGCTGGGCTGGCCGCAGGGCACCTTCGCCCACTCGCTGGAGTTGGCTGACGGCAGCGCCAAGATCACCCGCGAAATCGATGGCGGCCTGCAGACCGTCGAAGTGAAATTGCCGGCGGTGATGACCACCGACCTGCGCCTGAACGAGCCGCGCTATGCCTCGCTGCCCAACATAATGAAGGCCAAGAAGAAGCCGATCGAGGAAAAGTCCCCCGCTGATCTGGGCGTGGACATCACCCCGCGCTTCAAGGTGCTGAAGATTTCCGAACCGCCCAAGCGCAGCGGCGGCGTGAAGGTCTCCGGCGTGCCGGAGCTTCTGGACAAGCTCAAAGCCGATGGGGTCATCTGATGGCTTCGCTGGTAATCGCCGAGCATGACAATGCCGTTCTGAAAGACGCCACCCACAAGGCGGTGACGGCCGCGGCGCAAGTGTCTTCGCCGGTGCATGTGCTGGTGGCGGGCGAGAATTGCGCCGCTGTCGCCGACGCCGTTGCAAAAATCGCCGGGGTCGAGAAAGTCTTGCTGGCGGATGCCGCGCCTTATGCGCGCCAGCTGGCCGAACCGATGGAAGCGCTGCTGTTGTCTGTCGCAGACAAGTACGACGCTATCCTGGCGCCCGCGACCACGACGGGAAAAAATATCCTGCCACGCGTCGCCGCCAGGCTGGATGTGGGCCAGATTTCCGAAGTCCTGAAGGTCATTTCGCCCGACACCTTCGAGCGGCCCATTTATGCCGGCAACGCCATTGAGACGTTGCAGGCCCCGGCGGGCAAGAAGATCATCACCGTGCGCACCACTGCTTTCGCGGCGGCTGGCGAAGGCGGCAGCGCAGCAATCGAAAAAATCGCGGCGGAATCCGATGCCGGCAATTCCAAATTCTCGGACGAAGTCCTGTCCAAGTCCGAACGTCCTGATCTGACCTCGGCCAAGATCGTCATCTCCGGCGGGCGCGGGCTGGGATCGGCGGAAAACTTCAAGCTGCTGGATTCCATCGCCGACAAGCTGCATGCAGCCGTGGGCGCGTCCCGCGCCGCGGTGGATGCCGGCTACGTGCCCAATGACTATCAGGTCGGTCAGACCGGCAAGGCCGTGGCCCCCGATCTGTACATCGCGGTGGGCATTTCCGGCGCCATCCAGCATCTGGCCGGCATGAAAGACTCGCGCAAGATCGTCGCCATCAACAAGGACGAAGACGCCCCCATCTTCCAGGTAGCCGATTACGGCCTGGTGGGCGACCTGTTCAAGATTATCCCCGAGCTGGACGAAGAACTGTCCAAACGCGGCTACAAGTAAAGGCAATCCAAATGGCAGTTGAGAAAATCGGTGTGGTGGGCGCGGGACAAATGGGCACCGGCATCGCCCATGTGCTGGCGCTGGCCGGCTATGACGTGGTGCTGGACGACATCAACAAGGATGCGTTGTCCAAGGCTATCGAGCGGGTACAGAAGAACATGCAGCGCCAGGCCTCCAAGGGCCTGATCAAGGAAGAAGAGATCGCGCCCGCTTTGGCCCGCATCCGCGTCACAGAGACATTGGATGATCTGAAGGACCGCGATCTGGTGATTGAGGCGGCGACCGAAGACGAAGCCATCAAGAAGAAAATTTTCCAGGACCTTTGCACCCGCATCTCGCCCAAGGCGATGATCGCCACCAACACGTCATCTATCTCGGTGACCCGCCTGGCCGCCTCGACCGACCGGCCGGAACATTTCATCGGCCTGCACTTCATGAATCCGGTGCCGGTTATGCAGCTGGTGGAAGTGATCCGCGGCATCGCCACCAATGACTCCACGTTCCAGTCCGCGCTGGAGATCGTCAAGCGCGTGGGCAAGACCGCCGCCTACGCCGAAGATTTCCCCGCCTTCATCGTCAACCGCATCCTGCTGCCGATGATCAACGA
>JBBQBL010000068.1:0-11093 GCA_038317805.1 Micropepsales bacterium
TTTGACTTGCGTGGTGATGTTCATGCGTCTCTCACGTCTGGCACTTGGGACAATAGAAAGTGGAGCGGCCCGCCTGCACGATGCGCTTGACGGTGCCCTTGCAGCCCAGTTTGCACGGTTTTCCCTCGCGGCCATAGACCAGGAAATGATGCTGGAAATTGCCCGGGTCGCCGGCGGCCTGGGCATGGTCGCGCAAGGTCGAGCCGCCGGCGGCGATGGCGTCCTTCAACACTTTCTTGATGGCGGCGACCAGCGGTGGCAACCGATCCTCTTTAATGGAGCCTGCCAGCCGCTTGGGCGAGATTTTCGAACGGAACAAGGCTTCGCAAACATAGATGTTGCCAAGACCTGCGATCAGCCGCTGGTCCAGCAGCGCCGACTTGATGGGGGTCTTCTTGCCGTCCAGCGCCTTGGCGAGATAGGCGGTGTTGAACTTGCCGGACAAGGGCTCGATGCCGATGTCTTTGAACAGCTTGTCCTGCTCGATCGTCTTGGTATCGACCAATGTCATCAGTCCGAAGCGGCGATGATCGTTGAAGATGATGCGGGCGGGCGCATCGGTCTCGAACACGACATGATCATGCTTGCCGGTGCCGGCGCCTTCGGGCGCCTTGTCATAGATATAAGAGCCGATGCGGCGCTGCTTGCCTTCGGCATAGACGCTCATGCGCCCCGACATGCCCAGATGGATCACCAGCGTCTCGCCGCTGTCCAGGTCCGCCAGCAGGTACTTGGCCCGCCGCCGCAGCGCTGTGACCTTGTGGCCGCGCATGCGGGCGGCGAAGTCACGCGGGAAGGGAATGCGCAGATCGCCCCGGCGGGTTTCCACCTCGGTCAGGACATGACCTTCCATCACAGGGACCAGGCCCAGGCGCACGGTTTCGACTTCGGGAAGTTCAGGCATGGACCCGTATTAAATGGTCGCGGGCGCCAGCGGTAGCCACTAGGCCGCGCCCCGGCTATGTTCCCGGCATGACTGAGAAAACCGCCAGTTTCGGTTTCCGCGAGGTGCCCGAAGACCAGAAAGAAGGCCTTGTCAAAGAGGTCTTCTCGTCCGTGGCGGCGCGCTACGACCTGATGAACGACCTGATGAGCGCCGGCGTCCACCGCATCTGGAAGGATGCGATGGTGGAATGGCTGAACCCGCAACCGGGCTGGAAAAGCCTGGATGTGGCGGGCGGTACCGGCGACATCGCTTTTCGTATCGTCGATCTGGTGCGTAGCCGTGGCGGTGAAGCGGCGGTGACGGTGTGCGACATCAACCAGCAGATGCTGGGCGAAGGCGTACGCCGCGCCGAAGAGAAAGGTGAGGGCGCCATCGAATGGGTGTGCGGCAATGCCGAAAGCCTGCCATTCCCCGACGCGCATTTTGATTCCTACACCATCGCCTTTGGTATCCGTAACGTCACGCACATCGACCGGGCGCTGGTAGAAGCAAAGCGGGTGCTGAAACCGGGCGGGCGCTTTCTTTGTCTGGAGTTCTCCAAGGTCGAAGTGCCGGGGCTGGATACGCTCTATGACGCTTATTCCTTCAAGCTGATGCCCAAGATCGGCGGGTTGGTGGCCAAGGATGAAGAGTCCTATCGCTATCTGGCCGAAAGCATCCGCCGCTTCCCGCCCCAGGCGAAATTCGCCCAGATGATCACCGATGCCGGGCTGGAGCAGGTGAAAGTCCGAAATCTTTCCGGCGGCATCGCCGCCATGCATTCGGCCTGGCGTATCTGATGAGCGCCGTTTCCAGTTCCTTGCGTCTGCTGCATGCCGCCTGGTTGCTGGCCGGACCGGCGCGGGCCTTCCGCGCGGGGCGCGCGGACGCGGGCACCAAGCTGAGCGTGGCGCTGGAAAAACTGGGACCTGCTTACATCAAGCTGGGCCAGATGCTGGCGACCCGGCCCGACATTGTCGGCCCGCAAATGGCCTCGGCGCTGGAGCATCTGCAGGACCGCTTGCCGCCTTTCCCGGAAAGCGCCGCGCGCGCCGAGATCGCCCGCGCCTTCGGCAAGCCGGTGGAAGCGCTGTTCTCCAGCTTCGGGGCTGCGATGGCCGCCGCCTCCATCGCCCAGGTGCACCGGGCCCAGACCAGCGACAACCCGCCGGTGCGGGTGGCGGTGAAGATTTTGCGTCCCGGCATCCGCGACCAGTTCACGCGCGATCTTCAGGCGCTCGCCTATTTCGCACGCACCGCCGAGGCCTGGTCCGCCGAAGCGCGGCGGCTCCGTTTCACCGCGATTGTCGCCACCCTGGCGGACTCCGTGGCGCTGGAGCTGGATCTGCGCATGGAAGCAGCGGCGGCAGGTGAGCTTTATGAAAGCACGCGGGGCGAAGCGGAATTCCGCGTGCCCCATATCGACTGGACCCGAACGTCTGCAAGCGTGCTGACCAGCGAATGGATCGACGGCATTCCCCTGCGCGATACCGCCGCCATCGCCGCGGCGGGCCGCGATCCCAAACAGGTGGCGGTGCTGGTGATGCGCAGCTTCCTGACCCAGGCGCTGCGCGACGGTTATTTCCACGCCGACATGCATCCGGGCAACCTGTTCATCGATGCCCAGGGTCGGCTGGCGGCGGTGGATTTCGGCATCATGGGCCGGCTCGATGCGGGCATGCGCCGCTTCATGGCCGGCACGCTCGCCGGTTTCCTGCAACGCGATTACCGCAAGGTGGCCGAGCTGCATTACGAATTCGCCTTCGTCCCGCCGCATCATCCCATCGAGACCTTTGCGCAGGCCATGCGCGCGGTGGGCGAGCCCATCTTCGGCAAAAGCGCCCGCGAGGTCTCCATCGCGCGCCTGCTGGGCCAGTTGTTCGAGACTACGCGGCGTTTCGATATGCAGGCCCAGCCGCAGTTGGTACTTCTTCAAAAGACCATGGTGGTGGTGGAAGGCGTCTGCCGCGGGCTGGATCCGGACTTCGACATCTGGGAAGCCGCGCGTCCCGTCGCCGAACGCTGGGTGAGCGACAATATGGGTCCGGAAGCGGCGCTGACCCGCGCCGGCGAGACTTTCGGCGCACTGGGCAAGCTGGCTCAAGACCTGCCGCAACTGGTCAAGAATGCCGAGGAACTGTCACAGATGGTGGCCGAAGGCGGCGTGCGGCTGCATCCCGATACCGCGCGCGCCATTGCCGCCGAACAGGAACGCCAAAGCAGGCCGTGGCGTGTCGCCGTGGTCGTGCTGACCGTCGTGATCGTGCTTGGGCTGCTTCTACAGCGGTTTCTTTGACAGGATCGCGAAGCGCGCCGTGAGCGTCACCGCCGCGACCAGCAGCCCGAACGCCAGCCCAAGCCAGATGCCGAAGCCTTTCAGGTCCAACGGAAAGGCCAGGATCAGGCACATGGGCGCACCCGCCAGCCAATAGGACGCGCCGGCCAGCCACATCGGCCCGCGCGCGTCTTTCAGGCCGCGCAGGCTCATGGAGGCGGCGACCTGGATGCCGTCCACCAACTGGAAGGCGGCAGCGACGGCAAGAAAGCTGACCGCCAGCCCCAGCACTTCCGCATTCTCCGGAATGTCCGGCAGCCACAGGCTGGCGATCTCGCGCGGCCAAGCCAGCAATACCAGCGCGGCACAGCACATGAAGATCGCCGCCATACCGATGGCAGTGAAGCCGGCGCGCCGTGCGGCGATGGCATCGCCCGCGCCCGCCGCCATGCCGACCCGCACCGTCGCCGCCAGCCCGATGCCCAGCGGGATCATGAAGGTGAGGGAGGGAATGGTGATGGCGATCTGGTGCGCCGCCAGCGAAGACAGGCCGATGACGCCCATCGCCAGGGCCGCGCCGTTAAACAGCGCCACTTCGAACACCATGGTGATGCCGATGGGAAGGCCCAGCCGGAACAGCTCGGCAAAGCTTTGTCGGTGCCACTGCCACAGCCGGTGCAGGATGCGGTAACGCTTCAGGGCGGGCACGGCCAAACACACCGTCAGCATCGCCACGAAACTGAAGATGTTCGAACTGGCGCTGGCCAGCCCCGCGCCATACAGGCCCATCTTCGGAAAACCGAAATGGCCGAAGATCAGGGCGTAATCGAAACCGGCATTCCACAGCACTGCAGCGCCCATCACCACCAGCGGTGGCACGGCGCGGCTGAGCGCGGTGGAAAAGCTGCGCAGCACCTGGAACGCCATGGCAAAGGGCAAGCCCCAGGCCAGGCCCGACATGAAGATGGCGGCATCCGATGCCAGCATGGGCTCCTGGCCCAGAACGGTGAGGATGGGACGGGTGAAGATCAGCACGGCCAGCAGCGGCAGCGAGATCAATGCTACAGACCACAAGCCCATGCGCACCGCGATGCGGACTTCCCGCTGGTCACGCTGTTTGGTGCCCGCAATATGCGCGCCCTGGACATGCGCGATCACCGGCGACACGGCCATCGGCAAGCCGCTGCCCAGCAGCCAGCACATGAAATAGATGGTGTTGCCCAGCGCGGCAGCGGCCAGTGCGCGGTTGCTGAAATGTCCCAGCATGATGGTGTCGGTGGCCAGGATCACCATCTGGGCGAGCTGGGTGGCGGCCATCGGCACCGCCAGGCGCAACAGCTCGTGCGCCTCCAGCAGCCAGGCATGGTGGCGGCCGGCGGGGATCAGGGGGCCGGGATCGGCCAGGTGATCGATATGGTCCGTCATGCGCGAGCCAATAGCACGGGACCGCGACGAAGGCGCGTCCAGCCGCTATAAAAAGCCATGCAACCTTGGAACATCGCCCATCGCGGCGGCGCCCAGCTGATGCCGGAAAACACGCTGGCGGCTTTCGCCGATGCGGTCGCGCGCGGCTGCGACGGCGCCGAACTGGATGTGCAGCTGACGGCGGACGGCAGGGTCGTGGTGCATCATGATTTCCGCCTGAAGGCGGACCTGGCGCGCAAGGATGGCGCCTGGCTAATCACGCCGGGACCGCGCATCAAGGACCTGACATGGGATGAACTGCGACACTTCGATGTCGGCACGGCGCGGTCCGGCAGCGACTATGCGCGCACTCATCCGTTGCTGAAACCATTGGATGCGCCGGTGCCGTTGCTGGAAGACGTGGTGGCTCTGGCGGGCACCGGCTTCAAATTGTTCGTCGAACTGAAATGCGATGGAAGCGACGACAGCGCCGATCCGGCGGCGCTGGCCGATGCCGCCCATAAGATTTGTGCGGGACGCGAGAATATAATTTTCGTCGGCTTCGACTGGCGTGCCTTGGCGCGCATTCGCCAGCGCGACCCGGGTGCGCAATGCTGGTTCACAACAGACAGGCTGTCAGGCGATGCGAGACCGGTGATCGACGCGATCGCTGCTGCGGGCAGCCAGGGCTGGTTTCCCAACTTCGCGGATGCCACGCCCCAGAACATCGCGTATGCCAAGGCTGCCGGCCTGAATGTGGGCGCCTGGACTGTCAACGAGACCGCCGACATGCGCAGGCTGATGGACCTGGATGCGATCTGCACCGACCGTCCCGACCTGCTGGCGGGGCTTTTACAGGTGTGAGGGAACTTTCCGAGGAACTGCGGGTTTAACAGGCAGATTTCACGGGAGGTATTTCATGCCGCTTCTGACCATTGTTGTCGTGCTTATTGTCGTCGGCGTGCTGCTCTGGCTCGTCAACACCTACATTCCCATGGATGGCAAGATCAAATCCATCCTCAACGCAGTCGTCGTGATAGCGGTAGTTATCTGGCTGCTGCAGGCGTTCGGTCTTCTGGGCGACCTGAGCGCGATCCGCGTCGGGAAATAGCGAGAGATGGACTGACTGTGCTTAAATTTAGTCCAGTGACACACCTTCCTCTTTTAGATGCTTGCTGACTAAATCTACTGCTATGTCAAAGTGAGCCGCGTGTTTTAAAATAAGGGTGCGTGCCTTTTTGAGGTTACTCAATGTGTATTCGTGTTCCAGATCGTTGGGATCGAATATGCCTCTTAAATGCTCAGCCGCTTCGCAGATATCATACATCCGTGTAGCAACTTTAATTCGTGCCTCCGAGGGAAGTCGTAATGCTTTTGCTGCATGGTCTTTTGTTTCATGTTCAAGCCCGGAGAGCGCAATCGTTTTTAGCGCTACGATATTCAGCTTAAAAAAATCGGTATTATCGTCGGGGGGGTTGGTCTTCCTGTTCTATCCGTTTATCTAGTGCTTTAACTGCTCTCACCAAGCTGACTTGAATGTAGCGAAGCCAAAAAAACAGTTCGACAACTTCCGTAAGCTGCCTTTTATTTTCCGCTTTCTGTTCGCGCTCCTCAGACAGCTTATGCTGGATGAAAAAGCCAGAAAAAGCCGCTATCGCGGTCGCGAGGGCGGCAACGAAAGCGCCAAAAAATTGCGCTGCGTGGTCAGTGTTCCATACAGCGAAGGGGACTATGAATATGCCCAGAGCCAGCGTGGTCAGGGGTATGGCCAGCAGCGATGGGTTTATTTTCACTATTATAGTCCCTCGAACAAAGCCGTGGACAAATAGCGTTCCGCAAAGCTCGGGATGATCGCGACGATCGTCTTGCCGGCATTTTCGGGACGCGCGCCCACTTCCAGCGCCGCCGCAATCGCCGCGCCCGAGGAAATGCCCACCGGGATGCCTTCTTCGCGCGCCGCGCGGCGGGCGGTTTCCAGCGCCGTCTCGTTGGAAATGGTGATGACTTCGTCGATCACCTTGCGGTCCAGGATGGCCGGCACAAAGCCCGCGCCGATACCCTGGATCTTGTGCGGGCCGGGCGCGCCGCCCGACAGCACGGGGGAATCCTCCGGTTCCAGCGCGATCATCTTCACTGACGGCTTTTTCGCCTTCAGCACCTGGCCCACGCCGGTGATGGTGCCGCCGGTGCCCACGCCGGAAATCACGATATCCACCTTGCCGTCGGTGTCGTTCCAGATTTCCTCGGCCGTGGTCTGGCGATGAATTTCCGGATTGGCCGGGTTCTCGAACTGCTGCGGGATCACGGCGCCGGGATGGCTGGCGACCAGCTCATGGGCGCGGGCGATGGCGCCCTTCATGCCCTTGGCAGCTTCGGTCAGTTCGATCTGCGCCCCCAGGATCATCAGCATCTTGCGCCGTTCCAGCGACATGCTTTCGGGCATCACCAGGATCAGCTTGTAGCCTTTGGACGCCGCCACAAAGGCCAGCGCGATGCCGGTATTGCCGGAGGTCGGCTCGATCAGCACGGTCTTGCCCGGCGTGATGATGCCCTGCTTTTCCATCGCATCGATCATGTGGACGCCGATGCGGTCCTTGACCGAGGACAGGGGATTGAAGAATTCCAGCTTCAGCAGGACGTCGGCCTTGGCGCCGGCGGCCTGGGGCATGCGCTTCAGGCGCACCAGCGGCGTGTCGCCGATGGTATCGGTGATGCAATCATAGATGCGGCCGCGGCCGGGCTTGCCCTGTTCCATGTACGAACTCTCCTTAAGTTGGTCGCTCCGGCTTTCGCCGACGCTCCTAAATGATAAAGTCGGCGCTAGTCTCCGCCCCGGCTTCGACACCCGCATGACGGGCGCGCTGGCAGAGGTCCTCTATCGAGACTGAATCCAGCCGCACCATCAATTCGTCCTGCAGGGTGGCAACGAAGGGGGCCACGATCCGTTGCCCCAGGTCCGAGCGAGGCGTGTGCTTTTCCTCGTCATCCTCGATGCTTTCGGCCACCCGCACCACATCGCCCACCGAAATGCGGCGGCGTTCGCGCGCCAGCCGGTAGCCGCCACGCGGCCCGCGCACGCCTTTCAGGATACCGGCGCGCACCAGTTGCTGCATCACCTGTTCCAGGTAACGCTGCGGCACGCCCTGGCGGGCGGTGATTTCCTTGGCCTGCACCGGCTCGGGCCGTGCATTGAAGGCGATGTCGATCACTGCCTCCAGCGCCAGCAGGGTTTTGCGCGACAGTTTCAGCATTACGATTTGACCGTCATGCCTGTGCTGCCGAAGCCGCCGGCGCCGCGGGCGCTGTCGGACAAGGCATCCACTTCGACCAGTTCTGCCTGTTCGTGGCGGGCGATCACCATCTGGGCGATCTTCATGCCGCGCGAGATCCTGAACACCGCATCGCTGTGGTTGATCAGGATGGCCTTGATCTCGCCACGATAGTCGCTGTCGATGGTGCCGGGCGAATTCAAACATGTGATGCCGTGATTCAGCGCCAGGCCGGAACGTGGCCGCACCTGCGCCTCAACCCCCAGCGGCAATTCGATGGCGATGCCGGTGGCCACCGCCATGCGGGCGCCGGGCTTCAGTTCGATGTCCGCGTCGATCGCGGCCAGCAAATCCAGCCCCGCCGAGCCTTGGGTGGCATAATGGGGCAGGGGCAAATCCTGCGCATGCGGCAACTTCTTGATCCCAACCTTCACGCAGCACCCTTGAGTTTTTCGGCGATGCGGGCCGCCAGACGCGCGCCCACTTCGCTCTTGGTCATGTCGGGCCAGTCTTCGGTGCCGGCCTCGCTGATCAGGTGAATGCGGTTGCGATCACCGCCCATCACATCGCCCGATACATCATTGGCGATGATCCAGTCCGCGCCCTTGCGGCCGCGCTTGGCCACGCCGTTGGACACGACATCGTCGGTTTCGGCGGCAAAGCCGATCACCAGCCGCGGACGCTTTGGCCCTTGGGCGATGGTCGCCAGGATGTCGGGATTTTCCACCAGCTTGATCAGCGGAACGACGCGGTCCACCGATTTCTTGATCTTGGAATTGGCGGCGATATCGGGCCGCCAGTCGGCAACCGCCGCTGCCATCACCAGCACATCGGCCGGCAGGGCCGCTTCGCAGGCCGCCAGCATTTCGCGCGCCGTTGTGACGCGCTGCAACTTGACGCCATCGGGCGGCGCGATGGACACCGGACCGGAGATCAGTGTGGTCGCGGCGCCCGCGCGCATCAAGGCTTCGGCAATGGCATAACCCTGCTTGCCGCTGGAATGGTTGGCCAGAAAGCGCACCGGGTCCACCGGCTCGCGCGTGGGACCGGCGGTGACCAGCGCGGTCAGGCCGGCGAGGGGGCCAGAAACGGAAAGCGCCCGCTCAATGGCGGCGACGATCTCCATCGGTTCGGCCATGCGGCCGGGGCCGAATTCGCCGCAGGCCATCTCGCCGTCATTCGGTCCGACAAACAGCACGCCGTCTTTTTCCAATTGTGCGCGGTTGCGCTTCACGGATGCGCTTTCCCACATCCGCACATTCATGGCCGGCGCCATCAGGACTTTCTTGTCGGTGGCCAGCAGCGTGGTGGAGGCCAGATCATTGGCCAGCCCGTTCGCCATCTTGGCCATCAGGTCGGCGGTGGCTGGCGCCACCACCACCAGGTCGGCGCTGCGCGACAGCTGGATGTGACCCATCTCGGCTTCGTCCGTCAGGCTGAAAAGATCGGAATAGATTTTGTCGCCTGTCAGCGCCGACAGCGACAGGGGCGTGACGAACTCCGCGCCGGCCTTGGTGAGGATGGCGCGGGTTTTCACACCGCGCGCCGCCAGGGCGCGGACCAGCTCCAGGCTTTTGTAGGCAGCGATGCCGCCGCCGACGATCAGGAGAATGCTTTTGCCGCGCACGCGTGAAATCCACGTTTCTGGGACGGGGTATATAGCAAATTACGCGCACGTCGTGTGATTCTTAATCAAGCCATTGAAATTGTTATATAAATATTCGGTTAAGACCCCGTTCATATCGGTCTGTCATGGTTTGCGCATGACCATGACGACCGGCGACCTCTACCGACTGGCGGGCGACCTGGCTGCTGAACACGGCAAGGCGGCGTCCGATTATGCCAGCCGCGCGGTGATGACCCTGGAGGCGGAAGGCCGCCACGACCGGGCCCAGTTCTGGTTCCTGATGCTGGTTCTGCTGGGTGACATCCATTCCGGCCGCATCGACCCGGACGCCCGCATCTCCATCCACTAGCCCAAAGTTCCGCCAAATGCGTTAGAGTCTTTGCGCGCTCTGCAGGGACTTCCATGCCGCTCGATCCTTTGGTGAAAGCCTTCCTGGACAAGGCCGCCGCGTTCCCGCGCCCCAAGGCCTGGGACGTACCGCCTGCTGTCACCCGCCAATCCTTCGCCGCCATGATGCAGCTCACCAGCCCCAAGGATGTGGCGGTGGGCAAGATTGAGAATTTCAACATTCCAGGACCGGGCGGTGAAATACGCGCACGGTCTTATGCGCCGGTGGCGGCGGCCGGGCCGCAACCGACCTTGGTCTATTTCCATGGCGGCGGCTTCGTCGCAGGAAGCCTCGAAAGCCATGACGGGCTGTGCCGGCTGCTGGCGGCCGAAGGCGGCTTCAAGGTGATTGCGGTGGACTATCGCCTGGCGCCCGAACACCCGTATCCCGCTGCGGTGGATGATGCCTGGGCTGCCGTCCAGTGGATCGAACAGAATGCCGCGGAGATCGGCGTGGATGCGGGGCGCATCGCGGTGGGCGGCGACAGCGCCGGCGGCATGCTGGCCGCCATCGTCACTCAATTGGCGCGCGAAAAGGGCGGCATCAAGATCGCTTATCAGTTGCTGCTATTTCCCAACACCCAGATAGGCGGGGAAACCGCCTCGCTCAACGAATTCGCGGTGGGCTATTTCTTGGAACGCCGCGCCATCGAATATTTCAACTCGCTGTATCTGACGCCGCAGGCCGACACGGCTTCGCCCAGGATATCGCCGCTGCGCGCCAAGGATTTTACCGGCTTACCGCCGGCCTTTGTGATGCTGGGCGGCTATGACCCGCTGCATGACGAAGGGCTGGCCTATGCCGAAAAGCTGCGCGGCGCCGGTGTGAAAGTGACCATCGCCGACTATGCCGACATGGTGCATTGCTTCATCTATCTGCAGACGGTGCTGCCGCAGGCGCATGACGCGGTGGCCAAGGCCGCTAAAGCGGTGAAAGAAGCGCTGGCCGCCGCTTAAGCCAGGATTCCCTTGGGATCCAGCACCTGCCGGATCGCCTGCTGCAGTTGTGTTTCCAGCAACGCGGGTTCAGGTCCGGCAAAAGCCTTTTCCGCCACATCGCGGATAGCCTGCGCCTGGGCGACGCCGTCACCCAGCACGCGCGGAAAGATCAGGGTCAGGCGCAGATTGGCGCCGTCGGCGCCGACATTGCTGACCTGCGCCAGCACCAGGCCATGCGCCCCGGCGCGGGGCGATTGCTGACGCATC
>JBBQBL010000069.1:0-11031 GCA_038317805.1 Micropepsales bacterium
GGTGGTGATGGGCCCCAACAATTCCATCGGCAACCAGGGCTTCAGCTTCGTGCCCAGCCTGGACGGGCTGCTGCGCGTGCCGCAGCTGGGCCGTGTCGTCATCGAGGACGATGTCGAGTTCGGCTCCAACTGCACCGTGGACCGCGGCGCCATCGGCGACACCCATATCGAGCGCGGCGTGCGCTTCGACAGTTTGATTCATGTCGGCCACAATGTGCGCATCGGCCATCACAGTTTGCTGGTGGCGCAGGTCGGCATCGGCGGCTCGACCAGCGTCGGCCCCATGGTGCTGATCGGCGGCCAGGTCGGGATCAGCGATCATCTCACCATTGGCGCGGGCGCGCGGCTGGCGGCGCGGTCCGGTGTCACCCGCGACATCGGCGCCGGCGAACGGGTGGGCGGCTATCCGGCGCGCCCGCTGAAGCGCTGGCACCGCGAGACGGCCTTGCTGGCCAAGATGGCCAAGCCCAAAAAGACGGACGAACAAGAACAAGAAGAATAGGAGCCGTCATGGCCCAGGCGCAGCTTTCCCGCATCCTGCCGAAGCTGCACCGGCGGCTGATGCCCGTCCTGCTGATGATGTACGTCATGGCCTTCCTGGACCGGGCCAATGTCAGCTTCGCCAAGGCGGGCCTGGCGGCGGATGTGGGGATCGGCAATGCCGCCTTTGCTTTCGGGGCCTCCATCTTCTTTGTCGGCTATGCACTCCTGGAGGTACCGTCCAACCTGGCGCTGCACCGGTTCGGCGCGCGGCGCTGGATGGCGCGAATTATGATCACCTGGGGCATCGTCTCCGCCGCCAATGCCTTTGTGGCCGGTCCCAACAGTTTTTATGCCGTGCGCTTCCTCTTGGGGATGACCGAAGCCGGCTTCTTTCCCGGCGTGATTTATTACATGACCTATTGGTACCCCACCGCCGCCCGCGCCCGTTCCGTCGGCATGTTCTATTATGGCGCGCCGCTGGCGCTGACATTCGGCGGCCCGATCTCCGGTTTACTGGTGGCACATGACGCGTTCGGCCTGCATGGCTGGCAGGTGATGTTCCTGATCGAGGGCCTGCTGGCATCGCTGGGCGGCATCGCGGTGCTGTTTTTGTTGCACGACCGCCCCGAACAGGCGCCCTGGTTGAATGCCGACGAGAAAACGACCTTGCGCGCGGCGCTGGCGGAGGACGACGGCGCGCGCGAACATCCAGGCGTGCTGAAAGCCCTGGGCGATGGTCGCGTGCTTTATCTTGCGCTGGTCTATTTCCTGGTGCAGATGGGCTTTTACGGCCTCACTTTCTATCTGCCGGCACAGGTTGCGCGGCTGTTGGGAACCAGCATCGGGCTGCAGGTTGGCCTGGTTACTTCCCTGCCATGGATATGCGCCCTGATCGCGGTGACCATTGTTCCGCCGTGGTGCGACGCACGCGGCAATGCGCGCGGCATCGGCGCCATGACGGCGGGCATCGCCGGTATCGCGCTGGCGGTCTCAGCCCTGACGCCCTCTCCGCTGGTGGCGCTGATAGCGCTGTGTGTCGCGGCCGCCGGCCTGATCGTCTCGCCGGCTTTGTTCTGGACCCTGCCGACCCGGCTTCTGGGCGGCGCGGCTGCGGCCGGGGGCATCGCCCTGATCAACTCCATCGGCAATCTGGGAGGCTTTGCGGCGCCGAACCTGCGCGCCTGGCTGGATGCGATCTTCGCCAACAACAGCGCCGGACTTCTGGGACTTGGTGCGGTCTGCGCGCTGGGCGCACTGTGTTTCGCTTTCGCGCCGCGCTCAGCGAAGGTGTGACTTGGCGATCGAAAGCCACTCGCGCTGGCGTGACTTGTAATAACCGGGCGCACCCTTCACCGACTTGATGATCTCGCTGAACAGCCCCTGGGCGCGGTCGTTCTGGCCCATGCTTTCCAGCAACAGACCGAAACGGGCGCGCGCTTCCTCGCCGGGATAGCGGGCCACCACTTTTTCATACTGCGCCACCGCTTCGTCATTCTTGTTCTGCAGCGCCAGCGCCCGGGCGTAATCCAGCTCGGCATCGGCATCGAACGCCGCCGGGTCCACCTGTTTCAGCTGCACGAACAGCGCTTCGGCCTCGGCGCCCTGCCCTGCCAACATGCGCGCGCGGCCCAGGCCCTTGAGCAGGGCGGGATCGGACGCGCCCAGCGGGCCCTGCATGGCGCTTTCATACAATTCGATCGCCTCGGCGAAGAAGCCGCGCTTGACGCTTTCCTCGGCCAGCGCCCGCTTGGCATCGACCGATCCCACCAGCTCGACCTGTTTCTTTTTCTCGCGGTAGCCGCGTCCCGGATCCGCCGCTTTCACCACGCTGCCGGTGAAGCTGCGCATGCCATGACTGTTCAGGAAATCCGGAACCACCGCCATCACGACATAGGCCAGCCACAGGGCGAACAGCGCCAGCACATTGATGAAGGACGCCAGTCCCATGCCCATGATCCACATGGGCGAGCGGCCGCTGCGGATGACATGCCAGGCCATGGCCAGGTCGATCAGCAGGATCGCGATATTGAGGGGAGAAAAATAACCCAAGGTCAGTTCTGCTTCTCGAATTTTCCGGAAGGGGTTTCCTTCCAGTAGGTCACGTCATGCCCGGCGGCCTTGGCCTCTTTCCATGCTGCGCGGGCGCCTGCAAGGGCTGCTTCATCGCGGCCGTCGAACAGCATCACCACACGCGCCAAGTCGGAAAGACTGTTCCAGTCGTTCGGTTGCGCCCCGCCGACATAAAAGACGATCTGGGCGGAATTGGGATTGCCCTCTTCCACGCTGATCAGAACCGGCTGCCCGGCCGCGTCGCCATCGCCGGCCTGGGCATGGGGCAGGAAGCTCTGGTCGTCATAGGTCCACAGCAAGGTATCCAGCGCGTCGGAACGCTCGGCCGAATCGGTGCGGATCGCCGCCCGCCAACCGCGCTGGAGGGACTTCTCCACCATGCCCGGCAGCACATCTTCCAGCGCGCGACGCTCCAGATGATAGAACAGCGTCTCGGTCACGACTCGTAGTGTTCCTTCATCAGCCGGTTCAACAAGCGCACGCCCCAGCCCGTGCCCCAGCTGGGGATGGTGACCTTCTGCTCGCCGTCCTGCCAGGCGACGCCGGCGATATCCAGATGCGCCCACACCGTGTCCTTCTCGATGAAGCGCAGCAGGAACTGGGCGGCGGTGATGGCGCCGGAATTGGCGCCGCCGATATTCTTCATGTCGGCGATCTTGGAGCGGATCATCTTGTCGTAGAAAGGATCCAGCGGCAGTTGCCACACCCGCTCGCCGGTATAGCGGCCGGCCGCCTGGATGCGCGACACGATCTGGTCGTCGTTGGAGAAGACGCCGGCATGTTCATAGCCCAGCGTAGCGACGATGGCGCCGGTCAAGGTGGCCAGGTCAATCACCGCCTTGGGCTTGAAGCGGCGCTGCGTGTAGGTCAGCGCATCGGCCAGCACCAGCCGGCCTTCCGCATCGGTGTTCAGGACTTCGATGGTCTGGCCTGACAGAGACGTCAGCACGTCATCGGGGCGGAACGAGGTGCCGTCCGGCATGTTTTCCACCAGCCCGATCACGCCCACGGCATTGACCTTGGCCTTGCGCGTCGCCAGCGCCAGTATCGTACCGGTAACAGCGGCGGCGCCCGCCATGTCGCCCTTCATGCCCTGCATGCCGGCGCCGACCTTGATCGACAACCCGCCGGAATCGAAACATACGCCCTTGCCCACCAGCGCGATCGGCTTGGCGCTTTTCTTGTCGCCGTTCCATTGCACGACGACAAGCTGGCTTTCGCGCTCACTGCCCTGACCCACGCCCAGCAGCGCGCCGAAACCCTGCTTCTTCATTTCGGCTTCGCCCAGGATTTCGACCTTCACGCCCAGCTTGCTCAATTGCGCCTTGGCGCGGCGCGCAAACTCGGCCGGGTACAGGACATTGGGCGGCTCGGTCACCAGGTCGCGCGCCAGGAAAATGCCGTCAGCCACCGCCGCCAGGCCCGCATACGCCTTCTTCGCCGCATTCACCTCGGGCGTGGCGATGCGCAGCGTCTTCAGCTTCTTCTCATACTCATCCAGGTTGCGGGTGCGGTATTTGTCGAAGGTGTAGCTTTTCAATTTCGCGCCGAATGCCAGATGCGCAGCCAGCTCGCCCTTCTTCACCTTGGCGCCCTTGGGCAGATCGATTTCGATGCGTGCGCTGCTTTCCCCCACCGTATGCAGGCGGGCCACGATTTGCGCGCCCAGCGTCTCCAGCCCCTTCTCGTCCAGCGATTCCGGCTTTCCGAGCCCCGCCAGGATCAGGCGCGACACCGCCATCCCGGCAGGCGCCACCACCTCCAGTATCTGGCCGGCCTTGCCGCTGAAGCGCGAGACTTTCAGGGCCCTGGCAATGGCGCCGCCGCTGGCCTTGTCCAGCCGGACCGCGGCAGGCAGCAAGGCGCTGCCTTCCGCCGCCCCGACCACCCAGGCACCCCCTTCACGGGCTGTGACATCGCTGGGCGCAACAAAGGAAATCTGCATGCTATATCTCCGGGCAAGGACGGGGTATTTTGGCGAAAATCCTAGTTCTGATGCTAGTTTAGGTCGAATCCGCGCCGACCTCCAACAAGGGGCCTACAAGGCCATGACAGACCCGCGCCCCGACGCGCCCCTGCCGGCCCCGGCACGCAAGGCACGCAGAGCCGGGTGGCTGCGTCCGCTGCGGCTGTCGGTCTATATCCTGACCCAGCTGCTGGGCCCGGTGGCGGTGCTGACCCTGCTGCTCACCAGCGTGATCTGGCTGGTTTCGATCCTGCCGCTTCTGGACTTGGTCATTAACCGCGGCCAGTCGGCGCCCACCTTCCTCTATCTGATCCTGCTGCTGCTGCCGACGCCGCTGGTGATCATCATGCCGATCGCCTTTTTCTTCGCCGCCCTTTTCACCCTGCACCGCCTGCAGGGCGACAGTGAACTGATCGTGATGGCCTCCGCCGGTTATTCGCTGCGGCAGCTCGCAGCCCCGGTGCTGGCCTGCGCCGCCATCACCATGGCGCTGACTTACGCCTGCGTTCTGTATCTGATGCCGGCGGGCCAGCGGGCCTTACGCGACAAGGTGCTGGATATCCGCGCCGACATGGCGGGTGCGCTGCTCAACGAAGGCGAATTCAATCCCGCCGCGCCCGGCCTGACCGTGTTCTTGCGTCAGATGGGCAGCAACGGCGAGATCAAGGGCATCCTGGTGCACAACAACCAGGACCGGAAGCGTCCCATTACCTACATCGCCGAGAAAGGAATCCTGGCCCAGACGCCGGCCGGCACGCGCCTGATCATGCTGGACGGCACCATCGAGACCAGCGCGCAAGGCGGCAAGCAGCTCCAGGTTCTGCATTTCGAGCGCGATACGGTGAACCTGGACCAGTTCGCCGCTCCGACCCGCAACACCTTGCGCAAACTGAACGAGCGCTACCTGAACGAACTGCTATGGCCGCCCGAAACCCAGGGCGTGACCCAGCGCATCCGCGACCAGTTCTTTGCCGAGGCGCATAACCGCCTCTCCCAGCCGCTTTACTGCTTCACCTTCGCCCTGATCGCGCTTGCGGCGGTGATGCGCGGCCGGCGCCAGCGCGGCAGCATCGCGTTGCGCCTGACCGTTGCCAGCCTGGCGGCGGCGGGCCTGCGCATAGCCGGTTACGGCGTGATGGGCGTGGCACAGCACAACCCGCCGCTGGTGATCGCCTTCTATCTTTTGCCGCTGCTGGGCGCAGCGGGCGCCATCGCCGTGCTGGCAGGCTATTCGCCCACTTCCCTGCGCCAGCGCTTCAAGGTGCAAACAGTATGAGCTGGTCCTGGACGCTTTACCGCTACCTGGCGATCCAGTTCCTGGTGGGCGTGACCGTGGTCTATTCCCTGTTCCTGGCCATGGCCTTTTCCATCGATATCGTGGATCTGCTCAACCGCACCGCCGGCCATAACGTCTCCACCTCGGTGGCGGTGGGCATGGCGGTGCTGCAGCTGCCGGACCTGGGCCAGAAGATGTTGCCCTTCGCCATCCTTCTGGGCGGGGTGTTCACCTTTGTGCGCCTGTCGCGGTCGCGCGAGCTGGTGGCAACGCGGGCGGCCGGCGTCTCGGCCTGGGATTTCCTGTTGCCGCCGCTCACCGTCTCGGTGCTGATCGGCGTGGCCACTGTTACCCTTTTCACCCCCATCTCGGCGCGCATGTTTTCAGAATTCGCAGGACTGGAAGCGCGCTACGTCAAGGGCGAGGAAAGCCAGCTCTCGGTCTCGATCAACGGGCTCTGGCTGCGCCAGGGCGATGCCCGCCAGCAATCGGTGATCCATGCCCTGCGCGTCGCCCAGCAGGGTGAGCATCTGGAAGATGTCCTGGTGCTGCTCTATGGCGCGAACGACAAGTTCCTGGGCCGCATCGACGCCAAGTCGGCCCAGTTGGGCGATCAAGTTTGGACCTTGGATAATGCCTGGGTTTCAGGCCCCGGTGGCACGCCGGTCCATCATGACAGCTACACCCTGCCCACCACCCTGACGCCGGAACAGATCGTGGAAAGCTCCACCGCGCCCGATGCGCTGTCCTTCTGGGACCTGCCCGGTTACATCCGCGCTGCCCAGGCCGCGGGCTTCTCGGCGTCGCGTTACCAGCTATATCTCTACAATCTCTATGCCCTGCCTGCCCTGTTCGCGGCCATGGTTTTCATGGCGGCCAGCTTTTCTCTGCGCCTGGGACGCGAAGGCGGCGTGGCAAAGGTCATTCTGCTGAGCGCCGCCTGCGGCTTCGGCGTCTATTTCTTTCAGGATCTGACCACCGTGCTGGGCCGCTCCGGCGCGGTGCCGCTTTTGCTGGCAGCGACCGCGCCGGCGCTGGCCTCCATCCTGATCGGCATGACGCTTGTCTTCAGCCAAGAGGACGGCTGATGCGCGCGACCGGGTTGCGTCTTGGCCTCTTGGGCGCCTGCGCCATGATCCCGCTGATCGCCCAGGCGGCGCAGATTCATGTCGGCACCATAAAGCCGCCGGCAAAGAACACGCCTTTGCTGCTGCAGGCGGACGAAGTCATCTATGACAACGAAAGCAAGACGGTTTCAGCGGTCGGCCATGTCGAGATCGTGGATGACGGCCGCACGCTGTTGGCCGAGCGCGTGGATTACGACCAGACAAATGACAAGGTGACCGCGCGCGGCCATGTCAGCATCACCGACGCGCGCGGCAATGTCGCTTTCGCCGACCATGTGGTGCTGACCGACCATATGCGCGACGGCGCGCTGTCGGGCTTCGGCGCCCTGATCGGCAAGACCGGCCGACTGGCGGCGCGCAGCGCCCAGCGCGTGGGAACCAAGGTGACCGCGAATCGCACCGCCTACAGCCCCTGCAAGATCTGCAACCGGCCCGGGCAGCGCACGCCCCTGTGGCAGGTCAAGGCCGAGCGCGTGGTCTATGACCAGGAAAAGCACAAGGTGCGCTTCAAAAGCGCCACCATTTCCGTCGAAGGCGTGCCGGTGGCCTGGCTGCCGGCCTTTTCGGTCTCCGATCCCACGGTGCGCTATGCCACCGGGCTTTTGACGCCGGAGGTCGGAAACTCCACCAAGATCGGCTACTTCACCCGCCTGCCGATCTATGTCGCGATCTCACCCAGCCAGGACCTGACCGTGGCGCCGATGTTCTCCACCAAGGGGGGCGAAGTGCTGGAGATGGAATATCGCGAGCGCTGGAACAATAGCGGGATGTGGTTCCAGGGCAGCGGCGCCTACAACCCCAATGGCGGTTTGGCGGGCTCGCCCGGCGCACAGACTTACGGCCACATCTTCGGCTCGGGCCGCTTCATGCTCAGCCAGAACTGGCGCACCGGCTTTGACGTGGCGGCGACCAGCAACAGCGCCTATATGCGCTTCTACGATATTTCCTTCCTGGACCGGCTGACCAACGACGCCTTCATCGAAGCCACGCCCGGACGTTCGCGTTTCGCGCTGACCAGCTATTACTTCCAGGGCCTGCGCTCCACCGACATCACTTCGCGCATTCCCTTTGTCCTGCCGCGGCTGGAGATGTCGTGGATCCCGACCCAGAAGGTGCTGGGCGGATCCTTCCGCTTCGATCTGAACGGCGTTGCGATCGGCCGCGACAACCAGCGCAACGACCAGCGCATCACCGGCGAGCTGAATTGGAAGAAGCCCTTCGTGCTCGACAATGGCCAGCTCTGGACCATCGTGACCGATGCCCGCGGCGACGCCTATCACTTCGACAATCCGCTCGCCGGGCCGCCCCGCACCACCGACGCCACCCTGGAACGCGGCACCGCCTATGTCGCGCTGGATTGGCGCTGGCCCTTTGTCGCCGACGGCGCCAGCCCTGGCCATTCCTACATCCTGCAGCCCATCGCCCAGGTCATTGCCCAGCCCTATGGCGGCAATCCGCTGGGATTGCGTATCGAGGACTCTCAGGCGTTCGAGTTCGACGACAACAATGTCTTCAGCTTCAACCAAGTGCCCGGCTACGATCTGATCGAAAGCGGCCCGCGCGCCAATGTCGGCGTCATGGCCGAAGCGCTGTTTCCCGGCGGCAAGGTTGAGGCCCAGGTCGGCCAGACCTATCGCCTCAAGCGCGACCCCCTGTTCGCCGCCTTTTCCGGCAACAGCGGCACGTCGTCCGACCTGGTGGGCAGCTTCTCGGTCAAGTTCCCGCACCTGGACATCACCGACCGCTGGGACGTGGATCGCGGTAACGGCACAGTGCGCCGTCATGAAGTTTATGTAACCGGAAGCTATGCCCGCTCCTCGCTGCAAGTCAGCTACGTCAACCTGCCGCCCCAGGTCACCGCCCTGGGCCTGCCCAGCCGCGAGGAAGTGAACGCCCAGGCCGACCTGAATGTGTGGCGCAACTGGCAGGTGTTCGTGGCCGGCCAACGCGACCTTTCCAACAGCCAGTTCCTGAACACCGAATATGGCCTGGGCTATGAGGATGAATGCCTGGCCATTTCGCTGGCCTACCGGCGCAAATACACTTCGGACCTCATCCTGGGCGTGCCGCCCTCCACCTCGGTGATTCTGCGCTTTAGCCTCAAGACCGGGGACAGCCCAATCCAGCCCTTCTCCCTGTTCCCGCGGGATGTTTTCGCCCTGACCCACCCCTAGGCGCGCCCTAAAAGCCGCCTTGGGCTAGGGGTTTTCGCAACTGCTCAGTTTTCCTTGATTGCGGCGGGATTTTCCGTATTTTAGCAGCAGGTTAGCGGGTCCGATAGCAACCGCGTATCGGACGCGGAGCGCCTTCATGATCCCATTTTTGCGGCAAAAGATCAGACGATGAGAATTGCCACCACCCTCTTGCTGGGCGCTGCCGTACTGGCTGGCGGATGCATCGCGTCGCTGGCCCAGGATGCCGGGTTCAAGCCGGCCCCCGCCGTGGCGCCGCTGCCGGCAAAGGCCCAGACACAAACCAGGCTTGCCGCCTCCAAGCGGGCTGCCGCGCCGGAAGGCGCCATCGCGCCCGCCGTAGGACCTGCCGTCAAGCCGGCCGCAGATACCCCGCCCAGCGCGGACGCGCCGCCCACCGCCGACGCGCCCCCCGCCGCCACCGCAGCCGACGGCACGGACAAGCCCGATGCGCCCCGGGATACCAATGGCGATCCCATACAGGAAGCCAAGAACAACGATGCCGCCGTGATCGACGCGGCCGCGGAAAGGGCCGCCGCCGATTCCGATTCCATTGTCGCCACCGTCAATGACGAATCCATTTCCGACTTCGAACTGCGCCAGCGCATTGCGCTGTACCTGGCGTTGAACGGGTTCAGCCAGGCGCAGCTGACGCCGGAGCAGAAGACCCGCATGCGCAGCCAGATCCTGGAACAGCTGCAGGCCGAGAAGGTTCAGCTGCAGGAAGCGGTGAAGAAAAGGATCACTGTCAGCCCGGTTGAGGTCGACAAGCGCCTCAACGCCATGATGCAGGAATATCGTTTCACCATCGAGCAGCTGCGCCAGAACCTGACCAATGCCGGCGCCAGCGAGGAAGCGCTGCGCGCCCAAATCACGGCGTCGATCGCCTGGCAGAAGACGGTGCAGGACGAGTATGGCGACCGGGTGAACGTCACCGACGAAATGGTGAAGACCGAAATGGCGCGCTATGCCGATGGCGCCAACAAGCCACACTATCGCGTGATGGAAATTTTCCTTCCCGTCGACAATCCCGAGCAGGACGCCAAGGTCAAGAAGGATGCCGAGGAAGTCGAAAAGCAGCTTCATCAGGGCGCGCCCTTTCCCGTGGTGGCACGCCAGTTCAGCCAGCACCCCACTGCGGCGACCGGCGGCGACATGGGCTGGATCAATGAAGGCCAGCTGGCCCCGGAACTGAACGCGGCGCTGGCCAAGATGGAAGTGGGCGCGATCAGCGAGCCGATCCGCTCGACCGGCGGCTATTACGTGCTGGGCTTGCGCGAGCGCCAGGAGCCCCTCGGCACCAAGATTTCCGATGCGCCCACCGGTCCCGTCGGTCCGGCCGGCACCTTGCCACTGGCGCGCCTGCTGCTACCGGTTGACCCGCGCACCCCCAAGCAGCAGATCGAAGAGATCATGAAGGTGGCGGTGCAGATCCAGCAGCATTATACGGGCTGCAAGCAGCTGGACGAACTGCACGGCAAGATGAATGGCAGCGTCTATATGGATCTGGGGGAAGCCAAGCTGTCCGACCTCAGCCCGCAGATTCAGGAGGCGCTGAAGAATTCCAAGCCGGGCGAAGCGGCCATGCCGTTCCAGGACGAAGCCGGCATCGAACTGATCGGGCGCTGCGACAAGCGGATCGAGATCAAGACCGCCTATGTGATGCCCACCCGCCAGCAGGTGGAAGACCAGCTGTTCCAGAACCAGATCGCCGCCCTGGCGCGGCGCTATCTGCGCGACCTGAAGCGCGACGCGAACATCCAGGTGCGCGATGACAGCAAGCCAGATGCCCTTATCCGCTAAAAGCGGATCATTAAATAAGCCCGCTAAGAGCGGATCATTGGATAAGTCCGCTAAGGGCAACGCGCTTCCCATCCTCATCACCATGGGCGAGCCATCCGGCATAGGGCCGGAGGT
>JBBQBL010000070.1:0-11022 GCA_038317805.1 Micropepsales bacterium
CGCACAGGGCTGTAAAGTAAGGCTTCAGCGCGACGTCTCCCAGCTTGGAGGCGGCCAGTTGCTGTTGCAGGGCGGCAACCGACATCGCGCGATGATGGGCATCATGTAGATGGACGCGGGTTTCTTCCGATTGCACCTTGCGTGCGCTTTGCAGCAGTACGCTGGCGATGATCTGAAGGCTGTTGGCGACGCGGTGATGGAGTTCCTGGAGCAGGACGCCCTTTTCCTTCAGCACGCCGGCATGGAGCTTTTCCGCAAGGCGCGCGTCGGTGACATCGACAACCGACAGGACGAGCCGGATGTCTTCGCTGCCGGCATAGTCCAGCTTCTTGGCGTTCAGGAGGAGGCGGCGATTGTCTCGGCCCTGGCGCACCAGATCCATCTCATAGCCTTCCACCTCTGCAAATCCCGCAGCGGTGGCCTTCAGGAGGGATGAAAGCTGCGGCACCAACCATTCGCCGGCGGCCAGTTCCGCAAGTGGGCAGCCTTGGGCCTTTTCCGGGGCGATCTGAAAGGCTCTGCAGAACGAGGTGCTCGCTGCCACCACCATCAGGTCTTTGTCGAGCAGCAACAAAGGCGCGACCGATGATGCAACGACCGCGAGCGCCAAATTGAGCGCGACTGCGGGAGCGGGAGGCACGTGGGGAGCCATGGCTGCCCCTTTCTGGAAATCCGGAGGCTCGCAAAGCGAAAGCCATACCCGGCAGGCATTACTTTTAACACGGAAAGCGACGTCAATTAAGGCGATGGTACTAGGCGGCTTTGTCAATCGGCGCGGGAGACGGATCGCGGTCAAAAAGCTCGCGAATGGCCGAAATGACGTGCTCCGGCCGATAAGGCTTGGAAATGAACCTTCCATTGGCGGGCAAGTCTTCTTCGACGGGGAAGGTTAGCCCCGAGGTTACAATTATATGGATCGGGGGCCAGCGGCCGCGCACAAAGCGGGCCAGCCGCACGCCGTCCAACGTTCCGGGCATGTCGATGTCCGTAAAGATCACGCCAATGTCGCTGCGGAGCTCAAGAATCTTTATGGCGTCATCCGCATTGCCGGCTTCCACGGTGGCAAACCCGGCATCCTCCAGCATCTGGATGCCCCCCATGCGGATGAGCGCTTCGTCTTCGACGATCAGAATAACGATCTTATCGGTCATGATTTCCGTGCCTTACCTGTTGGGATGGCGCGGAATGTCGAAAACTGGAAAACCGCCGAATAGGGAACGCGCCAGACGCGCTTTCGGGCCAAACCGAATTCAGAAGCAGGATCCCGCATACCCGACATTAATGGCAGAGGCGCCGAAAGCGCGGGGGCTGCAGGAGCCCACGCGTTTGGCGCGTTCTGAATCGTAATTTTCGGCCAGGGTCTGGCCATCCGGCATCAATACCAGGTTGCGCCTCTTCAGCTGGTCCCATTCGGCCTGGGTCAGGCAAACCTCCGGTCCCAGCAGGCGCGAGTTCGACAGTTGCTGCGGGGCGCGGCACACTTTGGCGTCTTCCTGTTGTGGTAGGGCCGGAAGTTGCGGCGCGGCGATAACGATCAGTGACGGCGTGGCCGGAACTTCCAGTTCACGGAGTGCGCGGGCTTCCACTTTCAGCGCCGTTTCGGCAGGCACAGCCGGATGGGCCCGATGCCGGGTTGTGCCGGGCAAGGCGGGCGCCGGCCTCACCACGGGTGCCGGCGGCGCCAGCGCGGTGGCCAGGCGCTGCATCAGCTCTGCGGGCGGGGCCACGCGCAGGCCGCCAGTGACCAGGGGACCCGCAATCGCAATCAGCAGCAGTCCTCCCAGCATCAACTTGCGCGGGGTATCGACATCTTCCAGATCGGGCCCGGCCATGATGGTGTCCACGCGCCGGCCCAGATCCGCGCCGGCCACGCCGGACGCGCAAGCCAGGGGCGAGCGCAGATACAGGCGGCAGACCCGCAGGATCGCCTGCGCATATTCCAGCGGGTTTTGCCCGCCCGCCAGCACGCTTTCATCGCAGGCCGCTTCGCGCTCCTCCACCAGGCGCGCGCCGATGAACCAGACCAGCGGGTGAAACCAGAAAATCGCCTCCACCAGCATGTGCATCGCCGCCATCAGGTTGTCGCGGCGGGCGTGGTGGCACAGTTCATGGCGCAGGATGGCGTCGATTTCGCTGCGGGAAAGCTGCTGGAAGATGCCTTCGGGCAAAAGGATCACGGGGCGCCAGATGCCCACCAGTCCCGGCTCCATCAGGGCGGATGTCGCGCGCACGGGCACGGGCAGGTCAAAGGGCAGGTTCCGTCCACCTCGCGCGATGACCGACAGGCGATGCCAGCGCAACAGCCAGATACCGGCGATCGCGGCCGCGCCCAACGCCCAGACGATGGTGACAAGCGTGAGCCATGGCAGGTGCGCCGGGGTGGGCGCCACGGCGGAAAAGGGCATGGCGACGGGGCTGATGCGGGTCAGAAGCGCAAAGGATTCTACGGGCACGGGTTGAACAAAAGCCATGCGTCCCAGCGCGGCCAGCAGGGAGAAGGGCAGCAGAAACTTCAGCGATGCCGTCAGCCAAAGCGCATGGCGCACGCGCGCGCTGTTGTTGCGGAACAGAAAAGTGAGGACAGTAACGACGACCGCGACCAGCGTGGATTGCCAGAGATGGTCGAACACGCTCACGGCTTCTTGCCTCCGGCCAGTTCGCGCAAGTGCCGCTCCACCTGCTGCACATCGTCCAGGGTCAGTTTTCCCGCTTCGACGAAATGCGCCATGATCGGCTGGGCCCGGCCGCCGAACAGCGCCAGGAAATCGTCGATCAACCGGCTTTGGGCATTCTGGCGCGACACCAGCGCGTCATAGATGAAAGCGCCGCCGATCTTCTTGACCCGGCCGACTGCCTTCTTGGCTTCCAGCCGGGCGATGGTGGTCTGCACCGTGGTGTAGGCGGGCCGTCCCTTGGCGGGAAAACGCTCCTGGATTTCGCGGATCGAGGAGGCGCCGTGCGCCCACAAGGCTTCCATCACCTTCAGTTCGAGCTTGCCGAGTTTCGGCGGCGCCATGGGCCATTCCTCAAGAACCGGGGCCAGCTTAAGACCGGTGCTTGCCTTTGGTCAAGGTTTGGTGGTAACTGTTACTACGTCCGTGGTAATGTGAAGACTTCTGAGAACAAGGGAGCCCGCATGCCCTGCAAAATTCTTCTTCTGGCTGCTTTCTTCGCCTCCGCCAGCATGGCGATGGCCCAGGACGCGACCTCCCGCTATCCCGACGGCACCGGCGATCCCGACGCCACCACCTGCCGCCCGCCCATGCCGCTCGAATCGTCACGCATGCTGGGACCCAAGGTCTGCAAGACCAACAGCCAATGGGCGCTGCTGCGAAAAACCGGCCAGGACATCAGCGCCGATGGCAGCCAGATCATTCCGGATCCCAAGAACGCCAAAGGCGCGGCGATGAACTGCACCGCCGCGAGTGGCGGCGCTTCGAATGGCAGCGGCGGCATGCCGGTGTGCCATTGAGCCAGCTGCGCGCCTGTTTGGTTTGCAGCGCGCTGGTACTGGGCGCCGCCGCGCAGGAAGCGCCGCGTCTCGCGGCTCCTACCGAAAACGTCACGGTCACCGTCATCAAGGACGGCGAGGCGGCCGTCGGCAAGTTCGTGGAAGGCATGACGGTGCCCACACGCGTGACCGGCAAGGTGGCGCGCTGGAAGAACGGGATTTGTCCGATCGTGGTGGGCCTGCCGCCGGAAGCTGCCAAGCTGCTGGTCCAGAAAATCCGGACCCTGGCCGCCGAGGTGGGCGCGCCGGTCAACGCGAGCGACCCCTGTCCGGGCAATATCGAAGTCATCTTCACCGCCCAACCCCAGGCGCTGCTGGACAATATCCGCATCATGCATCCAGTGCTGCTGGGCTACTACGACAACAGTGCGCAGGCCGACAGGCTGGCGACATCCGCGCGCCCCATCCAGTCCTGGTACAGCACCGCGACGGTAGATGCCCGCGGCAATCCGATTGTGGATGGCGGGCGCAAGGGCGGTGTGCATCTCAGCATCTCGCTTCCACCGTCCGGCATGCCTGGCCCACCGGACATTGTGGAGCTCTATATGCCCGACGCCACGGTCACCAATGTCACCGGCGGCCGGCTGGGCGATGGCGTCTCCAGCGCGCTCAACAATGTGATGATCGTGGCCGATACCGGCAAATTGCTGGGCCGCGATGCCGGCAATGTCGGCGATTACATCGCCATGCTGGCGCTGGCCCAGATCGTGCCGCCGGAGACCTGCCTGCCATTGCCCAGCATACTGAACCTTCTGGCGCCGGGATGCAGCGGCGATACGCTCACCTCGGCGGACACCGCATACCTGCGCGCGCTCTACAAGATCACGACTACCACCACGCTTGCCGGGCAGCGCCGGGAGATTCAATACCAGATGAAACAGGCGCTGACGGCCAAACAGTAATCAGCCGTCCCACAGATCGGTGGAAAGATATTTCAGGCCGGAGTCGCAGATCACCACAGCGATGGTCTTGGCCGCCAGTTCGCCTGCCAGCAGCTGCAGCGCGGCGGCGACATTGGCGCCGGAGGAAAAGCCGCCGAAAATGCCTTCGGTCCGCGCCAGCAGGCGCGCCGCGTCCCGCGCTTCCTCGCCCGACACTTGCAGATAGCCGTCCACCGGCACATCCTTCAGGAAAGCCAGATCGGCCATCGCATAGCCTCCGCCCTGGATCGGATGGTTTGGGCGCGTGACTTTTTCGCCCGCCGCGGCGGCGGCGCCTTGCGGCTCCACCACATAACAGCGGATGGCCGAATTGCGCTGTTTCAATGCCCTGGTGACGCCGGCATAGGTGCCGCCGGTGCCGATGAAATCCACAAAGGCGTCCAGCTTGCCGTTCGCCGCATCCCAGATTTCCGGTCCGGTGCCGTGATAATGCGACAGCCAGTTGCCGTCGCGCCGGAACTGATCGGCGCGAAATGCGCCGCGCGCCTGCGTCAACGCGGCCGCCGCCTGTTCCACCCGCTCCAGATCGCCACCGGAAACTTCGCCTACCCGCGAATCCGGCAGCTGGTCCACCAAAAGCACCTCACCACCCAGCGCACGTATCATCTTTGCCCGTTCGGGAGAGTTGCCTTTCGACATCACCGCCACGAAGGGATAGCCACGCACGGCGCAGATGATGGCAAGGCCGGTGCCGGTGTTGCCGGATGTCAGTTCGACCACCGTCTGTCCGGGCTTGAGCGCACCGCTGCGTTCGGCTTCGGCGATGATGCCGTGCGCGGCGCGGTCTTTCTTGGAGAAGCCGGGATTGAGATATTCCAGCTTGGCCAGGATGGTCCCCGTCACGCCGGCGTGCTGCGTCAGCCGGTCGAGCCGGACCAGCGGCGTATTGCCGATCGCCTCCACGACGGAGTTCAAAACTCTGGACATGATGAACCCTCAGCCGGCGGAATTTCCCGCAGCATAGGGGAAGGACGGCGCTTTCTAAACCGCCGCCTGCAATTCCTGCTTCAGCCGGCGCGCCACGATGCGTTCTTCGCCCGGCCGCAGGGTGATGGCGCCCAGATCCAGCCCGTGATCGTTTGACAGGATGAAGATCGAAGGCTCACCCGCCCGCAATTTTCGCACGACGTCGGCCCTGGCGATGCCGCTTTTGGCCTCGTCCCAGCTCACCCGGATGTGGGGCCAGCGGTTGAATATTTCGGGCAGGTACATCTCGGCCTTTACCCCCGGCACGGAGTTGGCGGCGGCGATGATCACGTTGGCGCGCCGCTCCCACTCCCGCCATTCCTTTTCGTGATCGCGGCTCAGGAAGGATTCCAGGGCGACCAGGATGCCCAGCATCTCCTCCTTGTTCACCTTCATGCCGCGCCCGATGGTGGCCGATGTCGGGCTGTTGTTGGCGCGGGCGCCGGCGATCAGGTCGGCTCGGCCCAGAAGCAGGCCCGAGGATTGCGGCGCCATCAGCGCCTTGCCGCCCGAGAAACACACCAGGTCGAAGCCCATCTTGATCCACTTGGTGACATTCTCCACCGGATGCACATCGGCGGCGCAGTCGTTGAAGGTGGGAATACCGACCTTCTTGCCGATCTCCACGAATTCGGCATCCTTTATCTCGCCATGGTTGTTGGCGTAGTTCAGGAAGAACAGCATGGCGGTCTTCTCGTTGACGGCGCGTTCCAGTTCGGCGCGCGTCGTCACCTCCACCATCTTGACCCCAGTGTTGCGGATGGCATGGTCATAGGGGAAGCGGTGACTTTTCTGGACGACGACTTCGTTCTTCATGCCCGTCAGGTCGGGGATCTGGTTCACCTTCTGGCGGTCGGTTCCGGTCAGCACCCCGGCCGTGGCCAGGGTCAGCGCCGATGCCGCGCCGGCCGTCACCATGGCGGCCTGCGAGCCCACCAGTTCGGCGATGCGCTTGCCCACTGCGTCATGCAGCTCATCCACCTCGACAAAATATTGGGAGGCGTAGTTGATTGTCTCCATCACCTCCGGGCGCATCAGCGAACCGGAATGGGTGGTGTAGGTGCCGGCGGCATTGATGAAAGGCCGGACCTTTAGCTCGGCCAGCAGATCGCGCTTTGGCACGGCCGCGGCGGCGGGACCGCCGGCCAATGCGGTCAGGATGGAAGGCAGTCCGACCGCCCCTCCCAGAAAGCTTCTGCGACGCGTCGACATGTGCCCCTCCTTGGTGGATTGTTTCGTTGTTGTTTATGGGTCTTGTGCGACAATCACCGGCGAACCGTTGCGCACCTGGTCGCCAGGCTTTTGCGGCCTGGGCTTGGGCGCGTAATGCGGCCGGTCGAGTGTCTGGATGAAATATTCCCGGCTGGGAAGACCATCCATCTCATGCTCCAGCGCGGGATAGGATGCTTCGGTGGTGCCGGGCGGCACGTCCTGCGGCACGCGGCTGTCGGCGCCGCGGATCACCGCCTGCTTGATGCCTTCAAAAGCGGCCTTGCGCTCTTCTTCCTGCGCCAGGATGGGAATATCCATCGGCTTGTCCGGATCCACCACATAGGCCGATGACAGCCGGATGCGATAAGCGGACGAGATGCCGTCATAGCGCCCGGTTTTGGGATTGAGCATCCCGTCGGCATTGCGGCGCAGGGCATAATAGAGCGCCACGGCGTCTTCATGCTCGCGGGTGCCCTGCTGGCCACCATCCTGGGCGAAGGTGTTCTCGGCATAGAGATCGCGCCAGTTGCGATAACCGGCGATCAGGCCCGTCGCCGAAAGCCCGTCGGCCGACATGTTCAGCCGGATCTTGCCATTCGCAAAATTGGTATCGCCGGTCTGGTCATAGAACCAGGCGATGCGCGGGGTGTGGAGGTGATCGACCTGTTCGGTTTCCACCACGCCATTGCGGATTTTCGCCTTCAGCTTGGTGTACTGCGCCGATTGCAGGATACGGTAGGAATAATCCGCGGCGACGCCGCCGCGCGCATCCTTGACGATAGTGTCGGGCGAAAAACCGATCTCCAACACCGCGTCGCTGTCATTGCGCGGATTTTGGTTGCCGGACACCCGCACCACCATGGTGTAGAGGCCCTCCTGCATCTTGTCGTTGGCGCGCAGGTCCAGGGTGGCATTGCCGCCGCCCCGCCAGGGCGCGTCGCAGCCCCAGGCGCGATACAGGTTGTTGTCGACGCCTTTTTCGCCGTCGGGACTAGTGAAGTCGTTCGCTTTGATCTTGCCGTCCAGGTTCAACCCGTCGCCGATGCGGCTGGTGACCTGCGGCATGCCGGGATCGTCCGTGGCCCAGGGATTCACATAGGTCTCGATGCCGCGCTGGTAGCCGCGATAGGACATGGCGCGCGCCCAGATGTGGCGGCGGGTCAGGCCCGGGGTCTTGACCTTTTCCACGCCGGGCGGGGCGGTGACCCAGTCGATCTCCTTCTGCGAGCGCCACTTCTGGCGCGCGATGGCGGCGCGGGTCTGTTCGGGGCTGGCCATGAAAACGGTGCTGCCGTGCGGGCAATCCACGCCGGGTTCGACTTCGGCGCCGCGGCTGTAATCGGCGCGGCCGCCATAGCGGAAGGCATATTCATAGGCGCCGACCACAAAGCCACGCGTCCAGGGCGCCGCGGCGGCCGGCATCGCCGTGCCAGCCATGAGGCCCGCCAAGCCTGCGCAAACCATCAGACGCTGTTTCAAGACCATGACGTCTCCCGCCGCGATTTGATTGGGACTGTTGCCCGTCGCTTTGCCGTCTTGCCGTGATGCTGTTTACTCCAAAAAAGGGCTCGGCGGTACCCCGGACAGGGCCGGACAGGGATGATGAAAGCAGGATTTTTCGCAGCGGCTGTCCTGGCGTTGCTGGCCTGGCCGGCCGCCGGCCAGCCCGTGCTGGCGCCGCCGCATTTCCACCATCTGGCGCTGAATTCCACCGATCCGGAAGCGGCAATCGCCTTTTATGTAAAGCAGTTTCCCACCACGTCCCGCACAAGCTGGGAAGGCCGGCCGGCTTTGCTGTCGCCCAGCCATGTGATGATCGTGTTCCAGCCCGTCGCTGCAGCCCCGCCGGCTGATCCGGAAGCCACCGCCTATTGGCATTTCGGCTGGAGCGCTGCCGATTCGCGCGCTTCGCTGGAGGCGTTCCGCGCCCAGAACCTGCTGGTGCCTTTTTATACCGATGATGCGGGCGACTTTGTCGGCATCAGCAGCGATACCTATCCCTATCCGCCCGGCGTGCCGGGCCGCACCAAGGCGCAATTGGAAGAAGCAGCAGCGCAGAAACTGGAGCCGCGCCGCATCGGCGGCAACGGCTACATTGCCGGCCCCGATCACGCCATCATCGAGTTCACCGGCAATGCGCCGGAGCGCTTCGACCATGTGCATATGTGGCAGGACGATCCGCTATGCGCGCAAGCCTGGTACATGACCCATCTTCTGGCCACGCCGCGGCGCGGTTCTGCGCCCATCACCCAGGAGAGCTGCAAGATAGCGCGGGGCACCGAACCCTCATGGCCGTCGCTGGACAAGCGCGGCACCTACCGTTCTCCCACCGGCGGCGTCAGCTTCGATGATGTGGCGATGAACTGGTACAGTAACCAGACGGAAAAGCCGCTTGCGCCCACGCTCGGCCACCTGATGGATCATGTCACCCTCAGTGTCGGCGATCTGGATGCCTGGATCGCCAAGTTGAAAAGCGAAGGCGTGATCTTTCTGAAACCGCTCTACCGCATCGGCAGCACCCGCGCGGTGATGATTCAAGGGCCCAGCCATGAGGCGATCGAGCTGATCCAAGCCCATTAACCAAACGCGCATTCACCTTGTCGGGAACAAGCCGTGGCCCGGCTTGGTAAATGATGACATCGTCCACCGTCGAATGGGGCTGGATCAATGTCTGTGACGTGCCGAGAATTTTGGCCATGCCGGGGGGCGTGACCGATGCAGTTCAACGTCTCCTTCGACACCGCCAATTCACCGGACCTGGGAAAGCTGACCCAGGTCGAGCAGCAGGCCATTCTGGCGACGATGAATGCGGCCGCCCAGATCTGGTCGCACTATCTCACGCCCAATAACGTCACCATCGACATCAAGATCGCCATCGATAACCGGCTGTTCGGCGGCAATGTGCTGGCCGATGGCGGTCCCGATGCCTATCTCTCGACCGGCGCCGCCTTCAACGGCAAGCCGGTCTATGACACGGGCACGGCCATCAAGCTGCGCGGCGGTGGCGACATAAACGGCGCCGCGCCCGAGATCGATGTCGGGCTGACGGTGGATTCCATCCGCAACTTCCTGACGTTCAAGACCGATGATAGCGCGGCGGTGCCGGCCGGCCGTTACGACGCCCTGTCGGTCTTCCTGCACGAAATCGGGCACGGGCTGGGCATCATCGATACCGCCGACTTCGCCTCCTTCCCCGGCGTGGGCGTCTACGACACCTTTGTGCAGAACGGAAAGTTCATCGGCGCCAATGCGGAAGCCGCGGCCGGTTTGCCGCTGGGCATTCCGCTGGAAGCAGCAAGCCTGTCGCACATCAGCGAAGCCAGCCCGCTTGGCGGCGACCTGATGTCCACCGCGATCACGTCCGGTACCAATGCGCATATCTCCGCGCTGGATCTGGGCATCCTGCAGGACATCGGCGTGGCGGTGCGCAAGCCGACCGCCGGAGATGACGAAATATGGGCGCTGTATGGCGCCGACCTGCGTCTGGGCGGCGGCAATGACATCGGCCATGCGGTGGCCGGTGGCTCGGTCATCTATGGCGAGGACGGCAACGACACGCTCTTTGGCGACAAGGGCGCCGACACGCTGTATGGCGGCATCGGCAACGACATCCTGATCGGTGGCGCCGGCAACGACAGTTTGGACGGGGGCGCGGGCACAGACACCGCCGTCTATTCGGGGCTGGCCGTCAATTATCTGGTGACCCGCCTGTCGCCCAATTCTTTCCAGGTCCGCGACCTGCGTGCCGGGACCTCGGACGGGATCGACATGCTGACCGATGTCGAGAGCCTGAAATGGTCGGACGGCACAAGCATGAGCCTGGTGGGGCCGCAAAATCCCGTCGTGACCACGGCGGCGATTACGGCGCGGCAGAACCAGATCCTGGCCCTGTCCAGCCTGTTCACGGTCAGCGATCCGGCCGGGCTGGCCATCACCAAATATCAGATCCGCGACACCACGGCCGATCCGGCCAGCGGACATTTTGTGGTGAACGGGGTGGCGCAGGCTCCCGGTACCGTGATCGAGATCACGACGGCGCAGCTGGCCCAGACCAGCTTCGTCACCGGCAGCGTTGGCGATGCGCTGGAGATACGCGCCTTTGACGGCGTGAACTGGAGCGCGCCCGATACGGCGAGCTGGTCGCCGTTCAACGTCAGCATCGCCGCCAACCGCGCGCCGGTCGTAACCACTGCGGCCATCACGGCGCAGAGGAATCAGACCCTGGCGCTCTCCAGCCTGTTCAAGGTCACCGATCCCGATAGTGACACGATCACCAAATACCAGTTCAAGGATACCAGCACCGATGCGGCCAGCGGCCATTTCGTGGTGAATGGCGTGGCGCAGACCGCAGGCACGGTGATCGAGATTACCGCGGCGCAACTGGCCCAGACC
>JBBQBL010000071.1:0-10998 GCA_038317805.1 Micropepsales bacterium
TCCTCGCTCTATGCCCGCAACTTGTTCAACTTCCTGTCGCTGATCGTGGACAAGAAGACCGGCGCCCTGGCGCTGGACTGGAACGATGAGATCGTCAAAGGCTCGGCCGTCACCAAGGACGGCGCGCCGGTGGCAAGAAGCTAGGTTAGGCGGGGGCTGCCAATGGAAATGATCGATCCTTTCGTGTTTCGCCTGTCGATCTTCGTGCTGGCGATCTTCGTGGGTTATTTCGTGGTGTGGGGCGTGACGCCTGCGCTGCACACCCCGCTGATGGCGGTGACCAACGCGATCTCCTCGGTGATCGTCGTGGGCGCGCTGGTCGCGGTGGCGGTGCCGGTGATCGGTGACGCCTCCTGGATTTCCAAGGGGCTGGGGTTCTTCGCGCTGATCATGGCGTCGGTGAACATCTTCGGCGGCTTCCTGGTCACGGCCCGCATGCTGGCGATGTACAAGAAAAAGGCGAAGTGAAATGAACACCGCCGATATCGCCGCACTTCTCTATCTGGCCTCCGGTGTCCTCTTCATCCTGGCGCTCAAGGGCCTGTCCTCGCCCGCCACCAGCCAGGCGGGCAACCGCAACGGCATGCTGGGCATGGCGCTGGCCATCGCCACCACGCTGTGGGTGGCCAAGGTTTCCGATGCCGTGACCATCGGGCTCATTGTGGGCGGCCTCGCCATCGGTGGGGGCATCGGCGCGGTGATGGCCAAACGCATCGCCATGACGGCGATGCCGCAGCTGGTTGCGGCGTTTCACAGCCTGGTGGGCCTGGCGGCGGTGTTCGCGGCGGGCGCGGCCTTCTATTCGCCGGAGTCCTTCGGCATCTGCCAGCTCGATACCGGCGGCGTCTGTACCGGCCTGATCAAGGCGCAGAGCCTGGTCGAGATGAGCCTGGGCGTCGCAATCGGTATCATCACCTTTGCCGGCTCGCTGATCGCCTTCGCCAAGCTGAACGGCAACATGAAGGGCGCGCCGATCATGCTGCCGGGGCGGCATCTGCTGAACCTGGCGCTGTTCGCCTCGATCATCGGCCTGATCGTCTATTTCGTGATGGACCAGCAGGAATGGACCTTCTGGGCGATCACGGGCCTGGCCTTCATCTTCGGCATCACGCTCATCATTCCCATCGGCGGCGCCGACATGCCGGTGGTTGTCTCGATGCTGAACTCCTATTCGGGCTGGGCGGCGGCCGGCATCGGCTTCACGCTCGAAAATACAGCCCTGATCATCACCGGCGCGCTGGTGGGCTCCTCGGGCGCCATCCTGTCCTACATCATGTGCAAGGGCATGAACCGCAGCTTCGTCAGCGTCATCGCCGGCGGCTTTGGTGGCGATACCAGCGCGGCGGCTGCGGGCGTGGTGGAAACCCGCCCGGTCAAGCAAGGCTCGGCGGACGATGCCGCCTTCATCATGAAGAATGCCTCCAGCGTCATCATCGTGCCCGGTTACGGCATGGCGGTGGCCCAGGCCCAGCACGCGTTGCGCGAAATGGCCGACAAGCTGAAGGCCGAAGGCGTCAAGGTTTCCTACGCCATTCATCCGGTGGCCGGCCGCATGCCCGGCCACATGAACGTGCTGCTGGCGGAAGCCAATGTGCCGTACGATGAAGTGTTCGAGCTGGAAGACATCAACAGCCAGTTCGCCCAGGCCGATGTCGCCTATGTCATCGGCGCCAACGACGTCACCAATCCCAGCGCCAAGACCGATCCCAAGTCGCCGATCTTCGGTATGCCGGTGCTGGACGTGGAAAAGGCCAAGACCGTGCTGTTCATCAAGCGCGGCATGGGGGCAGGTTATGCCGGCGTGGAGAACGAACTGTTCTTCCGGGACAACACCATGATGCTGTTCGCCGACGCCAAGAAAATGACCGAAGAAATCGTCAAGGCGCTCGACCATTAGTATTCGCCCGGAGCATTTCCCCGGAAATGCGACCCAATGATTAGAGAAGCACGGCTGCCGCAGGACGAACCTGCGATCCTGTCTTTCATCACCGGTTTGCAGGATTACGAGGCGGGCTTTGAGTCCGACCGCCGCCGCGATCCTGATTTCGCCGCCGACCATTGGCGCGATGTCCAGCACAAATGCGCCGAGAAGCATGGCGCCATGTTCATCGCCGAAGAGAAGGACGAGCCGCTGGGCTGGGCCTTTGCCCATGAGGAGCATGGCCAGCTTTTCATCAAGGAACCAGAACGCCGCCACGGCTTTCTGGCCGAACTGTTCGTGGTGCCGGATGCGCGCGGCAAGGGGCTGGGCCGCGCCCTGATGACCGCCTGCGAAGGCTGGTCGCGGGATCGCGGCCACAAGCTGCTGATGGTGGGCGTGCTGGCGCATAACCGCCGCGCCATTCGCTCCTATGAGGGCGCCGGATTTTCGCCCTATACTTTGCTCCTGCGGCGATACCTGTAACTGAGAGCGGCGATGAAAACGTGTCTCACCCTGCTGGCATGCCTGGCCTTGCTGGCGCCGGCCGTCGCGCAGGATTCACCCTCCGCCGCCAACATGCGCGCCGACATGGCGTTCCTGGCCAGCGACAAATTGAAGGGCCGCGAGGCCGGCACGCCCGAATATGACCTGGCGGCCAAGTACGTCGCCGATCAGATGAAACAGATAGGGCTGGTGCCCAAGGGCGACGAGGGTTCCTATTTCCAGCATGTGCCGCTGGTGGCGTGGCGTCCGCGCGACGAAGGCAAGATCGCGCTCACCGGCGCGGACGGCCACGCCATTCCGCTGGTGTTCGGCAAGGATTATCTGACCGGCGACAGCGTCACGGCCGAAAATCTGGCGGTGGACGCGCCGCTGGTGTTCGTCGGCTATGGGTTGGTGGCGCCCGAACATGGCCGTGACGATTACAAGGGCCTGGATGTAAAGGGCAAGATCGTGGTGGCGCTGTCCGGCGCGCCCAAATTCCTGCAGACCGAGGAGCGCGCCTATTACCGCAATGGTCGCACCAAGCTGCGGGCGGCGCAGGAACGCGGCGCCGTGGGCTTTGTTTCCATCGGCACCCGCACGGGCGAGAAGCTCTATCCTTTCGCCAATAGTGCGCGGCAATACAAAAGCTGGGGCATGACCTGGCGGCATCCGGACGGCAAGCCTTTCGTGGCGGTGCCGCTGCCCAGCCTCGCCTTTGTCAGCGTGGCGGGCGCCAGAAAGCTGCTGGGTGATCGCACGGATGCCATACTGGACGCCGCCGAAACCAAGGACGGCGCCATCAAGGGCTTCGACCTGCATCTTTCGCTGAAGGCCGAGCTGCACACCGAAATCAAGAACAGCGAGAGCGAGAATATCGTGGGTGTGCTGCCGGGCAGCGATCCCAACCTGAAGGATGAGTATGTGGTGCTGTCCGGTCATCTGGACCATATCGGCATCACCCCGCCGGTGAAGGGCGATGCCATCAACAATGGCGCGCTGGACAATGCCTCCGGCGTCGCCACCACCCTGGAAGTGGCGCGGCTGTTCCGCGGCAAGGCGCCCAAACGCTCGCTGCTGTTCCTGGTGGACACCGCCGAGGAAAAGGGCCTGATCGGCGCAGATTATTTCGCCCGCAATCCCAGCGTGCCGAAATCCGCCATTGTCGCGGATGTCGACCTGGACATGCCGATCATCACCTATGACTTTACCGATGTGGTGGCGTTCGGCGCGGACCGTTCCAGCATCGGCCCGGCGGTACGCCGCGCCGCTGCCACCATGAACATCAAGCTGTCGCCCGATCCCATGCCGGACGAAGGTATCTTCACCCGTTCCGACCATTACCGTTTTGTCGAACAGGGTATTCCGGCGGTGTTCCTGGCCACCGGTTATGCCAATGGCGGCAAGGCGGCCACCGAATTCTTCATGCGCACCAACTATCACAAGCCCAGCGACGATCTCAGCCAGCCGATCCGCTATGACGTGGGCGCCAAGTTCGCAAAGCTGAATTACGCCATTACGCGAGAACTCGCGGACGGGCCGCGCCCTAGTTGGAATGCAGGCGATTTCTTCGCCGCAAAATTCGCGAAGAAATAGCGGCTATTTCAAACCGCCCATTCGACAAACTTCTTTCCACTCGGCGGCTTTTACCGGCTGCACCGACAGGCGAAAGCTGTTGACCAGGCTCATCTCCGCCAGCTTGGGATTGGCCTTGCAGTCCGCCAGGGTGACGGGCTTGGGCATGTCTTTGACCGCCTTCACCACCACCAGTCCGAACTGGCCTTTCTCGTCGGTGGGATCGGGCTGAAATTCCTCGATCACTTCCACGATGCCGACCACGGCCTTCTGTTCGTTGGAATGATAGAAGAAGCCCAGATCGCCTTTCTTCATCGCCTTCATGTTCAGCTTGGCGGTGTGGTTGCGCACCCCGCTCCAGGGCTCGCCCTTGGCGCCCTTCTTTTTCTGCATGTCCCACGACCAGGCGTCGGGTTCGCTCTTGAACAACCAATAGGCCATTTATTGCGCTTTCACTTATTCTCTGTCTTGAGGGGCCGGCTCATCAGCCGCAGCATCGCCTCACCCAGCGGCAGTGCGCCGCTCAGCAGATCCGCCATGGCTTCGGCGATGGGCATTTCGACATTCACGGATCTTGCGCGCGCCACCAGCGCCGGCGCGGTGTCTACGCCTTCGGCCAGTGCCGCGCCGGGCTTTTCGCCCGCACCCAGCGCCGCGCCGAACGAAAAGTTGCGCGACGACTTGCTGGTGGCGGTCAGCACCAGGTCTCCCAGCCCCGACAGGCCCATAAGCGTTTCACGTTTCGCGCCCAAGGCCTCGCCCAACCGCGCCAGTTCGGCAAAGCTGCGGGCCAGCAGCGCGGCGCGGGCATTCTCGCCCAGCCCCATGCCTTCGACCACGCCGCAGGCGATAGCATAGACATTCTTGGCCGCGCCACCCAACGCCACACCGGTCAGATCATCGCTGGCATAGGGGCGAAAGCTCCCGCTGCCCAACGCAGTCTGAAGTCGGGCCGCCAGATCGCCCTTGGCCGCGATGGTAACGGCGGTGGGAAGGCCGCGTGCCACATCACGCGCAAAGCTGGGGCCGGACAGAATGGCCAGCGCCGCGCCCGGCAATGCCTCGGCAGCGACTTCGGTCACCAGTTTGCCGCTGCCTTTCTCGATGCCCTTAGCGCAGATCACCAGCGGCTGGCCGGGCTTCAGATGCGGTTTGAGGGAATCGGCAAAGCGGTGCAGCACCTGGGCTGGCACCACCAGCAGCAGCGCATCGGCTTTGCAGGCCTCGCCCAAGTCGCCGGTGATGGCCATGTCCTTGGGCAAGGTCACGCCAGGCAGGAAGCGGTTGCCGCGGCCGGCGCGGATGTCGGCCAGGACATCTTCTTCCCGCACCCACAAGCTCACCTGAAGCCCGGCGCCATGGGCGGCCAGCGCCAGGGCGGTGCCCCAGGCGCCGGCGCCCAAAACCGCAATATGAGACAGGGAATCGGACATGAAGCTTGGAGAGTCTTGGGGTTGCTTATTCGGACGCGGAATCTATCTTGCCGCTGAACCAGTCGCAAATCGCCTCAATTGGTCCATCTTGCCGTGCGAGCTTTCCTGATGCGCCGTTATGCTCTTTGCCTTGCCGCCATCTGCGCCACCGTCCTTCTGGGCGGTGCGGGCCAACAGGCGCCCCAGCGCCTCTATCAGGCCTATAGCGATCAGGAGAAGGCCGATCTCGACAAGATCAGCGCCTATCTCAACGGCATGCGCAGTCTGCGCGCCGGGTTCATCCAGATCGGGCCGCAGGGCGGCGTAGACCAGGGCGAGGTCGCTATCCAGAAGCCCGGCCAGATCCGTTTCGAATATCGCCCGCCCAGCCCGGTTTCAATCGTCGCCACCGGCGGGCAGGTTTATGTCAAGAATTCCAAGCTCAACACGGTGGACAATTACGACCTGTCGGACACGCCGCTGGGATTGCTGCTGAACGAAACGGTCGACCTGAAGACCAACAAGGCGGTGCTCGGCGTCGTCGAACAGGATGGTGCCATCATCGTGCGCGCCCGCACCAGCACCAACCGCAATAACTCCAACATCACGCTGATGTTCACCGCACCCAATATCGAACTGCGGCAATGGACGGTGAAGGACGCACAGGGCGGAAACACCACCGTGGCGCTGCGCAACCTGCAGATCGGCGCAACGCTGGACCCGGCAATCTTCGCGGTGCCGACCAAGGCGCCGCGTCAGGCCGCCAACAGCCGGTGAAGACGGTCGGCATCGTCTGTGACCGCCGGATTTCCGGCGACATGCCGGTGCATCAGGCCAATGACGAATATATTCTCGCCATCCGTGACGGCGCCGGCGCCCTGCCGCTGCTGATTCCTTCGACCGATGCGCCGCTGGACATCGCCGCGGTGCTGGATGCTGTCGACGGGCTGTTGTTCACCGGCTCGCCCTCCAATGTTGCGCCCTCGCATTATGGTGCAGTGGCGCGCCCCGGTACTGAACTGGACGAACGGCGCGATGCCACCGCCTTGCCGCTGCTGCGCGCGGCCATTGCATCGGCCACACCGCTGCTGGCCATCTGCCGCGGCTTCCAGGAACTGAATGTCGCCCTGGGCGGCAGCCTGCATCAGCATGTGCATGAGATCCCCGGCCGCCTGGATCACCGCGAGCCCAAGGACGTGCCGCTGGAGGTGGAATATGGCCCGGCCCATGCCATCGCCATCGCGCCGGGCGGATTGCTGGCCAGCCTGTCGGGGCTGGCTGAAGCAAAAGTGAACTCGCTGCATCATCAGGGGATCGACCGCCTGGCGCCCGGCTTGTCAGTGGAAGCCACCGCGCCCGACGGCCAGATCGAGGCGGTCTCCCTGGATGGCGCCAAAGCCTTCCTGCTGGGAGTGCAATGGCATCCGGAATGGCAATTCGCCCGCGACCCGCTGAGCCGGGCGATTTTTGCAGGCTTTGGCAGGGCGCTGTGATGCCCCATTCGTTTACAGCATCCTAAGACCTTCCTGCCATTTTAAGGCCCATATCGCCGATTGGGGCCCGCATGCCGCATCCTGCCCGTCTTCTGGGCTTCGCCTTCGCCAATGCCGATTTCCTGTTCGAGATGGACGCGCAGGGCACGATCCTGTTTGCCGCCGGCGCAGCCAATGACCTGGTGAAGGAAAGCGGCGAGAAGCTGGTGGGCAAGCCCGCAGGCAAGTTGTTCAAGCCGTCCGAAGGCATCAAGTTCGCCACCTTCTCCAAGGCGCTGAAGAACGGCGATCGCGCCGGTCCCTTCAAGCTCACCCTGGCAACCGGCGCGGAAGCCAACCTCGCCATGTTCCGGCTGCCGGACAATGGCGCCCATATCTCCTGCACACTCGCCCGTCCCGGTTCGCGCCGCCCCTCGGCCGAGATCGATCCCAAGACGGGGCTTGCTTCGCGGGATGGTTTCCTGGCGGCCGCGCAGCAGGCCGATGCCAAACAGGCGCTGACCCTGGTCAATGTGCCGGGCCTGCCCGAAATCTGCGCCCAGCTTTCGCCCGACGGCGCCGATGCGTTGCTGCAGAGTATCGGTGACAGTCTGCAGACAGCGGGCGCAAGCAGTACAGGCCGTATTTCCGAAACCAGCTTCGGCGCGCTCGCCCCGGCCACGCGGGGCAATCTGGATCTTTCGGGCAAGCTGGCCGCAGCCATCGTCGCGGGCGGCCTGGCAGCGCCCAAGATGAGCGAAGCCCGCATCGGCCTGCAGGGCGCGGCTCTTTCCCCCGAACAGCGCATGCTGTCGCTGCGCTATGTGATCGACCGCTTTGCCGAGAAGGGCAAGCTGGACACGAAGGGTGATATCTCCGACGCCTTTGCCGGCATGATGGACGAAACCCAGCTGCGCCTGGCGGAGATGACCCGCACGGTGGGCGAGGGGGCTTTCGAAATTGCGTATCAGCCGATCAGCGACTTGGGCAGCGGCAAAGTCTCCCATTACGAGGCGCTGGCGCGGTTCACCGGTCCGGAAGGCACCGGCGAGACTGTGAAGTTCATCGAGGCGTTGGGCATCGCCAATGTCTTTGACCTGGCGGTCGCCAACAAGGTGCTGGGCCTGATCGAACAGCAGCCCCATGCCCATGTCGCTTTCAACGTCTCGGGCGCCACCATCGCCTCGCCGGCCAGCTTCGGCATGCTGGCCGCGATCCTGGCCAAGCGGCGCAAGCTGGCGCCGCGCACCTTGATCGAAATCACCGAGACCGCGGCCATCGCCGACCTGGAAAGCGCCGGCAAGGCGATCCAGGCGCTGCGGGCCATGGGATATCGCGTGGGGCTGGACGATTTCGGCGCGGGCGCCGCCTCGGTCAATTACCTGCACGCCTTCCAGGTGGACTTTGTGAAATTCGATGGCGCCATGATCCAGAAGATCGGCAACTCCAAACGCGATGACGCGCTGCTGGCGGGCCTGGCCAAGCTGTGCGGCGAGATGGGCGTCACCACCATCGCCGAATGGATCGAAAGCGAATCGATGGCCAAGGCCGCGCACGCCATGGGATTCCATCACGGTCAGGGCAAATGGCTGGGCGCCCCCATGCTGGAGATTCCCGCCGCTGCGGTGCCACTCGGCAGGCGCAAAGGGACGACGGAGTCCTGGGGCTGACTGTGTCCCCTGGCGCACGGCGGGACCCAAAAAGCCGGTGATTTGGCCAAAAACAGCTATGACAGAAATAGCACTGTTATTATAAATCTGTCAGGTTTCAGAATATTCTTGAAACCTGTGGCATTCCTGCATAGTTTACTTCTCGAAGACGGTCTTGGGCTGCTGGTACTGCCCCCCGCTCGCTTTCAGCCCCCGTCTTCGCTGGGGTCGCCGGTAATCCCCTCCCGGCCTCCCCCCGCGCGATTTAAAGCGCATCTCGCCCCCGGCCCCCCGGCCGGGGGCGCTTTTTTTTATATCCGCACCCGCCGGAGCGTCAGGCTAAGTCGCCCGCCGCCTGGAACCAGCCGGGAGGTGCCGGGCCGGACGCGATCAATCCCGTGATAGGCGAGCCTGGCTGTGCCCCCAAAGGCGATCACGTCGCCGGAGGCCAATGGCGCCGATATGGTCTTGCCACCCCGTATGGTCCCCCCGATCCGGAACAGGGCCTCGTCGCCCAGCGATACGCCGACCACAGCCGCGCTGGTGTCTTTCTCGTCCCGGTCCTGGTGCAGCCCCATTTTCGCACCCGCGCGGTAGAGATTGACCAGGCAGCATTCCGGCGGTGGCCCCTCATTGATTTGGTCCCACAGCGCCAGCAGCGCGTCAGGGATCGCCGGCCAGGGCGCTCCGGTCACCGGATGGTTGGTCTGGTAGCGATAGCCCGCCTTGTCCGACACCCAGCCCAGCGCGCCGAAATTGCTTTCCTCGACCGAAAAGGGCCTGGCGTTGCCGGGCAACACCGGGCGGTAGAGCGGCGCCAGTTCCAGCCGCGCCAGCACATCGTCCAGCAAGGCTTTCTGCTGTTGCGGAGAAAAACATTCGCGCCACAGAAATACATCCGGTGCGACGGCAATCTTGACTACCATTGCCTCGGCGAGCGCGTCGGTGTGGTGAAGATCGCCGCATAGCTGCCGGCCAGGCCGTTTGCGTCCAGCCAGCTCTTCAATTTCTCCGGCGTATAGTCCTGTGCGATCCAGCTTTTCAGCGGCGCACCTTTCGCATCTTCGGCAGCGAATTCCACAAATGCTTTCAGCCAGCGTTGATGCCGCTTGGGAAAATGCAGATAGGGAAAGCGGGCGAACTGCGCCATCGCCGCGGGCCTGGCGCCCCAGCCGTCACGATGGATGAGATACAGCGCAGCAGCGAAACTGGTGCGATCCTGGCCGCCGGAGCATTTCAGCAGGAAGGGGCGCGGCGCTTCATCAAAGCTTTCGATCAGCCGCACCAGCATCTGCTGCGTCGGCAGCTTGCGTGAATCCAGCATCGCGTCCAGGTGCGCGATGCCCGCGCGCCTGGCGATTGCCGTTTCCTTTTGCCACCAGGACAGGTCGTCGTTGCGGCCGCGCAGATTGATGATGGCGCGGATGCCGCGACGCTTGAGAAACGGGCCCAGCCCGCCGGCCCAGTCCTGCATGGCGCGCGCCGCATCCCCCGGGGTCACCCAGTGGAAATTGTAGAGAATGTCCCCGACTGTTCGGGAAGAGCCAGATCGCATAATGTGGAAATAGCATATTTCAGAGGCGTCATGCGTATCACTCGCCAAATGCTTGTCCGCCGCTGGGCCATCACCTCCATTGCGGCGGCTGTGGTTTTCGCCGTGCTGCTGGCGCTGGACCTGCGGCTCAAGGCCCTGTCGGGCTTTGGCACCGCCGACCTGCAGACTTTTTCCACGGCCCCCGACTATCGCTATGCCTTCCGGCATTGGCCGCCGATGTATGCGGTGCGGGCCGGCTTCAATCTGGGGCTGGATTACTTGTTGATGCCGCTCTACGCGGCGGCGTTTTTTTATTCCGGCATCTTGGCCCGTGAAGCCTTTGCGCCGCGCCCGGGCCGGGTCCGCCGCATGCTCACCACCCTGGCGGCGGTGCCGCTGGCCGGCGCGCTTCTGGACGCGTGCGAGAACGCCCTGCAATTTTCCATGATGTTGTGGGGCGCCACCGACGCGATGGCGGGCCTGGCCGCCATGCTGAGCCACGCCAAATGGGCGGCCTTGGCGGTGGGGGTGGCCCTGCTGGTGGGGGCGGTGATGGGGCAGGTCGCGGAACGCCAAAAAAGGGCAGTAAAAACCGGTCCTTGACCCCACTGCGTCTTTGCGTATATTCCGCCGCTCTTCGGGGGACTCGCTCCCTCAGATAAACAATTATTTTCAAAGGTTTAGACCATGTACGCGGTCGTCCGCACTGGCGGAAAACAGTATAAAGTGGCCAAGGACAGCGTCCTGAAGGTGGAAAGCCTTGTGGGCGACGTTGGCGCCAAGCTCGACCTCGAGGTCCTGATGCTGGGCGGCGACAGCCCCAAGATCGGCGCGCCGCTGGTCAAGGGCGCGAGCGTCCAGTGCGAGATCGTCGAGCACGGCCAAGGCGAGAAAGTCATCGCTTTCAAGAAGAAGCGCCGCAAGAACACCCACCGCAAGCGTGGCCACCGCC
>JBBQBL010000072.1:0-10970 GCA_038317805.1 Micropepsales bacterium
GGTGAACCTTCAGGCGGCCCAGGCCAACCTGGCGCGGGTAGTGCGCAACGTGAAGGCGCAATTTTCCAAATCCGACTCCGGCGCGGCGCAATTGAACCAGGCGCGCGTCGCCCTGTCCCAGGCGCAGGATGACTATCAGCGCCGCCAGAAGGCGTTCGCCACCCAGTCGGTGTCGGGCGAGGAACTGGCCCATGCCCGCGATGCGGTTGCCGCCGCGCAGGCTGCGGTGAGCGCCGCGCAAGGCGGGCTGGAACAGTCCAATGCCAGCATCGAAGGCACCGACATCGCCCACAATCCCGACGTGCTGGCGGCCGAAGCGCAGTTGCGCGCCGCGGCAATTGCCTATGGCCATATGCGCCTGATCGCGCCGCTGGATGGTGTGATCGCGCAGCGCACGGTGCAGGCCGGCCAGCAAGTCGCCGCCGGAACGCCGCTGATGGCGGTGGTGCCGCTGTCCAATGTCTGGATCGACGCCAACTTCAAGGAAGTGCAGCTGGCCCGCATGCGGGTGGGCCAGCCGGTGGAAGTGAAGGCCGACATCTATGGCGGCGGCGTGGTCTATCACGGCCATATCGAAGGCCTGGGCGCCGGTTCGGGCTCCGCCTTCGCCCTGCTGCCGCCGCAGAATGCCAGTGGAAACTGGATCAAGATCGTCCAGCGCGTCCCGGTGCGCATCGCGCTGGATCCGAAGGAAATCAAGGAACATCCCTTGCGTGTGGGCCTGAGCGTGGCGGTGGAAGCCGATGTGCGCGATCAGTCCGGCCCGATGATCACCTCCCGGATCGGCGCCGGCACCACCCGCGCCAATACCGGCGAGGATAGCGGCCCGGCAGCGGACGCCATGATCGCAAAAATCCTCAAGGCCAATGGCGGTGCCGCGCGGTGAGTGCACAGGGTAGCGATCTCAAGCCGATGACGGGCGGCCTGCTGGCTGTCACGGCGCTGGCGCTGGCGATGGGCACCTTCATGCAGGTGCTGGATTCCACCATCGCCAATGTCTCGCTGCCCACCATTTCCGGCAATCTGGGCGTCTCGACCAACCAGGGAACCTGGGTGATCACCGCCTTCGCGGTGGCCAATGGTATCGGCGTGCCGCTTACGGGGTGGCTGATGGGCCGCTACGGCGTGGTGCGGACCTTTGTGGGATCGGTGCTGCTGTTCACCATCGCATCCTTCCTGTGCGGCATCGCCTGGAGTCTGCCGTCGCTGATCTTTTTCCGGGTGCTGCAGGGCGGGGTGTCGGGTCCGATGATCCCCGGCAGCCAGGCGCTGCTGATTTCCATTTTCCCGTCCGACAGGCGCGGCGCGGCGCTGGGCATCTGGTCCATCACCACCCTGGTCGCGCCGATCTGCGGCCCCATCCTGGGCGGCTATATCTCGGACAATTATCACTGGGCCTGGATTTTCCTGATCAACGTGCCGGTGGGGCTGGCGGTTACGTTCCTGTGCTGGCGCAACATGAAGGAACGCGAGACCCCGACCCGCAAGCTTCCGATCGATACGGTCGGCCTGGGCCTTCTGGTCGTATGGGTGGGCGCGCTGCAGGTGATGCTGGACCAGGGCAAGGACCTGGACTGGTTTGCTTCCACCCAGATCGTGATCCTGGCCATCGTCACCGCCATCGGCTTTGCCGCCTTCCTGATCTGGGAGCTGACCGCCAAGAATCCCATCGTGGACCTGTCCCTGTTCAAGCGGCGCAATTTCGCGCTGGGGACTTTGGCTTTCTGCCTGGGCTATGCGGTGTTCTTCGCCTGCAACCTGCTGATGCCGCTGTGGCTGCAGACGCAGGTTGGTTACACCGCGACCTGGGCGGGGCTGGTGGCGGCGCCCACCGGGGTGATCGCGGTGCTGCTGACGCCGCTGTCGGCCAAGCTGATGAGCAAAGTAGATGCGCGCGTCATCGCCACGGTCGCCTATATCGCCTTCGGCGTGTCGTATCTGATGCGGTCCCATTTCACCGCCGATGCGAGCTTCGTGGACTTCATGTTGCCGCTGCTGGTGCAGGGCATCGCCATGGCGACGTTCTTCCTGGCCATGATCACCATCCTGCTGGACGGGATTCCGCCCCAGAAAATCCCCCTGGCCTCGGGCCTGTCCAACTTCGCGCGCATTGTCGGTGGTGGATTTGCCGCCTCCATCGTCACCACCCTGTGGGACCGGCGCGAGGCGTTGCACCAGAGCCGGATGGCGGATCAGACCACCATCTTCACGCCGGGGCTGAGCAAGGTGCTCGCCGGCCTGCACAGCGCGGGCTTTCCGGACCTGGCGGCCAAGGCGGCGGTGACGCGCACCATGACCAGCCAGGCCTATCTGCTGGCGGCCAATGACATCTTCTGGGCGTCGGGCTGGATCTGCATCCTGCTGATCGGGATGGTCTGGTTGTGCAAGCGGGCTGTGTCCGGCGGTGGCGCGCCCGTCGCGGCTGATTGACAGAGGTTCCCTCTGCCGCAGAGTGCGGCATGGACCGCGAATCCCTGATTCGGCGCATGCCCGAGATTGCCTTCACCGTGCTGTTCGGCGCCGGGTTGGTGCTGGGCGGTGCCGCGGCGCTGGCGGGCATTCCCAAATTCGTGGAAGCCGCGGTACCAGGCATCGCTGCCGAAGCCGCCGCGCCGGATGGGTTGGCGCATGGCGTGGCGCACTTCGCCATGCCGCAAGGCTTCAACGAAAGCCGCTATACGCCGCAGGTCCTGTATCCCGTAACGCCGTCCCCCATGCCCGATTGGTTGAGCCAGGCAATCGCCGAGATGCGCAGCGGTCCGCCGCCGGCGCTGCGCGGAGCGCGGCCGGTCATCGCCATCTGCATCGACGACCTGGGCGAAGACCTGGCCGGCACCGACCGCGCCATGGCGCTGCCGCAGGCTGTGGCGCTGTCCTTCTTGCCCTTTGCCGAGACCACGCCTTTCCTGGCGGAGGCCGCCGCCCGCAAGGGCCATCTGGTGCTGGCGCATGTGCCGATGCAGGCATTGGGACGCGAGGACCCGGGACCCATGACGCTCAGGATCGGCATGGCGCCGGACGAGATCGCCCGCCGCCTGGGCTGGAACCTGGCGCGGGTGCCCGGCCTGGTGGGCATCAACAACCATGAAGGCAGCCGCTTCACCGCCGACGCGGCGGGACTGGCGCCGGTGATGGCGACATTGCGGGCGCGGCATCTGTTCTTCTTCGATTCCCGCACCGGGCCGGACAGCGCCGTGCCAACGGCGGCGCGGGCAGCCGGCGTCATGACGGCGGGACGCGACATCGTCCTGGATGACGACCAGCGCGAGGCGGCGGTCAGCGCCCAGCTGGAAATGCTGGCGCGCGAGGCCAAACGCAGCGGTGTCGCCATCGCCATCGGCCACCCCCATGACGCGACCTTGCGACTGTTGAAGGACTGGCTGGCGCACGACCACGGCGTGACCTTGGTGCCGCTGGATGAGGCGATGCGGTTGAAAGCCGGACGCGAGACCGCGCTGGCGCGCAACTGATCTAGACCGGATTTCTGGCACCCCCCCCGTCCCCCCGCCGCTGAGCACAGCGAGCACATGCAGCACCGGCGAGTACGCGAGCACGGTTGAGAACAGCTGAAAAATACCTAAGCCACTGAATTCGCTGCGACATAAGCCGAACTTTCGTAAAATATATCACAACACAAATAGTCAGTTTGCATAATAACTCAAAAACTGATATTCGTGAGATAGGATATATTGCGACTTGGCGTGGATAAGTATTTATCTAAATCATTGAAAACATTGGATTTTTTGATATCTTGGGTTTGTCATCGTCCAGCTGCAGCTAGCAGATGGCGGGCCAGCACTAACTAGGCTGGGGGTCCAAACCCAGTTGAACAGGAACGGTATCAGGGCCTGGGTCCAAACCCGGCCCGCCCACCTCTAAGGAAACAACATGGCGACCAAATCCGGTCTCGTAATTGCAAAAAAAGGTCTCGCGCAACGAGAGGCGTTGTGGCCTGGCCAAGAGCCAAATCTGTGGAATCGGAAAAACAACAAGGGCTTTGCGACAATCCCTAAAACCATGCCGCTGATACTCCAAATCATGGATGAACTCAGCAAAGGCAAGCCGGTCTCTTCAACCTATCTCGGTTTGTGGTGCGCGACTGGGGACAACTCGATGGTCAATGTCGCAAGACACCAAGAAATGGCGCACGCTGCTGGTTTTAGCGGGCAGCGCGCAGAATATACTTGGCAGGGCCGCATGCATATTCTGCAGCAACTCCGCTTCATCGACATCAAGCCTGGCAAGGCAGGGGCTATCAGCCACGTTCTAATATGGAATCCTCATTACATGATCCGTTGGCATCACATCAATAAGACGCCAGGGATGCTGGAGGGCACTTATAACGCGCTGCTTGATCGCGCCATCGAACTGGGCGCGAACGACATATTGGATGAGGTTCCTTGGCTAACTCCGAAAGTGGAGCCGACCGCGTAGCAAGAATGTTTTTGAGATTCTTGCGTGCGAGGCTCTACTGCCCCTTCTTCGCGGCGCTGGCGAAGCGGACGGCTTCCTCGGCGGCGGCCAGAAGCGCCTTGGATTTGTTGATGGTCTCCTGATACTCGGCCTCCGGCACGCTGTCGGCGACCACGCCGCCACCTGCCTGCACATACATGATGCCATCCTTGACCAAAGCGGTGCGCAGCACGATGCAGGTGTCCATCGAGCCGTCGGCGGCGAAATAGCCCACCGCGCCGGCATAAGCGGCGCCGCGCTTTTCCTTTTCGAATTCGTCGATGATTTCCATGGCGCGGATCTTGGGCGCGCCCGTCAGGGTGCCGGCCGGCAAACCGGCGGCTAGCGCGTCCACCGCGTCCAGCCCGTCGCGGATTTCGCCTTCGACATTGGACACCAGGTGCATCACATGGCTGTAGCGCTCGATGAAGAAGCTGTCGGTGACTTTCACCGCCCCGGTCTTGGCGATGCGGCCGACATCGTTGCGGCCCAGATCGATCAGCATCAGATGCTCGGCCCGTTCCTTGGGATCGCTCATCAGGTCTTCGGCCAGCGCCTTGTCTTCCTCGGGCGTCTTGCCCCTCCAGCGCGTGCCGGCGATGGGGCGGATGGTGACCTTGCCGTCGCGCAGCCGCACCAGCACTTCGGGGCTGGAGCCGACGATCTGGAAGCCTGGCATCGACAGGTAATAGAGGTACGGCGAAGGGTTCATCCGGCGCAGGGCGCGGTAGAGCGAAAAGGGCGGCAGGGTGAAAGGCCGGCGGAAGCGCTGGGATGGCACCACCTGAAACACATCGCCCGCCATGATGTATTCCTTGGCGCGCGCGACCACGGCGAAATACTCGTCCTTGGTCATGTTGGATTCCACCGCCACGCCGGTGGGCAGGTTCGCAGGCACCGGCGCGGGATGCGGGGCAGGGGCTTCCAGCGCGGCGACGGCTTCGTCCAGCCGCGCGGTGGCGCGGGCATAGGCGGCCTTGGCGTCGATCTTCGCGTCGATCCAGACGGGGGTGATGACGATGATCTCGTCCTTCACGCTGTCGAAGATGGCGGAGATGGTGGGCCGCAGCAGGATGGCGTCGGGCAGGCCCAGCGTATCGGGCGGCGGGTTGGGTAGGTTTTCCACCTGCCGCGCCATGTCATAGCCCAGATAGCCGAACAGGCCGGTGGCCATCGGCGGCAAGCCGTTGGGGATCGCCGCCTGTGTTTCTTTGGTCAAGGCGCGCAGGCTGGCCAGCGGCTTGGCGCTTTCGGGCGTGAAGCTGTCGGTCTGGGTCAATGCGTTGCGATTGATTTCGGCGACGCCGCCGCGGCAGCGCCAGATCAGGTCCGGCTTCAGGCCGATGATGGAATAGCGCCCGCGCGTTTCGCCGCCCTGAACGCTTTCCAGCAGGAAGGCATTGTCCTTGCCGTCGCCAAGCTTGAGGAAAGCGGAGACCGGCGTCTCCAAGTCGGCGACCAGCCGGGTGAAGACAAGCTGGGCGCGGCCCTGCGCATAACCGGAAGCAAATGCGTCGAAAGCCGGCTCGATCATGACGCGGTCACTGGTTCGCGCCCGTCACCGACTGGACCAGCTTCTGGTTCACTTTCACGGTTTGACGGATGCGGGCGGCATTGGCCATGGCGATGGACAAGTCGCCCGCCACCGATTGGGAAAAGCGCATCATGCCGCCCTGAAAGCCCGGATCGCGCGGGTTCAGCGGCGGATGGGCGATGCCGGTGATGCGCGCAATCACGTAATTGCCCGAGGTGCCTTGCGGCCCGAAGTCCACGCCGCCGGCCGGGGTGTTGAACAGCTTGGTCACCATCGCTTCGCTGAACATGGTGTCGTTGGTCTGCCGCGTCAGGGCCGGGCTGTGCTGCACCGGCACTTTCAGTTCCCTGGCGATGCCGTCCAGCGACTTGTCCTTGGCGGCCTGGGCGGCGAGCGCCTGGGCGCGCTTGGCCAGCAGGGTGGCGCGCTGTTCGGCGGTCCAGTCTGCCAGCGCCTGGGTGCGCACCTGGTCCAGCGGCTTCAGCTTGGGCGGTATCTGGCCGTTCACATGGACGGTGTAATAGCCGCCCAGCTTGGTGGCGAAGGGATCGACGTCCTCGCCCACTTCGCCGCGGAACACCGCGGGCAGGAATTCCGGGTCGGCGGGCACGTCGGCCTTGACGCCATCCTTGCCCATGCCGGTGATGTCCACGCCGGCCAGGTGACCCAGCTTCATGCCGGCCTTCTTGGCCGCGTCCTTCATTTCGTCGCCGCCGGAGCGGGCATCGGTATAGGCATTGACCGCATCCACCAGCTTGGCGGCGGCCAGCTGGGTCTGCAGCGTCTTGGTGAGCTCGTCCTTCACATCGGCGAGGGTCTTGGCTGTCCCGGGCGCGATCTTGGTGACGCGCGCCAGGGCATAGCCGCCAAAGCCGGTCTTGATCGGCTCGCTGACTTGGTTGAGCGGCAGGGCGAAGATCGCCTTGGCGCGTTCGGCGTCGGGCAGTTCGTCCTGGGCCAGGGTGCCCAGGGTGATCTGTTCCGGCTTGAGGCCGCGGCGGCTGGCCAGTTCGTCGAACGTCATGCCGGCCTTGATCTTGGCGCTGGCGTCGGCGGCTTCGGCCTGGGTCTTGAACTCGATCTGCTGCACGTCGCGCTTTTCGGCGATCACATAGGTGGACTTCTGCGCGTCATAGGCTTGGCTCAACTGCGCGCCGGTAACGGTGATGCCGCCCATCACGTCGGCGGGGGTGATGGCGGCATAGTCGGCGTCGCGATATTCCGGCGTCGAATAGCGGTCGGGATGGGTCTTGATATAGGCCGCAAGGTAAGCGTCGCTGGGCGTGGGCACTTCGCCCGCCTGCTCCGGCGACAGCACGATATATTCGGCGGCGCGCTTTTCATTGATGTACTGGAACAGCGCCTGGGCATAGGTGGGGGGCACGACGAAATTGCCTTCCACCGCGGCGGTCAGTTGCTCGCGCGTCATGTCCTGGCGGATTTCCTCCAGGAACTGGTCCTCGGTATAGCCGGCGGTGTTGATCGCCTGCACGAACACACGGCGGTCGAACTGGCCCAGGGTGCCGCGGAACGGCGCCATGGCGCGCACATTGGCGGCCACCGCCGCGTCGGACACGGTCAGGCCCAGTTTTTTGGCTTCGTTGTTCAGCGCGGTGCGGCTGACCATCTGCTGCAGCGCCACGGTCCCCAAGCCCATTTTCTGCGCCATTTCCGGCGTGACCTCGGTGCCCATCTGCTGGCCCTGGTTGCGCAGGAAGTTGCGATAAGAGCGCTGGAATTCCTGCTGGCCGATATCGGTGCCGCCCACGGTGGCGACGGCCGCGGTGGAAGCGCCGGTGAAGACGTCGGCAATGCCCCACACGACAAAGCTCAGGGTCAGCCCGCCCATCAGCAGCGTGGCCATCCAGGACTTGGACAGGGTGTGCATCCATTGAATCATGACGGCAATTCCGTGACTTAAGGGCGTGGCGCGGGAAGGCGGCGGATGATAGGGAGGGGGAACCCTTCCGGCAAGCCGCGAATCCGCGAGGGTTTTGCCGGGGAAGGCCCGGAATTACAAGGGGTTATGCATGCGTTCGCTGGTGGCGGGAAACTGGAAGATGAACGGGCTGGCCGCCAGCCTTGCCGAACTGGTGTCGCTGAAGGCGGCGCTGGCAGCCGCTGTGCCGGCCTGCGAGGTGCTGGTGTGCCCGCCTTTCACGCTTTTGGCGCAGGCCGCGGCGGTCGGCGGCGTCGCGCTGGGCGGCCAGGACTGCAGCCCCAAGGATGGCGGCGCCTTCACCGGCGACATCTCCGCCGCGATGCTGAAAGACACGGGCGCGTCCAGCGTGATCGTCGGTCATTCGGAACGCCGTCAAATTCACGGCGAGCGTGACAGCGATGTCGCCGCCAAGGCACAGGCCGCCTGGCGGGCAGGACTGAGCGCGATCATCTGTGTCGGCGAGACCGAGGCCCAGCGCGATGCCGGCAATGCCCATGGCATCTGTTCCAGTCAGCTGGACGCCAGCGTGCCGGATGGTGCCACGCCCCAGAACACGACAATCGCCTATGAACCGGTCTGGGCCATCGGTACCGGCAAGACGCCGACGTTGGACGACATCATGGCCATGCATGCCCATATCCGTTCCTGCCTGGTGAAACGGCTGGGTGAAGGGGCGCGAGGCATCCGGCTTTTGTACGGTGGGTCGGTGAAACCGGACAATGCCGCCGATATCCTTAACCTGCCGGAAGTGAACGGCGCACTTGTGGGCGGCGCCAGCCTGAAAGCCTCGGATTTTCTTGGCATTATCACGGCTGTTAAAGGCGTTTAACCAAGTCACCTGACCCTTTGTTAACGGGGTCCGCCGCATTCTCATCGCAATAAATAATAATGCGTGCGGTGGGTGATGAGCAGGCTGTCCTATGACAGTGTCGATGTGCTGATTTACGATCCGGTGGCGGCAAACCGCACCGCGACGCGCGCGACCCTGTATGCGCTGGGCTTCCGCCGCACCGAAACCGTTTCCACCCTCGAAGCCTTCATCGAATCCGTTCACACCAATGCGCCGGACATCGCGCTGTGCGAGGCGCAGGGCGCGGCCGATGAACTGTGCGCCGCCATCCAGCAGATGCGCCAGGGCGGGGCGAGCCACAATCCTTTCATCGTCGTCATCGTCACCGCCTGGGAAAAAAGCTCGGCCCTGATCAACAAGGTGGTGTCCAGCGGCGCCGACGATCTGATCCTGCGGCCCTTTTCCACCGCCGCCCTGGGTCAGCGCATCGAGACCCATATCGACCGCCGCAAGGGCTTTGTCATCACCACAGACTATGTCGGCCCCGACCGCCGCAAGGACACCAGCCGCGCCTCCAATGTGGAACTGTTCGATCCGCCCAATTCGCTGAAGATGAAGGCCAAGGACAAGCTGTCGAGCGAAGCCATCGCCCGCAAGCTGGACAGCGAACTGAAGACGGCGCGCGAAAAGCTGACATCGGAAAAGCTGCGCCGCGATTCCTTCCAGGTCTGCATCCTGTGGCGGCTGATCCAGGAAGCGCCGCTGGCGGCGGGCCAGATTTCGCCCGACCTCGCCAAGCTGCAGGTGCTGGCCCGGTCCATCGAAACCCGCTGCACCGGCACCGAATTCGAGCCGGCGCTGGAATGGTGCGGCTCGGTGCTGGCGGCGGCCGAAGGGCTGGTGGTCGGCGTGGACCGCAATGCCTCGCCGCACCTGCTGGGCCATGCCGCGCTCAGCCTGCACCAGGTCTTTCACCCGGAAAAAAGCGCTGCCGACCAGTTGTCGGAAATCGACGCCACGGTGGCCATTATCCGGGCGCGCCAGCAGGCCCAGGCGCTGGCCAGCTAAAGGCCCGCCGGGGCTGGAAAAATGCCCCCGGCTTCCCATTTCAGGCGGGATGCTCTAAAGACCCGCCCGCGGAGCGTCGGCGGGAGCCGGAGCGACCCAAGATTAAGTCGCGGAAAAACCCCATGCAGACCCTGTTGCTTGTCGCCGAACTGATCATCGCGGTGGCGCTTATCTGTTTCGTCCTGTTGCAGCGTTCCGAAGGCGGCGCGCTGGGCATGGGCGGCAGCGGCGGCGGCATGGGCGGCCTGTTCACGGCGCGCGGCGCGGCCGACACCCTGACCCGCACCACTGCCATCCTGGCGTTCCTGTTCTTCGTGACCTGCATCGGCCTGAACATCCTGGCGCTGAAGGGCCGCGACCAGACATCGATCCTTGATTCGGCCGCGCCGGCCGTCGGCGTTCCGGCCAAGCCGGTCGCGCCCGCGCCGCTCCCGACCGGTCCATCCGTTCCCAAGCCCCAGTAGTGAGCCTGTGGCGCGCGCAAAGCGCGTGAGCGGGTCCGGTGGACCCGCGAAAACAGGCGAACGCCGCGAGCTTGGGCGAGCGGCTGCGGCAGTCCCGCACGATTCTCCCCGCGCAAGATGCATAGCTGTTAGCGGCGGAAAATAATTCCGTTTTTGCGCTTGCGTGCGCGCACCTGTTTGATGATGGTGACCTCCCATGGCCCGGTTAGTTTTCATCACCGGCGGCGTGGTCTCTTCCCTCGGAAAAGGTCTGGCGTCCGCTGCCCTTGGCGCGTTGCTTCAAGCACGCGGCTACAAGGTTCGTCTGCGCAAGCTCGATCCCTATCTCAATGTGGATCCCGGCACGATGTCGCCGTTCCAGCATGGCGAGGTCTATGTCACCGATGACGGTGCCGAGACCGACCTGGACCTGGGCCATTATGAGCGCTTCACCGGCGTGTCGGCGCGCAAGTCCGACAATGTCACGTCGGGCCGCATCTACTCCCAGGTGATCGAGAAGGAACGCAAGGGCGGCTATCTGGGGCGCACCGTGCAGGTGATCCCGCACGTCACCGACATGATCAAGGAATTCGTGCTGGCCGATATCGACGGGCTGGATTTCCTGCTGGTCGAGATCGGCGGCACCGTGGGCGATATCGAGGGCCTGCCCTTCTTCGAGGCCATCAATATCTGCCAGCACGAATTCCTTGATCATGTCGGTGACGTGCGGGATCACCTGCA
>JBBQBL010000073.1:0-10905 GCA_038317805.1 Micropepsales bacterium
CGAGCGCATCGCCAACTTCCATGTCAGCCAGTACGCCTATCTCGCCTCCAAGCTGGACGGCATGAAGGAAGGCAATGGCACCGTGCTGGACAATAGCTGCCTGATGTTCATGTCCAACATGTTCGTGGGCCGCAAGCACGACAACTCGCACCTGCCGCTGATCCTCGCGGGCGGGTTGGGCGGCACGCTCAAGACCGGCCGTTCGCTCGACTACACCAAGGAAAGCGACGACAATCGCAAGATGTGCAGCCTGTACCTGTCGCTGATGGACCGTTTCGGCATCAAGCAGGACAAGTTCGGCGATTCCGCGACGCGCCTGCAGAACATCTAAAAGCGGTTATGCGTTGGCGCTGGCGCCGGCTTCATGGCCGCGTTCGCGCCCATAGCCCAGGGCGCGCAAGGTTTCGCCATGCAGCCGCTCGAACAGGCGCATGTCCTCGCCGTCCATTTCCAGGATATTCGTGGAATCCGAGCCGCTGCGGAAAAAGGCCGAGCTGATGGCGTGCAGCGCTTCAAAGGAAATGTCGAACGGTTGCAGCTGCGGCTTGCCGATAAAATCCGAGATGTTCTTCAGGGTCGCGGCATTTCCCGATGCCAGATCCTCGTAGCGTACCAGCAAGGTATGGGGCCGGGGTGTCCAGGCCCGGACATGCCGCGACCAGGAATGACCGGCTTTTCCTTCGATCACCTCGGCCAGGGTCATGTCCCGCCCCAGGATTTCGCGAACATAGTGGGCGTGACTGACAACTGCCGAGCGCCCGTCGCGCACCACATAGATGGCGGGATGGCGGTCGGCCGGCGGCATTTCATGAGTCTTCACATACAGGCTGCGGCCGGCCCCCGTGGCGCGGGCAATGAAGCCCGGGACATCATCGCCGACTGCCTCGCGCCCGATCATTTCGGAGACATCGGGATCCGAAAACTCGGTGTCGCCATAGATGGACTGGCTGGCCTGACCGAAGCAGCGCTTCAGGATGGTGCGCAGCAGGGTGTTGCCGGAACGGGGATAGGACGCCAGCCACGTCACAGGCGCACGCAACACAGGCGACATCAGCCCAGTCCCCAAATCATGCGACAGGGCTAAAGGCTTTGGTGGTTATGGGGTTGGCCACGGTTTCGCCCAAATGTCGCAAAGCTTCGCGGGGCCGCGGTGCGGCACAGCGCGAGGTGACTTCAATGTTGGTGGCGAAAACTATGTTGCCACTGGATGGGAACGTTGCCTGCGGATTGTGCGTTCACGCTCCAACGAAACAGGAGCGAGACCCATGCGCACACATTTGCTAATTGTTGGATTTGCCGCGGCCATCACGCTTGCCGGTTGCGGAACGAACCCCGGTGACCGGGCCGTGAGCGGTGCCCTGATCGGCGCGGCCGGCGGCGCTGCCATTGGCGCGGCTGCCGGTAATCCCGCCCTGGGTGCTGCGGTTGGCGCGGGCGCCGGCGCGGTTGTCGGCGCGGCCACGGACCCCTGTGATCTCAATCTGGGCGACCCGGCCTGGAAGAACGACCGCGGTTCCTATGAACGCCGTTGCGGCCGTCCCTATCGCGACCGCTGATCCAAAAGGTTAATGGCGCAAAAGATGGCATGAGCCATGAATGATCCGGACCGAGTGTCCGGATCATTTTGCCATGTCCATTGCCGCCGATAGCGCGGAAGCGCGGTTTTCGCTTCCTTCTTATGCCCCCCGTCTTCTCATCCTGGCAGGCCTGTTGGCCTATGTTGGGACGCTGGCGGCTGCCTGGCTATTCATTTCGGCACGCCTGCCGGACCAAATCCCGCTGACCATCGCCGGCCATGCTTTCACGCTCAAGCATGTCCATGACAAGATTCTCAGCACCGGCTCCATCCTCCTGCTGATCCTGCCCTCCGCCTTCTGGATCGAGTGCGCCGTGGTCGGTTGGCGCAAATCCTCGGCCCGCGCCCTGCTGGCGCCCACCGAATCGATGAAGACTGATATCTGCTTATTCCTGATGGAGCAGTTCCACCTGAACGGCATCATCGGCAAGGTGTTGATGCTGGGCCTGTCGATCATTTCGGGCGTGGCGCTGCGCGACTGGATCCTTGCCCGCACCGGCTTTGCCATCGATCCGACCGTTCTGCCGCTGTGGCTGCAGGTGATCGTCTATTTCTATGCTTATTCCTTTTTCGACTATTGGGCGCACCGGGTCGGCCACACAAAATTGTTCTGGCCGCTGCACCGCTATCATCATGCGGCGCAGGATTTCTGCGTCATCAATGGCGGGCGCATCCATCCGGCCGGTTTTGTCGGTATCGTTTCCATCAATATCCCCATGCCGCTGCTGGGCGCCACGCCCGAGGCCATGATCTGGGTCAATGTCATGACCTCGGTGCTGGGCTTCCTGATCCATTCGCGCATGGAAACCGGCTTTGGCTGGGTGGGCCGCTATGTCATCCAGTCGCCGCTGCATCACCGCCTGCACCACAAGCTGGATATGAGCACGCCTACGGGCTTCTTCGGCATGGCCCCGATCTGGGATCACCTGTTCGGTGGCTGGAGTGAATGCCGCGACCGCAATGTCGCGGTCGGCGTGGACACGGCCTACGCCCAGGGCTTCTGGGTGATGCCCGACATGCTGCGCGACTATTGGGATTTCTGGAAGGGCCTAATGGGCCGCCGGACGCTCTCACCCAGCGAGATGGCGCCCAGCGAACGGATCACAGGCTGAAGCTGCCGGGCGGCTGCCCGCGCCGTTCCGACATGATCGCATAGGCCGCTTCTAGGTTGCGCGTGAAACGCTCGGTATCGAACAGCGGCGCGGTGGCCCTCGCCAGTTTGTCCTTCAGTGCCTGCAACTGCGCCGGATCGCGCGCCAGTTCCAGCGCCCGGGCCTCATAATCGGCCAGGTTTTCCGTCACCATCTCGTCCAGTCCTGCCGCCTTGAGCAGGCTTGCGGCGACACGGCCGGCAAACGCTTCCCCCTGGCAGGTCAGGACCGGCAATCTGGCGCCCAGCGCGTCGGCGGCGGTGGCATGGGCGTTGTAGGGCAGGGTATCCAGGAACAGGTCCGCCAGCGCATGACGCGCCAGGTGCACCTCCAGCGGGGCGTCATCGGCATAGACCAGCCGCGCCGGATCGATGCCGCGCGCCGCCGTTTCGCGTTCCAGGTTGGCGTGTGTGTCGGGGGCCGGGCGCTTGAGCCACAGCACGCTGCCCGGCACCGCCGCCAGCAACCGCATCCAGACATCGAACACCGGGCGGGTGATCTTCCAGGCCGTGTTGAAGCAGCAAAAGACAAAGCCGTCCGGCGGCAGACCCATATCAGCGCGGTCGGGCGCGGTGCCTGCGGACGAATGCCTCACGGCGGGAAAGAAACTGCCGGACAAGTGCACCAACTGCTCGCTGTAGAAGGGCTGGTGCGCGAAAGGCGCCACCACGGTGTCGCCGATCAGGTAATCGATGAAGGGTGCGCCTGTCGTGCCGGCATAGCCCAGCCAGCTGGCCTGCACCGGCGCGAAGCGATGGGCGAAGATCTGCAGGCGGGAAAAGCCGGTATGCCCGCCAAGGTCGATGGCGATGTCGATCTCCATGTCACGCAGCCGGCGGGCGATCTCGTCGCTGTTCAGGGCGGCGAAATCGTGGAAACGGTCAAAGCCTTTTATCAGGCGGGCGCGGATGGCGCTGTCGTCGCTGAGACCGGTGGAAATGCCGATCACCTGGAAGCGGGCGCGGTCGTGGCGCTCGATCACCGGCGCCAGCTGGAAGGCCACCGCATGTTCGCGCATGTCGGCCGAGAGATAGGCGATCCGGATACGGTCATGGCGGTAATTCTCGCCCGTCCAGAGCGGCGGCAACGGCCTTGGCGTCATTTCCCCGGTAACGGCAGAAGCGCGCGCAAGCTGCAACTGCTTGTCGCCGGTGACACCCAGCAAGGTCAGCGGCGGCGCAAACAGGATCGACCCGTCTTGCGTCATCTGGGCAACCCGGTCCCAATCGCACAGGTTCAGCGCCGCCATGACGCGGTTGGACAGCGCCGGGGCAGACACGGGGTCCAGCGCCACGGCGCGGTCGTAACTTTCCAGCGCTTCGCGGTGACGCTGCAATTCGCCCAGCACCACGCCACGGTTGAAATGCAGCAGCGCGATGTTCGGCTGCAGCGCCAGCGCCCGGTCCAGCGCCGCGATGGCCTCGGCGGGCCGTTGCATCTGGGACAGGATGACGCCGCGATTGTACAGCGCCTCGAAATTGTTCGGCTGTCCCGCCAGCACCCGGTCAAAGGCGGCCAGCGCTTCGCCCAGGCGCTGGGCGGCCATCAGGGCATGGGCGTAATGGCCCAAGGCTGCGGCATCGCCCGGGTTTTTCTTCAGGGCCTTGTTCAGCAGGGTGATGGCGTCTTCATAGCGGCCCTGCTGCGCCTTGAGATAGCCCAGCATGTGCAGCGCCGGGAAATTGCCGGCATCGGCGCGCAGCACCTGACGATAGGCCGCCTCGGCCTGGTCCAGCCGGCCGGCGCGGTGAAGCCCCAGACCCTGTTCGAATAACTGACGCAACTCCATCCGGTACTACAGGTCCTTCAGCAACCAGCGGATCGAGCGCTTCTGCAATTCGATATATTGCGGATTCCACATGGCATGAATGGTATGCCCAACGGCGGTGAAGACCACCCGGCCCTTGCCATAGTCATAGGCCCAGCCGGCCGGTGACTTGGTGCCGCGACCTTCATAGGTCAGCCCGTCCAGGTTTTCCGATTCCAGGATCACATACTTGGGGTCCTTGTCGTAATCGACATAGTGCTGCTCGTCATTGACGACAAAAGGCTGCATGCCCGCGGTGATGGGATGGGCGTTGGCGGTGGCATGCACCTGGAACGGGCGCAGCGGCGGGTGGCCGAAATAGGCGCCGCCCATCACGTCGCGGTAGTTCTTCGAAGAGAGCGAGATGTGGCTGGAATTGTGCAGCGGATAAAAGCCGCCGCCGGCATTGACGAAATTCCGGATTGCCAGGCCCTGGTCCTCGGTCATCCAGCTTATCGCCTTGGCGGCCGGAAATTTGTCGGCGTCTTCCAGCATCATCTCATAGGCGGTGTAGGCATCGGGGCCCGAATAGCCGCCGGGCCAGATCATGCCGTCGCGCAGGATCAGCAGCAGCTGGTACGGCTTGATCGAGGCTGCCGACAGGCCGGCATAATCCATGGTGTAATCGATGGCGATGTCCATCTCATGGAACACCTTGTCCAGGCTGACGCGGATATAGTCGGGATTGTGATAGCGATCCCCGATCAGGGCGAGCGCGCGCGGGCGCGCTTTGGTGGCGGCCCTGGATGATTCAAAGCTGGCCGGAATCGCCGCGGCAGCGGCGCCCGCCACCAGCATGCGACGGCTGATTTTTGGCTGGAACAGTTTCATGCCATGCTCCCCTTGCTTGTTCTTGTTTTTGCGAAGCTTCCGGAACGGGAAAGCTATAGACGGCCCGGCCCCGTCCCGCCAATATAGTCATACAAATAATACAGGCCAGGCAACCGGCCGGACCGGCTGGAAGGATAGTGCAGGATGGCGAAAACCGAAAACCGCTTGGGTTGGCTCGCGGCCCTTGTGGCCGTTGCCGCGCTGGCGCTGGCCGGTTGCGACGCCAAGCCTTCCAAGATCCAAGCCGGCGGCGCGGTGGATGGCTGGCCGGTCTGGGGCCACAGCCATCTGGGCCAGCGCTATAGCGCCAACACCCAGATCACGCCCGCCAATGTGAAGGACCTGAAGGTCGCCTGGACCTATCGCACCGGGGACCTGTCGGCGCCGGGCGAGAAGGCCACCCTGGCGTTCGAAGCCACGCCTATCCTGGCCAACAACACGCTTTACCTGTGCTCGCCGCGCAACCGCATCGCCGCGCTCGATCCCGTGACGGGCAAGGAAAAATGGATGCGGGACCTGAAGCCCGACATCAATGGCGGCACCGTCATTGTCTGCCGTGGCGTGTCCTATTGGAAGGACAGCCAGGCCAGCGGCTTCTGTTCGCAGCGCATCTTCGCCGCCACCATTGATGGCAAGATGTGGGCGCTGGATGCCGATTCCGGCAAGCCCTGCACCGGCTTCGGCACGGGCGGCCGCGTCGACCTGCACGACAATCTGGGCTTCATCGAAAAGCCGGCGCTCTATGGCGTCTCCTCGGCCCCCACCATTGTCGGCGATATGGTGATCACCGGTTCCAAGATCATCGACTTCCACAATGTCGACATGCCCGGCGGCGTGGTGCGCGCGCTGGATGCGCGGACCGGCAAGGTGGTGTGGGCCTTTACCGCCGCACCGCCCAGCCTGCCACCCGGCGATGGCAAGACCTATCCGCGCAGCGCACCGAATGTGTGGGCGCCCATGTCGGTGGATGTGGATCGCAAGCTGATCTTCCTGCCCACCGGCACGCCGCAGATCGATGCGGTGCTGGGCAAGGGCGACTGGGATTATTATGGCTCGTCGGTGGTCGCGATGAACACCGATAACGGCCAGCCCGTCTGGCACTACCAGTTCGTGCACAAGGACATCTGGGATTACGACACGCCGGCCCAGCCCATGCTGTTCGATTACAAGGCGCCCGATGGAAGCACGGTGCCCGCGCTCGCCCAGGCCACCAAGATGGGCTACATCTTTGTCCTCAACCGCCTGACCGGCGCGCCGATCTTCCCGGTCAAGGAAACCCCGGTTTCCACGGGCGGTCTGCAAAAGGGCCTGTCGCCCACCCAGCCGATACCGGAACTGCCCGAGCACGAAATCCAGATCACCAAGATGCAGGAGTCCGACATGTTCGGCTTCGCGCTGATCGACAAGTGGGATTGCCAGAAGCGTTTCCGCAAGCTGAAGAATGACGGCATCTTCACGCCCTTCTATGCGGAATCCTCGGTCGATTATCCGGTCAGCGTGGGCGGCATGGACTGGGGCGGGCTGGCCTTCGATCCGGGCCGCAATCTTTTGATCGTCAATTCCAACAATGTGATCGGCGCCCATCACCTGGCGCCGCATGCCGGCCCGGACGGCTATTCGCCGCTGATCGGCACACCCTATCGCCAGGTCTATGACAACATGATGTCGATGTTCGGCGCGCCCTGTAACGCGCCGCCCTGGGGCCGCCTCACGGGCATCAACATGACGACCGGCAAGAAAGTGTGGGAAGTGCCGCTGGGCACCAGCCGTGACGAGGCGCCCTGGCCGCTGTGGTTTCATCTGGGTGTGCCCAACCAGGGCGGTGCCATCACCACCGCTTCGGGCCTGACATTCATCGCCGCCACCACCGACCGCTATTTCCGCGCCTTCGAAACCGAGACCGGCAAGGAGTTGTGGCGCGTGTCGCTGCCGGCGGCAGGCCAGTCCATGCCGATGACCTACCGGCTGGATGCGAACGGCAAGCAATATGTCGTGCTGTCGGCCGGCGGCCATAGCGCGCTTCACAACAAGCAGGGCGACTATGTCATCGCCTATGCGCTGCCATAGGGGACAAAGTGGAAATTTTGGAACAGCAGGCCGTCACAAATTCCGGCAAGGGAGTCTCCACCAATCTGCGAACCCAGGTGGTGAAGGCGCTCAGCGATGGCATCGTGACCGGCAAGTACCGCCCCGGTGACCGGCTGAATGAAAGCCTGATCGCGCGCGAACTGAATATCAGCCGCATCCCGGTGCGCGAGGCGCTGTCCCAGCTTCAGGAACAGGGTTTGGTGCAGAACCGCGAACGCCGCGGCATGTTCGTCACCCAGATGGGTCCGCAGGAAGTGGAACACATGTTCCGCCTGCGCCTGCTTCTGGAAGGCGAGGTGGTGCGGCTGGCCCGCAGCCACATGGCCGCCGAAGTCCTGCAGGAGCTGGAAGGCATCATGGCCAAAATGGAAGCCTGGGACGGCGACCTGCTGGAATCGGCCGCGCTTGACCTTCAATTTCACCGCACCCTGTCCAAGGCCTCGGGCAACCCGTACCTGGAGCGGGCGCTGAACACGCTGCTCGTGACCCTGTTCGCGCACAAGACCCTGGAACATGTCTCCCATGACGTGCGCCGCTGGCGCCTCAGCCATCATCGTTCCCTGCTGGACGCGGTCACGGGCAAGTCGAGCGAGGATCCCCAGGCCGTGCTGCAGGCCCATGTCCGCCTGGGCGTTACCGAGCCGGAGCGCCATTCGGAACTGCTCAAGAAACCTTCCTAAAAAGCGTGCAATCTCGCAACTGCGAAGAGGCGCTGTGCGGACCTGTCGCTTGGCATCAACACCGCTGAACACATAACATACGGCGTCTGCAGGGCGGGGCGGTTACAAGACCTCCAGCTGGGACGGATCACCAACAGGAAGGTTCACATGACCATCAAGACCATTTTGCTGTCCGGCGCCGTGGCGCTGGCCTGCGTCGCTGGCGCGACCGCACAGACGGCAAAGGACTATGCCCGCTACAGCACCTATAACGCGCCGCACGCCCAGGGCCAGAACACCAATGGCCTGCGCATCTTCATCCTGGGCGGCCTCAAGAGCCACGGCCCGGGCGCGCATGACTATCCCTATTTCATGGATACCTGGAGCAAGATGCTGACCGCGCATGGCGCGGTTGTAGATGGCAGTTTCTCTTTCCCCAGCCAGGAGCAGCTCGAAAAGACCGATGTGGTGATCATCTATCGCGGCGATGCCGGATACATGACCCCCGAACAGCGCGCCCGCCTGCAGGCCTATGTGAAGCGCGGCGGCGGGTTGGTGACCTTCCACGATTCGCTGTGCGGTCCCGATCCGGCCGACATGGCGACTTTGGTCGGCGCCGGCAAGAAGCATGGCGAGGTCAACTACACCTGGACCGCCACGCTCGATTACAATGTCGTCGACAAGGACAATCCCATTGCGCAGGGCATGCCGGCGCAGATTTACGACGAAGCCTTCTACAAGCTGAACTTCGCGCCGGAAGTGCATCCCATCATGACGGTCACCATGCCCGACACGCCCAGCGCGCGCCGCGGCGGCGGCGTTGGCCAGACCATCCCGCAGATGTGGACCTATGAGCATACCTTGCCGGGTGGCCAGCCGGCCCGCGCCTTTGTCTGGATGCAGGGTCACATGATCGACAGCCTGCAGGACCCGGCCATCCAGAAGGTTCTGCTGCGCGGCATCGCCTGGGCCGGCAAGAAGCCGACCACCGAACTGACGGACTATGTTGCGCCGCCGCCGCGCGCCATGCGCCCGGAACAGTAATCAAGGCATGATTGTGGCCACCGCTTCGGCGGTGGCCGTTCATCTTCCATACAGGCAAGGCGTCGCAATATCGGCGTGAGGAGTGCGTGATGAAGACTTCGGGGAAACTGGTGCTGGGAACCGCCGCGATGGCGTTGGCTGCCACGGCTGCGTTCGCCGCGGGTACCGACTGGCCCATGGTGGGGCAGGATCACGGCGCCAACCGCTATGTCACGCTCAAGCAGATCACCCCGGCCAATGTCGCCAAGCTGCAAAAGGCCTGGACCTTCCATCTCAAGCCCGCGAACCTTCCGGCCGATGCGCGCCTGCGCATGTCCCAGGACATTCCCCTGGTGGTCGGCAATGTCATGTACATCGTCTCGCCCTACAGCCAGGCGATCGCGCTGAACGCCACCACCGGCGAAGTGATCTGGAAATACGACATTCCCGAAAACGACATCCCCTCATCCCAGGCGCGCGGCGCCGCCTATTGGCCGGGCGCCGACGGCGTGCCGGCTTCGATCATTTTCGGCAGCGTGAAGGGTCGGCTTTATTCGCTGCGCGCCTCTGACGGCAAGCCCAATACCGCGTTCGGCGAGAACGGCATCGTCAATCTGAAGACGCCGGAAGTCATGCAAAACGGCATGCAGGACGGTTACATCCTGCCGTCGCCGCCGGTCGTCTATAAGGACTTGATCATCACCGGCGCCGGTCCGGGCGAAGGCCCCGGCGGCTCCAAACACGGCGCCGGCCCCGCGGGCGATACCCGCGCCTGGGACGCCAAGACCGGCAAGCTGGTCTGGACCTTCCACACCATCCCGCGGCCGGGCGAGTTCGGCTACGACACCTGGACGCCGGAAGGCGCCAAGAACCGCTCCGGCGTCAATGTCTGGGGTTACATGACGGTCGATGCCAAGCGCGGCATCCTCTACATGCCGCTGGGCGCGCCCAACAACGACATGGTCGGCACCGACCGTCCGGGCAACAATCTGTTCAGTTCCTCGCTGGTGGCGGTGGACGCCAACACCGGCAAGTATCTCTGGCACTTCCAGGTCACCCATCACGATATCTGGGACATGGACACCCAGTCCGCGCCGATGCTGGTGGATGTGAAAAAGGACGGCAAGACCATCCCCGCCGTCATCACCGTCAACAAGAATGCGTTGATGTTCATCCTGGATCGCACCAACGGCAAGCCGATCTTCGGGGCCGAGGAGCGCGCCGTTCCGCAGAGCGAAGTGCCGGGCGAAAAGACCTCGCCCACCCAGCCTTTCCCGGTCAAGCCCGAACAGCTCAGTGTGGGCGCGATCACGCAGGAGACGCTCTACAAGGGCGTGCCGGAGCATCAGGCCTTCTGCGAAAAATACGTCGCCGACAACCAGTTCAAGCTGGCTTCGACCTACACCCCGCCGGGCTTCGATCATTGGACGGTGGCGCCTCCGGGCACCCAGGGCGGCGTCAATTATTATGGCGGCAGCTTCGATCCGGTGCGCCATCTGTTCATCGTCAACGTCAACAACCTGTTCCAGCCCATGAGGGTGGTGAAGACCGCCGACGGCGAATTCGTGAACAATGCCCGTCCGGCCATTCGGCGCTTCTGGGACAATGACAAGCATCTGCCCTGCAACCAGACGCCGTGGGGCCAGCTGGTGGCGGTGGATGTGAACACTGGCGATATTGTCTATCGCAAGACCTTGGGCATCACCGAGCAGTTCCCCGCCGGCCAGCAGGAAACCGGACGTCCCGGCCTGGGTGGAACCACCGTCACCG
>JBBQBL010000074.1:0-10866 GCA_038317805.1 Micropepsales bacterium
CGGGCCGAGGTAGAGCGCGTCGTCAAATCCCGTGGTACCAAACGCTAATACCCGTATCCCTTTAAGTGCGGGCTTGACCTTGAGCCTGCGGTGCGCGGAACGCGCATGAGCAGGTCCTGTGGACCTGCGAAAGCGGGCGAACGCCGCGAGCTTGGGCGAGCGGCAGCGCCCGGCTTGACCTGATCAGCAAAAAGCCCGAAAGCGTCGACCGGATTTCCCCGGTTTCCTATGCTCGACAAGACTTTCAATCCCCAGGACGTGGAACAGCGCATCGCCGCCCAGTGGGAGGCATCCGGCGCGTTCAAGTGCGGCACCCGCCCCGGCGCGGAGGCCTTTTCCATTGTTATCCCGCCGCCCAATATCACCGGCCGGCTGCATATCGGCCACGCCCTCAACAACACCCTGCAGGATATCCTGGCGCGCTTCGAGCGCATGCGCGGCAAGGACGTGTTGTGGCAGCCGGGCACCGACCATGCCGGCATCGCCACCCAGCTGATCGTCGAGCGCCAATTGGCGGAGCGGCAGATGTCGCGCCTGGGCCTGGGCCGCGAGAAATTTCTGGAAGAAGTCTGGAAGTGGAAGGCTGAATCCGGCGGCGCCATTGTCGAACAGCAGCATCGGTTGGGCGCGTCCGCCGACTGGAGCCGCGAACGCTTTACCATGGACACGGAGATGAACCGGGCCGTCACCAAGGTGTTCGTCGAACTGTTCAAGCAGGGGCTGATCTACAAGGACAAGCGGCTGGTGAACTGGGACCCGCGCCTGCAGACGGCGGTGTCGGACCTGGAAGTCGAGAGCATCGAGATCAAGGGCAACCTCTGGCACATCAAATACCCGATCGAGGACAGCGACCAGTTCATCACCATCGCCACCACCCGGCCCGAAACCATGCTGGGCGACACGGCGGTTGCGGTGAATCCCGAAGACGAACGCTACAAGGCGCTGGTCGGCCGCCACGCGGTGCTGCCGCTGACCGGACGGCTGATCCCCATCATTGCCGACGAATATTCCGACCCCGAAAAGGGCACCGGCGCGGTCAAGATCACCCCCGGCCATGACTTCAACGACTTTGAAGTCGGCAAGCGTCACAACCTGCCGCTGATCAACTTGATCAACAAGGATGGCACGCTAAGTGACGGCGTGCCGGCGCCCTATCGCGGTCTCTCCCGCGAAGCCGCGCGCAAGAAGATCGTCGCCGACCTGGAAGCGATGGAGTTGGTCGAGAAGATCGAATCCATTACCCATGCCGTGCCGCATGACGAAAAGACCAAGTCAGTCGTGCTGGAGCCGTATCTGACAGAGCAATGGTACCTGAATGTCCAGCCGCTGGCGGACAAGGCGATTGCCGCCGTGGAAAGCGGCGAGACTAAGTTCGTGCCGGAGAACTGGACCAATGTCTTCTATGGCTGGATGCGCAACATCCGCCCCTGGTGCGTTTCGCGCCAGCTGTGGTGGGGCCACCAGATCCCCATTTGGTACGCACCTAGAATGCCGGGTAAGGAAAAATCTGGCCCTCAAGGACAAGAGTTTTTCTATAACGGTGTTGAGTTAGATGGTGGACTCACTCTGAAGTTTTTTGCCGCAGAAACGGCAGAACAAGCATTGGAGCAGGCCCGCGAATTTTATAAGGAAGATGACGTCACTGTATCGCTTGCGAACTCTCCTCGAGAGGGTGGCGATGCTTATACCCGTTACCGCGCCGGCGATGGAAACGAGATAAAAATTTGGCGCGATGAAGACGTTCTAGACACCTGGTTCTCCTCGGCGCTGTGGCCCTTCTCGACCCTGGGCTGGCCAGATAAGACGGTGGAGCTGGAGCGTTATTATCCCACCGATGTGCTGGTCACGGCGTTCGACATCATCTTCTTCTGGGTCGCCCGCATGATGATGATGGGCACCCATTTCATGGGCAAGGTGCCGTTCAAGACGGTGCTGATCCACAACCGCGTGCTGGACGAGCAGGGCGCGAAGATGTCCAAGACCAAGGGCAATGTGGTGGACCCCATCACCCTGATCGACGAGTTCGGCGCCGATGCGCTGCGCTTCACCCTGGCGCTGGCGGCGGGCCAGAACCGCGACATGCGCGTGGGCCCGACGCGGGTGGAGACCAACCGCAACTTCGCCACCAAGCTGTGGAACACCTCGCGCTTCTGCGAGATGAATGGCTGCATCACTGTCGCCGGTTTCGATCCCATGACAGTGAGCGAAACCGTCAACAAGTGGATCGTGGCGGAAACTGCCCAGGCTGTGAGCGATATTACCGCCTCCATCCAGGCGCTGCGCTTCAACGAGGCGGCGGGCGCGGCCTATCATTTCGTCTATGACATTTTCTGCGACTGGTATGTCGAGATCACCAAGCCGATCTTCCAGTCCGGCAGCGCGCAGGTGCAGGCCGAGACCCGCGCCACCACCGCCTGGGCCCGCGACCAGATACTGAAACTGCTGCATCCCTTCATGCCCTTCATCACCGAAGAGCTGTGGGCGGCGACCGCGCCGGCGCCGCGCGACACGCTGCTGATCCTGGCGGAGTGGCCGAAGATTGCCGTGGCACGTGGTCCTGCCAGCGCCGAAATGGATTGGGTGATTGAGCTCATCAAGGGCGTGCGCTCGGTGCGCGCCGAGATGAATGTGCCGGCCGGCGCCAAGGTGCCGCTGGTTCTGACTGGCGCTTCGGACGAAAGCGCCGCGCGCCTGTCCCGCCACTTGGGCGTGATCTCCACCCTGGCGCGCCTGTCCAGCGCCGAAGCGGCTTCGGCGATTCCCAAAGGCTCGGCCCAGTTCGTGCTGGGCGAGGCGGTGGTGGCGCTGCCGCTGGGCGATGTCATCGACTTCGCCAAGGAACGCGCCCGGCTGGAGAAGGACCTCAAAAAGGCGCAGGACGAAATCGTCCGTTTCGACGCCAAGCTGTCGAACGAACAGTTCGTCTCCAAGGCGCCGGAAGAAGTGCTGGCCGAGCAGCGCGAAAAGCGCGCCGAGGCCGCGGCCCTGGCGGTGCGGCTGACTGACGCGATTGGGCGGTTGGCCTAAAACCCTGAGGGCTTCGCGGTTGCAGGCGGGCAGGGGCGTGCCTAACTCTTAGATCGTCATCTAAGTGCTGGAGCCGTCATGCCGACCCTGTTCGATCCCCTGAAGCTGGGCGCGCTGTCGCTTCCCAATCGCATCATCATGGCGCCGCTGACCCGCAGCCGCGCCACCCCCGATGGCCGTGTGCCCACCGATCTGCAGCGCGACTATTACGTCCAGCGCGCCAGCGCGGGCCTGATCATTTCCGAAGCCACCAGTGTCTCGGCGATGGGCGTTGGCTATGCCGCCACCCCGGGCATCTGGTCGGACGAACAGACCGAAGGCTGGAAGAAGATCGTCAAGGCCGTGCATGACGCCGGCGGCAGGATGGTGCTGCAGCTTTGGCATGTGGGGCGCATATCCGATCCACTGTTTTTGAACGGCGCGGTGCCCGAAGCCCCCAGCGCGGTGCGGCCCAAGGGGCACGTGTCGCTGGTGCGGCCGGAAAAGGACTATGTCACGCCGCGCGCCCTGCAGCTGTCGGAAATTCCCGGCATCGTCCATGCCTACAAACAGGGCGCCGAGAATGCCGCGAAGGCCGGTTTCGACGGTGTGCACATTCACGGCGCCAATGGCTATCTGCTGGACGAGTTCCTGCAGGATTCCACCAACAAGCGCGATGACGAATATGGCGGCAGCATCGAGAACCGCGCCCGGCTGATGCTGGAAGTCACCGATGCCTGCATCGATGTGTGGGGCGCCGACCGTGTCGGCATGCACCTGGCGCCGCGCATGGACAGCCATGACATGGGCGACAGCGACCGGCTGGGCACCTTCACCTATGTCGCGCGCGAGTTGGGCAAGCGCAAGATCGGCTGGATCGCGGCGCGCGAAGCGGTGATCGGCCCGGACACCAAGCTGGTGGACAGCCAGGGCCGTCCCAAACCCATCGCCAATGCTGAAAGCATCGGCCCGGCTTTGAAGGAAGCATTTGGCGGTCCTTATATCGTCAATGAAGGCTTCGACCTGGCCAGCGGACAAAAGGCGATTGCCGAAGGCCGCGCCGATGCCGTGGCCTTCGGCAAGCTGTTCATCGCCAATCCGGACCTGGTGAAGCGATTCGCGGGCGGCACGCCTCTGAACGCCTGGGACTCGGCGACCTTCTATTCCGGCGGGGCGCAGGGCTATACCGATTATCCGGCGCTTTAGGCGGGAAATTTGCCTGCCCTGATGATGCCTTGTTGCTGAAGGGAACCTTTCTGCAGAACGGTACGTTTCTGTCCTGTAATGGGGGGGAACCCCGTATTCAGGAGATTCGCTATGAATCGTTTTGCCAAGATTGCCGCCGCCGCTGCCATTGCACTGGGCGCCGGTACCATTTCCGCCAACGCGGCCTGTAACAACGATGCTTCGACCGAAACTGTGCTGGGTGCGGGTTCGGGCGCCTTGGTCGGCGGTCTTGCCTCGCACAGCCTGGTCGGCGCCGCAGTCGGTGGTGTTGCCGGCGGCCTGATCGGTAACACGATCGGCCACAGCAACAATCGCGCGGATTGCCGCCGCGCCGCTGCCCGCCGCGAATATCGCCGCGAATACCAACGCGAGCATGATGCCTACTACATCGATCGTGACGGCCGCCGTCACTACTACTAGGCCGCTGCGCCTCTAGAAACGGAAAGCCTCGGGCCGCCAGGCCCGGGGCTTTTTGTTGTCCGGACGGCTTTTCGTTTCCCCGATGACGAGCTAACCTTGTGTCATGCTGGGACTTGCCAGACTCCTGATATTCGCCGCCGCGCTCGTGCCGGCCGCGGCATGGGCGCATTGCTGCTGCGATCATCCGGGCCAATCGCACTATAAGGCGCACCATGCGGCGCGCATGACCCGGTGGCACCATGGCGACCGGGTTTGGCGCGAGGAAAGCCGGATGGTCTACACCAACCGTCACTGCAGCAACATTCCCCGCTCGGCGCTGCGGGACGGCGCGTCTGGCGTGACATTCCTGGATATCCGCATCGGCGATGACGGGTGGGCCGATTCCGTCCGCATCCGCCGCAGCAGTGGCCGCGCCGACCTAGACCGCGCCGCGCTGGCCTGCGCCCGCGGCTGGTATTTCCGCGATGGTCCTGTCTGGCAACAGGCGCGGATTGAATGGTGGGTTCGCCGGGGTTAGGCGCGGTTTGGAAAATTAAAAAGCCCCGGGCTTCGCAGCCCGGGGCTTTTTGTTTCCGCGTCGATTACTTGCGGGGCAGGTCGTAGCGGTCCGCGTTCATCACCTTGGTCCAGGCCGCCACGAAGTCTTTCACGAACTTTTCCTTCGAGTCGGACTGGGCATAGACCTCGGCCAGCGCACGCAACTGGGAATGCGAACCGAAGATCAGGTCCGCGCGGGTGGCGGTCCACTTCTTGGACTTGGTCTTGCGATCATAGCCGTCGAAGCTGTTCTCGCCTGTGGGCGCCCACATCGTTTCCATGCTGAGCAGGTTGACGAAGAAGTCATTCGACAACACGCCCACCTTGCCGGTGAAGACGCCGTCCTTGGAGGCACTCGCGCCCAGCACGCGCAACCCGCCCACCAGCACCGTCATTTCCGGGGCGGTGAGGGTGAGGAGCTGTGCCCGATCCACCAATGCTTCCTCCGGCGCCATCAGTTGCGGCTGGGAGGTGCGATAGTTGCGGAAGCCGTCCGACAAAGGCTCCAGCGGCGCAAACGACTCCACATCGGTTTGTTCGGCTGTCGCATCGCCGCGACCGGACGCAAACGGCACCGTCACGTTGACGCCGGCATCCTTCGCTGCCTTTTCCACGCCGACATTGCCCGCCAGCACGATCAGATCGGCGAGGCTTACCTTGCCGGACTCCTTCTGGATTGTTTCCAGCTTGGCCAGCACCTTGGACAGTTGCGCGGGCTGGTTCACCTCCCAGTCCTTCTGCGGCGCCAGGCGAACGCGCGCGCCATTGGCGCCGCCGCGCTTGTCCGAACCGCGGAAGGTCGAGGCCGAAGCCCAGGCGGTCGAAACCAGCTCGGACACCGACAACCCGCTTGCGGCGATCTTGTCCTTCAGCGCCTTGATCTCGGCATCGCTGAGCACCGTGCCGGCCGGGACCGGGTCCTGCCAGATCAGGGTTTCCTTGGGCACCAGCGGGCCGAGATAGCGCTGGATCGGGCCCATGTCGCGATGCGTGAGCTTGAACCAGGCCCGCGCAAAGGCTTCCGCGAACTGGTCGGGGTTCTCCAGGAAGCGGCGCGAGATTTTCTCGTAAGCCGGGTCGAAGCGCAGCGCCAGATCCGAGGTCAGCATGGTCGGGACCCGCTTCTTGGAGGGATCATGCGCGTCGGGAATGTCGGCCGGCGCATTCTTGGCCTGCCACTGATGCGCGCCGCCGGGGCTCTTGGTCAGTTCCCATTCGAACTTGAACAGGTTCTCGAAGAAATGGCTCGACCACTTGGTCGGGGTCTGCGACCAGGTGACTTCCAAGCCGCTGGTGATGGCATCGGCGCCGGAGCCCGAGGCATGCCGGCTGCGCCAGCCCAGGCCCTGGTCCTCGATCACCGCGCCTTCCGGTTCGGCGCCCACGAAGGACGGATCACCCGCGCCATGGGTTTTGCCGAAGGTGTGGCCGCCGGCGATCAGCGCGACGGTCTCTTCGTCGTCCATCGCCATGCGGGCGAAGGTGTCGCGGATGTCGCGCGCCGATGCCTTGGGATCGGGGTTGCCGCCCGGGCCTTCCGGGTTGACGTAGATCAGGCCCATCTGCACCGCGCCCAGCGGGTTCTGCAGCTGACGCTCGCCCGAATAGCGTTCATCGCCCAGCCACGAACCTTCGGGACCCCAATAGAGTTCTTCGGGCTCCCACTGGTCGGCGCGGCCGCCGGCAAAGCCGAACGTCTTGAAGCCCATCGACTCCAGCGCGACATTGCCCACCAGCACGAACAGGTCGGCCCAGGAAATCTTGTTGCCGTATTTCTGCTTGATGGGCCACAGCAGGCGGCGCGCCTTGTCCAGGTTGGCATTGTCCGGCCAGCTGTTCAGCGGCGCGAAACGCTGCTGGCCGCCGCCGGCGCCGCCGCGGCCGTCCGCCACGCGATAGGTGCCGGCGCTGTGCCAGGCCAGGCGAATGAACAATCCGCCATAATGGCCGAAGTCCGCCGGCCACCAGGGCTGGGAGTCCGTCATCAGCTTGTGCAGGTCGGCGATCAGGGCCTGCAGGTCCAGGCTTTTGAATTCGGCGGCATAGTCAAAGCCCGGGCCCATCGGATTGGCGCGGGGTGAGTGCTGGTCCAGCGCCTTGAGATCGAGACTTTGCGGCCACCAGTCCTTGTTGGAATGGCTTCGCGCGCCGTGCATCACGGGGCAGCCGCCGGCTTTTGTTTCAGCATTCATGGGAGCGTCTTTCTTTGATTTAGAATAATTCTAAACAGATCGCGCCGGCCCGTCAAGCAAGATTAGAATGACTCTCAAGTAAGCTGAAGGCCCGCTATGCCGAAAATCGCCTTGCCGGTCCGGGTGGCGGCGGCAATAGTCCGCCCCGCTTCGCGCTTACAGGGTAATTTTATGTCCAAATTCGATAAGTCCAAGCTGCCCAGCCGCCATGTCACTGAGGGACCGGAGCGCGCGCCGCACCGTTCCTACTATTACGCCATGGGGCTGACGGAAGCGGAGATTCACCAGCCTTTTGTCGGCGTGGCCAGCTGCTGGAACGAGGCGGCGCCCTGCAACATCGCCCTGATGCGCCAGGCCCAGTCGGCCAAGAAGGGCGTCAAGGCCAATGGCGGCACGCCGCGCGAATTCTGCACCATCACCGTCACCGATGGCATCGCCATGGGCCATGAAGGCATGCGTTCGTCTCTGGTGTCGCGCGAAGTGATCGCCGACTCGGTCGAACTGACCATGCGCGGTCATTGCTATGACGCGCTGGTCGGCCTTGCCGGCTGCGACAAGTCGCTTCCGGGCATGATGATGGCGATGCTGCGCCTGAACGTGCCCAGCGTGTTTCTCTATGGCGGCTCGATCATGCCGGGCCGCTTCCACGACAAGGACGTCACCGTCGTCGATGTGTTCGAAGGCGTGGGCAAATTCTCTGCCGGAAAAATCCCCGAGACCGAACTGGTCGAGCTGGAAAAAGTCGCGTGCCCCGGCGCGGGGGCCTGCGGCGGCCAGTTCACCGCCAACACCATGGCCTGCGTCGCCGAGGCTATCGGCCTGGCGCTGCCTTATTCCAGCGGCCCGCCCGCCGAGATTCTGTCGCGCGATGATTTTGCGCTGAAGGCCGGCGAGGCGGTGATGGACCTGTTGGCCAAGAACCTGCGCCCGCGCGACATCTGCACCCGCAAGGCGTTCGAGAATGCCGCCATGGTGGTGGCCGCCACCGGCGGTTCGACCAATGCGGGCCTGCACCTGCCGGCGATGGCGAACGAGGCGGGCATCAAGTTCGACCTGTTCGACGTGGCGGAAATCTTCAAGAAGACGCCATATCTGGCCTCTCTCAAGCCGGGCGGCCAGTATGTCGCCAAGGACATGTGGGAAGCCGGCGGCGTGCCGATGCTGATGCGCATCCTTCTGGATGCCGGCCTGCTGCATGGCGACTGCATGACCGTCACCGGCAAGACGGTGGCCGAGAATCTGAAAGACGTGAAGTTCAATCCCGACCAGAAGGTGATGGTCGAGGTCAAGAACGCGCTCGCCCCCACCGGCGGTGTCGTCGGCCTGAAGGGCTCGCTGGCGCCCGAAGGCGCCATCGTCAAGATCGCAGGACTCAAGCACGTCAAGCATCGCGGCCCGGCGCGGGTGTTCGACTGCGAGGAAGATTGCTTCGCCGCCGTTGAAGCGCGCCAATACAAGGAAGGCGATGTGCTGGTCATCCGCTGGGAAGGTCCCAAGGGCGGCCCCGGAATGCGCGAGATGTTGTCGACCACCGCGGCGCTGTACGGGCAGGGCGTCGAGAATATCGCCCTGGTTACCGATGGCCGTTTCTCCGGCGCCACGCGCGGTTTGTGTGTCGGCCATGTCGGTCCCGAAGCTGCCGACATGGGCCCCATCGGCCTGATCCAGGATGGCGACATCATCATGATCGATGCCGAGAAGGGCACCATGGACGTGGAACTGTCGGAGGCCGAACTGGCGGAACGCAAAAAGTCGTTCAAGCCCAAGCCGGCCGGTTTCAAGACCGGTGCGCTGGCGCGTTACGCCAAGAATGTGGGCCCGGCACGCGACGGCGCCCTGACCACACCAGGCGCGGATCAAGAAGTGCGCTGCTACGCCGATATTTGAGTCAGGCTGGACCGGCTAGTCGGGCGCCATCAGGCGTTCGACGCGCCGGTCCGGAATGACCCAGAACGCGGCCACGGCCAGATAGCAGAGCAGTGACGCCCAAGGCGCCACAAAGGACAGCGCCACGCCGCTCAGATACAGCACTGGTGAGATCTTGCCCTTGAGGTCGCTTCCCAGTGCTGCCTGCAGCGAGCCGTTGCCCGGCACGCGGATGATCGCGGCCTGCATGATTTTCCACGCCACGGCGGGCATGAACAGCGAGACGCCATAGACCGCGGTGGGGACGGGCGCGAATTCATGTTCGCCCAGCCAGGCCGTGCTGAAGGGAATCAGCGACAGCCAGAACAGCAAATGGAAATTGGCCCACATCACCACGCCATCCACCCGCCGCACCAGGTGGAAGAAATGGTGATGGTTGTTCCAGTAGATCGCCACATAGATGAAGCTGAGGGCATAGCCGAAGAACACGGGCAACAATTCGCGCAGGGCTTCGAAATCGGCGCCGTGCGGCGCTTTCAGTTCCAGCACCATGATGGTGATAATGATCGCCACGACCCCGTCGGTCATGGCCAGCACACGTTCCTTGCCCATGCGACTCTCCCGGATCAGATTTTGCGCGCGTCATGGGCGGCCTTCAACACCCGCAGGGCATTCCCGCCCCAGAAGCCGGACAACTGGGTTTCGGTATAGCCCAACTTCACCAGCCGCTCGGTGATCTTGGGCAAGGCGGCGGCATCCTCGAAGCCGATGACGCCGCCGCCCCCATCCCAGTCGGCGCCGACGCCGACATGCTCAGGACCCACAAGGTCGAGCGCATGGGTGACGTGGCTCATGAAGGTCTCGAAGGTGGCGCGCGGCACCGGATACTTGGCGTTGATCGCCTTCATGCCGGCGGCGACCTCGCGCACGGCGTCGGCGGCCTGGGCTGGCGTCATGCCGGAAAGATTCTCCAACTTCTGATAGAGCGCGCCACGCGCCTTGTCGCGCTCCGGATCGCGCGGGGCATCGATCAGATAGGCGTTGTAGCTGTTGATCTGGATGGTGCCGCCCGCCGCCGCCAGGCGCTTGATGCGGGCATCGTCGATGTTGCGAGGATGGTTGAACACCGTCCGGCATCCTGAATGGGACAGGATGATGGGCGAACGCGCCATGTCCATCATCTGGTCGAACACCGTGTCGGCGCTGTGGCTGGCATCCATCACCATCCCCAGGTCCATCGCCAGCGCCGCCAGCTCGCGGCCGCGTGGCGACAAGCCGTTCCATTGCGGCTTGTCCGTCGCGGAATCGCCGAACTGATTGTTCTTGAAATGGATGAACCCAACCATCCGAACCCCAAGCTTGTAGAAGCTGCGCAGCAGGGTGATGTCTTCGCCCAGGGGATAGCTGTTCTCGATGCTCTGATAGACGATGCGCTTGCCCGATGCGGCGATGCGGGCGGCGTCTTCCGCCACAAAGGCCAGTTCGAACTGCCCCGGATGCGCGGCGGCCAACTCGCGGATTTCCGCCGCCCGCAGCAGGGCGGCATCGCGCGCCGCCATCATGCCTTCGGCCGTGCGCGGGCCCTGGGGCGTATAGATGGCGAAGAATCCGCCATCCA
>JBBQBL010000075.1:0-10849 GCA_038317805.1 Micropepsales bacterium
AATGTGCCGCCGCCGGTTGGTCCCGATGGCCAGCCGCTTAACAATGGCATGGGCACGCCGCCGAACGCCGCCGCGCCGCCGGCTCCCGAATTCAAGAAGCCCGAACCGCCCAAGCCCGCGCCCGCGCCCAAGCCCGCCGAACCCAAAGCCGAAGGCGCAGGCGGCGAGGGCGGTGATGGCGCCGCGCCCGCCGATGACGGCGATGATTTCGACGATGAAGGCAATCTGCCTCTGTCGGCCATGGAAGCCGCGCTGAAGCCGCAGGTGCTGGCGTCGCTGGATTCCATCGCCGGTCTCTACAAGAAGCTGGGCAAGCTGCAGGACGCGTCGGTGGAAGCCGCGCTGGCCAGTGATGAGCTGTCCACCGGCCAGGAACGCCGCTTCAAGAAGCTGCGCAACGAGACCATGGACCTGGTCAAGTCGCTCAAGCTCAACAACAACCGCATCGAAGCGCTTGTCGACCAGATGTACGGCATCAATCGCCGTCTGGTCGGCCTGGAAGGCAAGCTGCTGCGCCTGGCCGAAAGCCATGGCGTGGACCGCGCCGAATTCCTGAAACAGTATTTCGGCAACGAGCTCGACCCCAACTGGGCGCGTCGCGTCGGCCGCCTGACCGGTCTTGGCTGGCACGATTTCGTCACCGACGAGCGCGACAAGATCAAGACCTTGCGCGACGAAATCCAGCAGCTGGCGCAGGAAACCCGCCAGTCGGTGTCGGAATTCCGCCGCAACGTCCAGACGGTGCAGAAGGGCGAGCGCGAAAGTGGCGTGGCGAAAAAGGAAATGATCGAGGCCAACCTGCGCCTCGTGATCTCCATCGCCAAGAAATACACCAACCGCGGCCTGCAGTTCCTGGACCTGATCCAGGAAGGCAATATCGGCCTGATGAAGGCCGTCGATAAGTTCGAATATCGCCGCGGCTACAAGTTCAGCACCTATGCGACCTGGTGGATTCGCCAGGCCATCACCCGCTCCATCGCCGACCAGGCGCGCACCATCCGTATCCCGGTGCACATGATCGAGACGATCAACAAGCTGGTGCGCACCTCGCGCCAGATGCTGCACGAGATCGGCCGCGAGCCCACGCCGGAAGAACTGGCCGAACGGTTGGCGATGCCGCTGGAAAAGGTCCGCAAGGTCCTGAAGATCGCCAAGGAGCCGATCAGCCTTGAAACGCCCATCGGCGACGAGGAAGACAGCCATCTGGGCGATTTTATCCAGGACCCCAATGTGGTGCTGCCGATCGACGCCGCCATCCAGGCGAACCTGCGCGAAACCACCACCCGCGTGCTGGCGACCCTGACGCCGCGCGAGGAACGCGTGCTGCGCATGCGCTTCGGCATCGGCATGAACACCGACCATACGCTGGAAGAAGTCGGCCAGCAGTTCAGCGTTACCCGCGAGCGTATCCGCCAGATCGAAGCCAAGGCGCTGCGCAAGCTCAAGCACCCGTCGCGCTCGCGCAAACTGCGGTCGTTCCTGGACAACTGATGCTTCTGACCCTGCTTAAAGGCAAAATCCACCGCGCCACGGTGACCCAGTGCGACCTCAATTATGAGGGGTCCATCTCGGTGGACAGCGCGCTCCTGGAACGCTCCGGCATCCTGCCGCACGAACAGGTGGATGTGCTGAACATCAACAATGGCGAGCGGTTCACCACCTATGCCATTCCCGCCGCCGCGGGCTCTGGCGTGATCGGCATCAATGGCGCCGCCGCGCGCCTGGCCCAAAAAGGCGATCTTGTCATCATCGTCGCCTATGCCCGCATGGAAGAGGCCGAGGCCAAGACATTCCAGCCGCGCGTGCTGCTGGTGGATTCGAACAACAAGCCGCAGGGCCCGGCCCTGCGCATACTGGAAACCTGAGAACATATGCCTCCCCGTAAAGACGACGAAAAATTCTCCAACCGCATGGAAACCGCCGCCAAGGCGCGCGCCGAGATGCTGGCCAAGGCCAAGACCCGCGCCGAAGCCGCCAAGGTCAATTTTGAAGCCAAGGCCGGCGAGCGCATGGCCATCGCCGCCGCGCGCGAGGAACGCGCCAAGCAGCGCGCCGAGGAAAAGGCCAAAGCCGCCATCGAGGCCGAAAAGCGCCGTGCCGAGGAAGAAGAGCAGCGCCGCCTGGCCGAGATCGAAGCCAAGGCCCAGGCCGAGCGTGAGCATGAGGAGCGCATCCGCGCCCAGGAAGCCCTGGAAATCGAACAAAAGGCCAAGCGCGACGCCCGCTATGCCGCCCGCAAGGCCGGCAAGAAAAAGGGCAGCCGCTACTAGGTCTGTTTGAGGGCGCCGCCCTGTTCGCGGCGCCGCCGTAGTGGAACTTTCACAAGGCGCGATTTTTCCGTTCCCAATGTGCCCGGCCTGAGTTTAAGCTTTTGGGCCGGTTGAGTTTTGCTCCCGCATAAATGGCCGCCCGCGCCGAAGTTCCCGCTTCGCCCGGTCCTGTTAGAAACCGTCAAAGAGAAGGGCGATGCCGCATGGCGTTCGTGGAAGACAAGTCGTTCAAATATCCCGCCGAGGATGAGTGCCTGGTGCGCCGTCTGGGTTCGGGTGTGATCGCCGCCTGGCCGGGCCTGCCGCCCGAGGCGCGCGCCAAGATCATGGAACAGGCGCAGGTCGCCTGGGACCGGGAGCATTTCGTCTCCAAGCTTCCGGCCAAGCTGGAAGCCATCATCAAGCGGCGCGGCTAAGCCTTACGGCGCCGTGACGATTTGTTCGGCAAAGCCGTCTCGGCAGTTCCGGATACCTGGGTTATTGTTCCTTCAGACCCTAGGAAGAGTAGCCGATGCGCAAATTCGCCCTCCCGCTGTTTGGCCTGGTGATCCTGGCCGCAAACCTCCCCGTGCCGGTCCACGCCCAGGGCGATGGCGGCTATGCGCCCGGATGCCCCGGCGCGGAAACCGTGCGCATGTCGGGCGAGGAGCGCGAGCGCGCCCGGGCCGCGCACCAGACCAATGACACCAACGGCGGATTCTCGTCCATCGACAAGTCGTGCAAGACCTGGGAAGGCGGCGGCACGCGCATTGGTCCGGTGCCCGGCACCATCAGTTACGGCCGCGGCGGCAAGCGTTGGGGCTGGGGTGGCGCGCATACCGGGGACTAAGCTGCGCTCAGCCGATTGCGGCTGACAGCACCATGACAAGGCCCGCGATGGATGCGCCCCAGATCAGGGTGCGCACCACCGGGATGCCGGCGGCATAGATCGGCACATAGAGGACGCGCGCGCAGAAATAGATCTGCGCGCCCAGTGCCGAGTTCGCATTGGCCTTGCCCAGCACCGTCACCACCAGAACCGCCACAGCGAAATAAACGAAGGTCTCTCGGAAGTTGGCGAAGGCCCGCAGCATCCGCGCGGCCAATGGACTGACCGAGGGCGCAGGCAAGTCGCGCGCGCTCATATTATAGGCCAGGCCCTGGTCCTTGGTGGCGAGCGTGGTGGCGACGATCAACTGCGCCAGCCCCAGCAACACGGCCCAGCACAGCATCTGGATTTCGATCGAACCGGCGAAGATGTTCATGACGTCCTCCCTGTTTTTATTGGTCACTACGATAGTTGAAGCTCACGGAAATGCGCCGGCCGCGCGCGGCATTGGGTTCGACGCCGTGGCGCAGCCAGCTTTCCCATAACAGCAGCATGCCGGGCTTGGGCGTCACGTCCACGAAGACCCGGTTCTCAGGCCGCGCATTGGCCTTGCGCAGCGGCGCGGCCATCATCATCGGCAGGCGCGGGTCTTCGAAGCGGATGGCGCCGGACTTGGGCGGCACCGTCACATAATACGTGCCGCTGATCACCGAATGGGGATGTATATGCGGGGTATGCACCGCGCCTTTCTCCATGACGTTCACCCACAGGCTGTCCAGCACCAGCTTCTTGCCCGCCAGATCGAACTGCAGTTCGCGGGCGAACTTTCCGACATGTCCCGAAATGGTGCGCTCCAGCTCGGCAAAGATGCTGGCCCGGCGGGGCAGGTCGTTCAGCGAGGCATAGGAGGTATAGCCGCCATAGCCATGGTCTCTGGACCAGCGGCGGCCTGCCAAATCTTCGTCCGCAAGGCCCAGGCAGGTCTGCTCCAGGCCCTGAAGTTTTGGAAGCTGCGCCTTGTAAAGGCGGGTGGGAAACAGGATCTGCGACATCGCTTTGTCTTTGTTCTGGTTAGCGAGATTTTGACCATTGGGCGGCTAAGCTCGCCGGGTTGTCAAATAATACGATTGGGCGGGGGCTCAAATGGATTCCATAATGCGCGTGCCGGTTACTGCCGCGGTTTTTGCCGCCATGGCCATTCTTCTGTCGGGCTGCATCGCCTACGACGCCGCCAGCACTGTGGTCAGCGCGGGTTCGTCCGTGGTGGGCGCCGGCGCTTCGGTGGTCGGCGCTGCGGGCGATGTTGTGACGTCGCCCTTCGACAGCGACGACTCCAAGAAGAAGTAAATTCGACCGCGCACTCACCCTTCGACAGGCTCAGGGTGAGGGTTGGCGAAAATTCCTCGTGCTGAGCCTGTCGAAGCATGACGGGCTTGGCTAAAACTTATCCTTGCGGGCGCGGATTTCGCCGAACACGGCGACGGCGCCCGCCTGCTCCATGCCCAGCGACTTGCGAATCTCCACACTGTCCGGCCGCAGGAAGGGATTGGTCCTTTTCTCCAGCCCCAGGGTGGACGGCACGGTGGGTGCGGCTGCCGCCCGCGCGGCATTCACATCGTCCATCCGCGCTTTCAGATCGCCATTGCCCGGCTCCAGGGTCAGCGCAAAGCGGCCGTTGCTCTGGGTATATTCATGGCCGCACCAGATTTTGGTGTCGTCGGGCAGGGTCATCAGCTTGGACAGACTGGTCCACATCATCTGCGGGTCGCCTTCGAACAGCCGCCCGCACCCCAGGGTGAACAGCGTGTCGCCGGTAAAGGCATTGCCGTCGATCACAAAGGTGATGGCGCCCCTGGTGTGGGCCGGCACTTCCAGCACCTGAACCTTGCGGCCGTCGAATTCCCACCCCGTCGATTCATCCACCCCGATATCCAGCCCCGGAATGCGCGCCGCGTCCTTGCCCGGCCCGACAACCTTGGCGCCCGTCTCCTGCTTCAGTTCCAGGTTGCCGCCGCAATGATCCAGGTGATGATGGGTGTTCAGGATATGGGTCAGCTTCCACCCGGTCCGGGCCAGCGCCGCGCGCACCGGGGCGGCCTCCGACGGGTCCACGATGGCGCATTGGTCGACGGACTTCACCAGATAGGCGTAATTGTCGGACAGGCAGGGAACAATCTCGATCTGGGTCATGGCATCTCCTAAGGCGCGAGAGTTTAGCCAAGCCACGGCTTTGAACAACCGCCCCCAGGGCTTAGACTTTGGGCCGATGCAGGACGTGCGCGACCTCACCACTTTTTACGACAAGCCGCTGGGCCAGTTGGCCAAGCGGGTGATCCTGCGCCATGTCGAAAATTTCTGGCCCGACCTGCGGGGCCTGCGGGTGCTGGGTTACGGCTTTCCCATTCCCTATACGCGGCTGTTCACGGGGTGCGAGCGCGCCATCGCCGCCATGCCGGCGCCCTTCGGCGCCGTCACCTGGACACCCAATGGCGACAAGAACGCCGCGCTGGTGTGCGAGGAAGATTCGCTGCCCTTCCCCGATGTCTTCTTCGACCGCATCCTGATCGTGCACGGCCTGGAGTCCGCGGAAAGCCTGCGGCCGCTGCTGCGCCAACTGTGGCGGGTGCTGGCGCCGGAAGGAAAGATATTATTGGTGGCGCCCAACCGCGCCAGCCTGTGGGCCCAGGTGCAGGTGTCGCCATTCGGCCATGGCCGGCCCTTTTCGCGCATGGAGCTGGAACGGCTGCTGCGCGATGCGCTGCTGGAGCCGGCGCGCTGGTCGCGCGCGCTTTATGCCCCGCCCTTTGACCGCATCAGCGGATCGGGGACCAACTGGGAAAGATTTGGGCGCAAATTCTTTCCCGGCATCGGCGGCCTGCATGTGGTGGAAGCGACCAAATCGCTTTATGCCGCCGCCACGCCCGCGCTGCCGGTCGGCGCAAAGGTGGCGCTAAAGACGGCCCAGGACTTGGGGTCCTAGCTTTTTTTCAGCAGAAACACGCCGCCCTGGGCGAACAGGTTGGGGCCCAGATAGCCATGCGTCAGGCTGGCGGGGTTCATCTTCGCCGTGGTGCCGTTGTCGTTCAGCGCATGGGCTTCCACGATGGTGGCGCCGCATTCGCGCGTCAGGTCGACGAAATCGGCCAGGGTGCACAGATGGATATTGGGCGTCGCCCACCAGGAATAATCCAGCGTGTTGGTGCGCGGCATGCGCCCGCCCGTCAGCAGCGATAATCGCACTTTCCAGTAACCGAAATTGGGCAGCGAGATCGCCACCCGCCGGCCGATGCGCAGCAGGTGATCCAGCACCACGCGCGGCTTCTCGGTCGCCTGGATGGTCTGGGACAGGATCACCGCATCGAACACCTGGGCGGGATAATCCACCAGGTCGGTGTCGGCGTCGCCCTGCACCACCGCCAACCCGCGCGCCACGCAGGCATTCACATTGGCCTGCGAAATCTCGATGCCGCGGCCGTCCACGTCCTTGGTTTTCAGATGCTCCAAGAGCGCGCCGTCACCGCAGCCGACATCCAGCACCCGTGCGCCGGGACGGATCATGGCCGCGATGGCCGCCAGGTCGGGACGCAGCTCGCTCATGACCCACTTACCGATGACAAGTCCTGGGCGGCGTGATTGAGGAAGCCGCGCACGGTGGCGAACATTTCCGGCTCGTCCAGCAAAAAGGCGTCATGGCCCTTGTCGCTCTTGATCTCGACAAAGCTGACCTGGGCGGCGACGGCGTTCAAAGCATGGGCGATGCGCTTGTTCTCCACCGGCGGAAACAGCCAGTCGCTAGTGAAGGCGACGATGCAGAAGCGCGCGGAATTCAGGCGGAACACGTCGGACAATTGCCCGCCATGCTCCTCGGCCAGGTCGAAATAATCCATGGCGCGGGTGATGTAGAGGTACGAGTTGGCGTCAAAGCGGTCCACGAAGCTTGCGCCCTGGTGATGCAGGTAAGATTCGATCTGGAAATCGGGCGTGAACTGGAACGACTTGGCGTCGCGGTTCTGCAGCGCGCGGCCGAACTTACGTTGTAGCGCCATCTCCGAGACATAGGTGATGTGCGCGGCCATGCGCGCCACCGCCAACCCTTTGGAGGGCTTGGTGTCGTGCAACAGATATTCGCCGCCCTGCCAGTCGGGATCGGCCATGATTGCCTGGCGGCCCACTTCGTGGAAGGCGATGTTCTGTGCCGAATGACGCGCGGCGCAGGCGATCGGCACCACCGCGCGCACGCAGTCGGGATAGGATGCCGCCCATTGCAGCGCCTGCATCCCGCCCATCGAGCCGCCCACCACCGCCAGCAGCTTGTCGATGCCCAGATGTTCGACCAGGCGCTTTTGCGCCCGCACCATGTCGGGAATGGTGACCACCGGAAAATTCAGGCCCCAGGGATTGCCGTCGGACGGATCGATCTCAGCCGGGCCGGTCGAGCCCATGCAGCCGCCGATGACGTTCGAGCAGATGACAAAAAAGCGGTCGGTATCGATCGGCTTGCCCGGCCCCACCATGGTGATCCACCAGCCAGGCTTGCCGGTGAGGGGGTGATCGGAGGCGACGAACTGATCGCCCGTCAGGGCATGACAGATCAGGATGGCGTTGCTCTTGTCGGCATTGAGCGTGCCATAGGTCATGTAGGCCACGGTGAAGGGCGCAAGCTCGCGGCCGCAGTCCAGCGGCAACGGTGCCTCGAAGGTGACAGCCATGCCGACATCGGCCGATGGCGTGGTCACAGGGCGCAGGAAACGAGGGGCCTCAGTCACGAAATAGCCGTCCTAAATCCTTGGAAAGCGTAGGTAAGGTGCGCCTATGCCCCAAGTCAACGAATGGCAGCCCTGCTTTGCTTTTATGACGTTCCCGCCCTATCAATACCGCCCTTTTTTGATGGGGCGGTCCGGCTCACGCCTAACGCCCATATTGCGAGCCTGCGTTAACCGATGAAGCCCGAACCCAAACCCGGTGTCCTGGACATCACCGCCTATGTCGGCGGCCGTGCCTCCGCACCCGGCGCGGCCAAGGTGTTCAAGCTGTCATCCAATGAAAGCCCGCTGGGACCCAGCCCCGCAGTGGCGGCCGCCCTGGAAGAAGCCCGCGCCAGCCTGGCTCTGTATCCCGAAGGCTCGGCCACCCTGCTGCGCGAAGCGATCGCGGAAGTCTACAAACTCGACCCGGCACGCATCGTCACTTCGGGCGATGGCTCCGACGCCCTGCTCACCATGCTTGCCAACGCATACTTGCAACCCGGCGATGAAGTGGTGTTCAGCGAGCACGCGTTCCTGGTTTACAAGATCGCCACCCAGGCCAACAGCGCCGTGCCCGTGATGGTGCCGGAAAAGACCACCAATCACGCCATCAAGGTGGATGTCGATGCGATGCTGGCGGCGATCACGCCCAGGACGCGCATGGTCTATCTGGCAAATCCCAACAATCCCACCGGCTCGTGTCTGAACCGGGACGAGATGGCGCGGCTGCATGCCGGGCTGCCGGCGCATGTGCTGCTGGTGATCGACGCGGCGTATGGCGAATACGTCACCGCCAAGGATTATGACTCGGGCCTGGAGCTGGCGGCGAAGTATCCCAATGTGGTGATGACCCGCACCTTTTCAAAACTGTATGGCCTGGCGGGCCTGCGCATCGGCTGGATGTATGCTTCGACGGAAATCTGCGATGTGATCAACCGCATCCGCGGGCCGTTCAACACCGCCCTGATCCAGCAACTGGCCGGCGCGGCGGCGATCCGCGACCGCGACCATTTCTGGAAAGCGGTGGAGCACAACAACAAGTGGCTGGCCTGGGTAACAGCAGAAATCCGCAAGACCGGTCTTCGGGTCGATGACAGCTGCGCCAATTTCGTGCTCATCCATTTCCCGGCGGAAGGCGACAAGACGGCGTCCAAGGCCGACGCCTTCCTGATCAAGCGCGGCATCATCCTGCGCAGTGTGGCAAGCTATGGCCTGCCCAACTGCCTGCGCATGACCATCGGCACCGAGGAGCAGAACCGGCTAGCCGTGTCGCTGATCCAGAAATTCATGGCGCAATGACCATGCCGGAAACGCAGTTCGACAAGATCGCCATTATCGGGTTGGGACTTATCGGGTCGTCCATCGCCCATGCCGCGCGCCGCGCCCACCTGGCCAAGGAAATCGCCGGCCATGACGCCTCCGCCGACGTGCTGGAACGGGCGGGCAAGATCGGTTTCTGCGACACGTTGCACGCCGATATCGGCGCGGCGGTGAAAGGCGCGCAACTGGTGATCCTGTGCGCACCGGTCGGGGCCTACAAAAACATTGCACAGGCGATCAAACCGCATTTGGCGCAAGGCGCGATCCTGTCGGATGTCGGTTCGGTCAAGGGCGCGGTGATCCGCGATGTCGGACCGTTCGTGCCGGCCGGCGTGCATTTCATTCCCGCCCATCCCATCGCCGGAACCGAATATTCCGGTCCCGAGGCCGGGTTCGCCAGCCTGTTCGACGGACGCTGGGCGATCCTGACGCCGGTGCCCGGCAGCGACGGCCTGGCGGTCGACAAGCTCAAGACATTCTGGAAAGGCCTGGGCAGCCAGGTCGATGTGATGGACAGCGGTCATCACGATCTGGTGCTGGCCATCACTTCCCATCTGCCGCACCTGATTGCCTACAACATCGTCGGCACGGCGCATGACCTGGAACAGGTCACCGAAGGCGAAGTGATCAAATATTCCGCGTCAGGCTTTCGTGATTTCACCCGCATCGCCGCCAGCGATCCCACCATGTGGCGCGACGTGTTCCTGAACAACCGCGAAGCGGTGCTGGAAGTTCTGGGCCGTTTCAATGACGATCTGAAGATTCTTCAGGATGCGGTCGCCCAGGGCAATGGCGATCTGTTATTCGACACCTTCACTCGCACCCGCGCCATCCGCCGGGCCATTGTCGATCTTGGCCAGGATACCGCCGCGCCGAACTTCGGGCGCAAGTCCTAGTAGAGCGGGCTGAGCAACGTCGCGGGATCGAGCCCCGGTGCGATCACTTTCGAGAACGTCGCCTTGCCGTTCTGGCCGCGCCAAGCGTTTGCCGCATCAGGCCAGGATTGTTCGCCCCTGAGCAGGCCCGCAAAGGCATCGCCTTCGCTCAATGCAACGTAAACCTGCACCTGCTTGATGTCGTTCGCGTCATCGGCTTCCAAAACCAGGTTCATGTCGTGGCCATTGCGCCGGACATGCAGCTGGAAGCGGCCGATCTTGGTTTGCTTAGCCGCCAAGTTGGCGATGTCCAGGTCGGCGCGTACCAGGGCATGGTCCCGCATCACGCTACTGGCGCGCAGCGATCCAGGCAGGAAATCGATTTCATGCGAAGCGCCGTCCGCGCCCGACCAGGACGCATGCTGCTGCCCCGCCGCTTCATAGACGGCCTTGGTGCGGTTGTAGGTCAGGGTATGGGCCGCGAATTTTTCGGTGCGCCAGACAAATGGGCCATGCGCGCCCGCGCCTTTTACTGTCAGGCCGGTGAAGTCGGCGTCCAGGCGGAAGGGAAAGCCGCCCACTTCCGCCGTGTTCCAGTCCACCATGATGCCGGGAATGGCCTCATGGCCCTTTAAAGCGGCCAACTTTTTCTCCAAGGCGCCCGCCGCCACCCACCAATAGGCCATCACCGCACAGGCGATCAGCAGGAAGGTGGTGATGGGGGCATAGAGCCAGAAGCGGCTGGAGTAATTCATGCGCCGCAAACTAGCTGCACAGGAGCGTCGGCGAAAGCCGGAGCGACCAAATCAAGAACACTTCGAATAGCCGCAA
>JBBQBL010000076.1:0-10838 GCA_038317805.1 Micropepsales bacterium
CGATAATGATGGGCACCACCGCAGACGAAGGCAATTTCAACGCCGGCATCGCCCAGTATTTCAAGCCGGGCCGTACGGCGCTGGATGAGGCCGATTACAAGGGCTATGCGCAGCGGACCTATGGCGGCAATGCCGGGCCGGGCGGCAGTTTGCCGGCCTATCCCGAGGGCACCCCGGATGCGGTAATGGCGCGGTATCCGGTCACCAAGGCCGGCGCGCAGATGGCCTGGGACAGCGCCCATAGCGACGCCATGGCCTGCCGGGGCGCTTACACGGCACCCGCCATCGCAGGGCATGCGCCACTCTATATGTACCTGTTCAACGACCGCACGGCGCAGACTTATTTCCCCAAGATGCAGGGCTTCCAGCCGCTGGCCTATCACACCGCCGATATTCCTTATCTTTTCACCGGCTATCACGGCGGACCGGAGGGTGTGCCCATCACTTTGACTCCCGCACAGGCCAAACTGTCGGACCGGCTGGTGGATGCCTGGGCCAATTTCGCGCGCAGCGGAAATCCCAACGGCAACGGCGATGCGCACTCTAAAATGGAGTCTTGGCCGCGCTGGAAGAAAGACGGTGCCGCCTATCTGGTGCAGGATGCCAAGTGGGCGACGCAGACCAATGCCGAATTCACCGCTGCACACAATTGCGGTTTCTGGAACAAGATTCTTCTCTACAAATAGGAAACTTTTATAAAAGGAAAATTGGCATGCGCCTTATGCTTTCCGCCGCCCTCCTCGCCGCTCTGCTTGTTTCGCCTGCCGCGGCGGTGGAGCTTCGCATCATCAGCCCCGGCATCGTCTATAACGCGGCGCTGGGCGAGCTGGTGGCCGACTACAACAAGAAGAGCGGCAACACCGTCATCATCGTGCACGGCACCATGGACAAGATCATCGGCCAGGCCAAGACCGATACGCCGCCCGCCGACGTCGTCGGCCTGCCGCCGGACCTGATGAACACGCTTTATCTCGATGGCGGCATCCTGGGTGCGACCTACACGCCGCTGGGCCGGGGCGAACTGGGACTGGCGGTGAAAAAGGGGGCGACAAAGCCCGACATTTCCACCGTCACCAAGCTGGCCCAGGCCGTGAATGGCAGGACCGTGATGGTCAACGATCCCAAGGGCGGCACCATGCAGGGCGTGATGATCGACGGCATTCTCAAGCGCCCGGAGTTCGCAGGCGCGCATGTCACGCCGTCATCGCGCGGCGAAGGCGCGGCGGCTCTCGCCCGCGGCGAAGGCGACATGGCGGTCCAGCTGGTGCAGGAAATCCTGAACAAGCCCGAGATCGAAGTGGTGGCGCCGCTGCCGGTGGAGCTGGGCGGCCATATCGACGCGGTCCTGGCGGTGTCGTCGCGCTCCACCCATCCCAGGGAGGCAGCCGACTTCATAAAATTCCTGACGCGCCCCGAGGCCAAGGCGGCTTGGGCGGCAAAAGGATTCAAACCGTTCTGATCCCTCCCCCGCGCGCGCGGCAGCGCGCTTGCATAGGGGGAGGTGGCCGTAGCTGGCTCTCGAGCCAGCGAAGGCCAGAGGGGGCTACTTCTTCGGCGTCTCGATGACGCCACCCGCTTTCCACACCGGCGCGGCTTCGGGCCGAGTGACATAGCGCAGGAAGCTTTCCGCGTCCGACGGCGCGGCGGCGATTTTCAGCACGGCCGCCGACATATCGACATGCAGGCCCAGATCGTCGGGAAATGGCCCCACCAGCTGGGCATCCTTGGCCATCAGAATTTCGGTCAGGGCGCCGCCACCGAATTCGGCATCACCGCGGGCAATGGCATCGCCGATCATGCCCTTGATCGGACGCGGCTCAACGCCAGCGAATTCGGGACGCTTGAGCATCTCTTCCACCATGGCGCCGGTGAGGCTGCCATTCCTGGGATCAGCATAGGCCAGCATGCCGGCCTTTTTGGTAAAGGCGACAAACTTGGCATGCGTGGAAATATCGGGATGCGCCCCGCCGGTCTTGACCACCACGGCGAAGGGAATGCGACCCAAAGGCCGTTCGCTGCCCGCTGCCAGTTTGGGTGCGAAATCGGCGAAATTGCCGGTCGGCGCGATCACGATATCGCCCGGATCGCCATTTTCCACGGCAGCGCGCACCCGCCCGACATTGAAGCCGGCAAAGGTCACCTTGTTGCCGGTCTGGGCAGACCATTCGTCCGCCAGCTTGCGCAACGGGCCGTTGACGATCTGCGGCGAATAGACAGTGAGGTCGGCAGCCTGCGCCACGACGGGCGACAGCAACAGCAGCGCAACCGCAAAGCCCGGCGCGCGCATGTGTCTACTTTTTGGTCCAGCCGCCGCCAATGGGCTTGAAGAACTGGCCGGCCGGCACCCGGGCGATCAGCTGCGCGCCCGTGGCCTGGCCTGCCGCATCGCGGGTGACGCCAGTCTTGGACGCGGTTTCGGCATAGACCGTTGCGCGTCCGGCATTGATGTCGTTCACCGCCGCGGTGACGGCGCCGTCCGCCGAGCCACTGACGAAACCCAGATACCCGTCGGCCTGTTCGCCCACGATGCCGGCAGCCTTGGCCGCTTCCACAGCCGCATTGTCGCTGGCGAGATCGGCGAAGGCCGGCGTCGCCAGCAGCAACAGCGCGGCGGCGGCGAAGAAATTCTTGAAGTTGCTCATGTGATGGCGTCCTTCAGATGAATGTTTGGCAGTTTAAAACAGATCGGGATTCTTGGAGATGGCGCTCTGGACTTCCTTGTCCAGCCGCACCCGCACATCGGCATCCAGCTTGGCGTAGATGTTGATCGGCGCCACCTCGACCCGGATGGTGGGCGTACAGGCGCCCAGCGCGGTCAGCACGCAGGCTGCAAAAAGCAGATTTTTCATGGCTTTGCTCCAGTGCTGGTATCCGGTGTCCCCTCCGGACGAAGGCTGTTTGACCACGCTTCGGCATAGGACTTCAAGAGTTCGTCAAAATTAAGGGAGGTATCCAGGGTCAGGTCGATAGGCGTGCCGCTGGGCAGCGGAATGGGCTTGTACAGCGCCGTGCCGTTGATGATGTCGGTGATGGCCACCCGCGCTTCCTGGTGCTGCGGCGGATCGCTTTTGCCCTTGATGTGGAACAGGATCTTCAGCCGCTCACCGTCGGAATTCAGCTCGGCGGACATTTCGTCGAAGGACAGATTTTCCAGCGCCTGATAGGCAAAGTCCTGCACCGCATTGCTGGAGATCGCCGCATCGCCCTGGTGCCAGACCGAGCGATTGACCGACAGCCGGCCGGGACCGTCGGCGGCGATCCTGCCGTTGGTGATGCGGAATCCCTCGGGTCCGATATGGAAAGGCACATTGCCGGACACTTTTCCTTCCAGCTTCACCTTGGCGCCAAGGTTGGAAGCGGCGACCAGCGAGTCCAGTGCGATGGATTTCAATTGCGCGGTGCCGGCCGTTTTCCCCGGATTGGACAGCGACAGGGCAATGGCGCCCAGCGAGACATGGCCCTGGGCAATGTCGGTGTCGGCTTTGGCAAGCTGGATTTCACTGCCGTTGAAGCCGAAGCGCACATCCACGGCGCTGAACGGCAGGGTCCAGTCGATGCGATCGATGGACAGGTCCTGGCCCGGCGCGGTGGCGGGCGGCAGCAACGAGGTGAAATTGATCTCGCTCTTCACGGCATGGGCCTTGCCCAGCACCGTCATGAAATCCAACGCCGCGATGCGCAGCTTGCCCTGGCTGGTGATTTCATTTTTGGTCCAGTTGACATCGCCCGCGAAAGCCACATTGCCTTCGGCGCGGCGCAGCGCCACCAGCATGGGCGACAGGCTTTCCGGCTGCAGCTTGCCTGGCGCGAAGCTCACGCTGGGCGCATTGATGTGCGCGGTGCCGCTGCCCGTGGACATGGTGTGGGAGAATGTCGTTTCGCCCAGCGCAGTCTTTTTGGGATCGGTGACCGCCAGGCGGCCACGCCACACGCCGCGGTCCAGCACGATGCTGCCGCTGCCCAGCAGCGGCTTGAAACGGACCGGCGTGGCGCGATCGGACAGTTCGGCACTTAAAAGCGCCACCGTCCCCTTGAGCGGTGCGCCCCGCCCTTCGAATGCCAGCCGGGCGGATGCTTTTTCGACGCGCACATTGCCCAGCGGCAGGTTCGCGGATGCGCCGCGCGCCTGGCCCGACAATTTCCAGTTGGCGCCCTCGCCGGTGATCAAGGGCTGGCCCGTGCCACAGACTTGCGTCCGAATGTCCCTGGCCAGGTCGCTGGCGCCGGGATGAAACGCTTTCAACGAAACCTGCGCGCAACCGGTTGGTGTAAAAGCGTAATGGCCCGCTTGATATGACACGGTGCCCGTCGCGGCGATGTCCGTGCCGCGCAGCATGGCGAAGTTGAAACGGCTCTTGAGCGCCACATCGCCAGTCAGCCCGCCGCCCGTCCACATCAGGCGTTTGGCTGTCAGGCGGGTCGCGGGCAGTCCGGGGCCGGACAGCGAAGCCTCCAGCGCCGCGGTCAGGCTGTCGGCGCCGCCGGAGATCGTCAGCGCCGGGATGTTGATCCTGGCACCACGCATGCCGGCCACGGTCATCGGCGCGGTGAGCGAAAATTGGCTGGACTTGCCATGCTGGACGACATGCCCGGCAAAGCTGACCTGCAGGCGCTTCAGGTTCCGGGTGATGGCGGACGCCAGTGCGGGATCGGCGGCACGCAGCGCCGCCAGGTCCACTGTCATCCCGACATCGCCTTCGGCCTTGATGTCGCCTTGCGCCTGAACATTGCCGTTCGCCATCGTCACGCTGGCGTTGCTGATCGTGGCATCAAGTTTCGGCGCGGACAGGCTTGCCAGCGCGGCAGTGGAAAGCTGCAGATGGACCGATGGCGCAGCGACGTTGAAGCGTCCGCCCGCCGAATACCATTTCAACTTCTCTGCATTCAGTCGCGCATCCAGGCCCTGCACCGATATGGACGCGTTGCTAATAGCGCCCTGGAAGCGTACCGCCAGATGCCCGCTGGCATTGTCGAAGGCCAGGTCGGCGACGCGCAATGCGATGCGTGTGCCCTGCCAGGCAATGGTGGCGGGCTGGACGCGCAGGTTGACGGTCTGGGGCAGGTTCTTCACCAGCTTGACGTCGCCGCGCACATCCAGCGCGCCGCCCGGCGTCGCCAGCAGCAGCCGCAGACCTGTGAGCGATATGGCCAAATCGTCAGAGACGAATTGCGATTTGCCCTGCTGCTGCTGAAGGGAGTCGATCCAATTTTGCAGCGAGCCCAGATTGGGCTTGCCGTCCGCATCCAGCCGCACGCGCACCACCGGGTTGACCAGGCGCACTTCGACCACATACGGCATCCAGCGCAGGGGATCGAAATGCAGCTCGATCTGCTCGGCCGCGATGTCAGGGGATGCCTGCGGCCCCAGCACGAAACGGCCGGACACCCCGGACAGGCCCAGCGATCCGATTTCCACCTGCGATTCCACGCCATGCTGGCGGAAATAGCTGTTGGCAAAGCGGGCCGCGATTATGGCGCGCGCCAGCCACAGCAGGACAAGGACCACCGCCACGCCGATCAGGATTGCAGCAAGCAAGTAGCGCCGTTTCAAATCACATGCTCCATGCACCGGCGCGACAGTAACGCGGGGGCCGCAGCATTGCGACAGAATCAGGCGCGGATATGGCGGCCCAGGCGCGATTTGTCGGGGCGATAGATGCGTATGGCATTGTCGCCCATCACCGCGCGCACAGCGCTGGATTCCTTGGCCGCCACCGCCTCGCGCGCCTGTTCGAACCAGTCCTGGTAGTCGCCGGCCAGCGTAAGAACCGGCCAGTCGCTGCCCCAGATCAGGCGGCCGGGTCCGAACAGGTCGAACAGCACGCCGATGGCGCGCACCACATCGTCGCGGCTGCCATGCGCGCGCAACTCGGTCAGAAGACCGCTGACTTTGCAGGTGACGTTGGGCAGCGCGGCCAGGGCTTCGATACCCTTTGCCCAGGCGGCCATGGCATCGGCCTCGCCCAATGGCGGCTTGGCAGCATGGTCCAGCACGATGGAAAGCTGCGGATGGCGCGACGCCAGCTCGACGACAGCACCAAGCTGAGGACTGAGGATCAAGGCATCAAACACAAGACCTTCGGCAGCGATGGTGTTCAAGGCGGGCGTCAGCGCCGGCTGCAATATCCAGTCCGGATCGGGAATATCCTGCAGCATCGGCCGCACGCCCAGAAACAGCGGATCGGCGGCGCGGCGGCGAAGTTCATCGCTGGCGTCCGGCGCCATCATATCCACCCAGCCCACCACGCCCAGCACAAAGGGCGTCTTGCGGGCGATGCCCAGCATGTAGTCGGTTTCGGCGGCGGTTGGCGCGGCTTGCACCAGAATGGTTGCGTCCACGCCGGTCTGGACCAGCAGCGGCCGCAGGTCGGCGGTGCCGAACACCCGGTGAATGGGATTGTCCGGCGTCAGCCAGCCATAATCACCGCGCGCCGGGTCCCAGAAATGCTGATGGGCGTCAACGATCATGGCCCACTTCTAACTCGGAATGGGCGCGTCGGCGCGGATAAGATTTTCACTGCGCAAGTCCTGCCACAGGGCGGCAGGGATCCGGTGACGATAGAGCGCAATCGTCTGTTCCACGCGGCTGGCGGAATCCAGGCCGGGGATGACGCTGGCGACGATGCTGTGTGCCAGCGGAAATTGCAGCGCTGCCGCCGCCAGCGGCACGGCGTGACGATCGCACACCGCTTCGATCTGGCGCACGCGTCCGATCACAGCGGCGGGCGCGGGTTCGTAGTCATAATAAAGCGGCACGCTGTTTTTGGTCCCCACCGCCAGAATGCCGGAATTGTAAGGCCCGCCCACCACGATGGCGGTGCCCGCCGCCTCGCAAGCCGGAAACAGTTCATCCAGCGCATTCTGTTCCAGCAAGGTGTAGCGCCCCGCCAGCAGGATCACGTCCAGCCGGGCATGGCTCATCACCTCCAGACAGGCGGGAATTTCGTTCACGCCCATGCCGAACCCGGAAATTGTCCCGGCGCTGCGCAATTCTTCCAGCGCCTTCAGACCGCCGCCCTTGGTCAACTCGGTCATGCGCGCGGCATTGGCATCGCCATGAGTCAGCTTGCCGATGTCATGGATGTAAAGAAGATCGATGCGCGACAGGCCCAGCCGCTGCAGGCTTTCCGTGAAGCTGCGCATCACCGCATCATAGGAATAGTCATAGACCGGCTCGAACGGCATGGGGGTGGCATAGCCATGTCGTGCAATATTTTCGTCCACCGGGCCGGGCACCGGTTTCAGCAGCCGCCCGACCTTGGTCGACAGCACGATATCCTTGCGCGGCCGCAGGGCATCGCCCAGCCGCCGTTCCGACAGGCCGAAGCCATAAAAAGGTGCGGTGTCGTAATAACCGAAGCCCGCCTTTTCCGCCGCCGCCAGCGTCTCGCGTGCCGCCGCATCCGGCAGCGGCTTGAACAGATTGCCCAGCGGCGCGGTACCGAAACCCAGCTCGGTAACCGTCAGCCCGGTCTTGCCCAGATTGCGCCGCGTGATCATGCCGTCTTCAGCCTTGGTGCGAAAAGTCCGAAGCTCACCACCACGGCATAGCAGGCGGCCAGGATAAACAGGCTCCAATGCAGCGCGCCGGTGTAGGAGGCGAACAAGGTCATCAGCGGCGGCACCACCGCGGCGCCGCAGATCGCCATGACGATGAAGCTGGAGGCGAACTCGGTTTCATGTCCCAACCCCTCCAGGCCCAGCGCGAAGATTGTGGGAAACATGATCGACATGAAGAAGCTGGTCGCCACCAGCGCCCAGATACTAGGAAAGCCGCCGATGACCGCGGCCAGGCAACACAGAATGATGTTGCAGCCGGCATAGAGCATCAGTTGACGCGGCGGATTGATGGTCCGCTGCAACCAGGCGCCGACAAAGCGGCCGACACAGAAGGCGATCATGGTGGCTTCCAGATAGACCTGCGCGCCCACGCGTTCAGGAACTGCTGCGGCTTCCTGCGCGAAATCCACCAGCAGCGACCAGGTGCCAACCTGGGCGCCGACATAGAAGAATTGCGCGATCACGGCATACAGAACGCGCGGACGCGACAGGACGGCGAAGGGCGAGCGCGCGGTTTGCGGCGTCACGTCGGGGCGCAGCGGCGGATATTTGGTGAGAGCAATGGCGGATGCGATCACCACCATCAGCACCCCCAGCACCAGATAAGGTGGGCCGACCGAGGCCGCCTCCTGCGCACGCCAGGCATCCACCGCAGCCGGCCCCATCGCCGCCATCTGCTGCGGCGTATATTCCACGCCGGAAAAAATCACGTAGCCGCCGACCAACGGCCCCAAGACACTGGCGACGCCGTTGAAGGCCTGGGCAAAGTTCAGGCGCGGCGACGCGGTCTTGGGATCACCCAGAATGGTGATGTAGGGATTTGCGCTGGTTTCCAGAAAGCCCGCGCCGATGGCGATGATGTAAAGCGCCGCCAGGAATATCCAATAAACGCGCATTTGCGCCGCAGGCACAAACAGGAATGCGCCGATGGCATAAAGTGCCAACCCGATGATGATGGTCTTCTTGTAACCCAGGCGGCGGATGACCATGGCGGCCGGCAGCGGCGCGCAGAAATAGCCGATATAAAAAGCAAACTGGGTCAGGCTGGCCTGTGGCCGGGTCAGGTCCAGCGCCTTCTGGAAATGATGCAGCAGCAGGTCGTTGAACTGGGACGCCAGGCCCCAGGCGAAGAACAGGGTGGCGGTCAACGCAAAGGCGATGACATACCGCCGCTCGACCACCGGCAACCTATCCATGTTTTCCCCGCGCTCTTTATGCCCGCCAGTTAAGCGGAAAAAGCGGGCGCGCGCTACATGGTGGCGCCGATCTGCCAAGGCACGAATTCGGCATCGCCATAGCCCAATTTCTCGGACTTGGAGCGGGTGCCGGAGGCAATCTCCAAAATGTGCGCGAAGATTTCCTTGCCCTTGTCCTGGATCGAGACCCCGTCCAGCACATCGCCGCAATTGATGTCCATGTCATCGGTCATGCGCTCATAGACGGCCGTGTTGGTGGCCAGCTTGATCGAGGGCGTGGGCTTGCAGCCATAGGCCGAGCCGCGGCCGGTAGTAAAGCACAGGATGTTCGCGCCGCCGGCGACCTGCCCCGTCGCCGAGACCGGGTCATAGCCGGGCGTATCCATGAACACGAAACCCTTTGTCGTGACGGGCTGCGCATACTCCACCACGTCCTTCAGCCGCGTGGTGCCGCCCTTGGCCGCCGCACCCAGCGACTTTTCCAGAATGGTTGTGAGACCGCCTGCCTTGTTCCCCGGCGAGGGATTGTTGTTCATGCTGCCGGCATTGCGGCTGGTGTAATCCTCCCACCAGCGGATGCGCGCGATCAGCTTCTTGCCGACTTCGGGGCTGGCGCGGCGGGTCAGCAGGTGCTCGGCGCCGTAGATCTCCGGCGTCTCCGACAGGATGGCGGTGCCGCCATGGGCCACCAGCAAATCCACCGCCGCACCCAATGATGGATTGGCGGTGATGCCGGAATAGCCGTCGCTGCCGCCGCATTGCAGGGCCAGCATCAGCTCGGAGGCTGGCGCAGTCTCGCGCTTCACCGCGCCCGCCGCCGGCAGCATGTCGCGCACCGCGGCGATGCCGGCATCGATTGCCTTCTGCGTGCCGCCGGTATCCTGGATGGTCAACGAGCGGAAGGTGTCGCTTTCGGCGATGTTGTAAGCCTGTTTCCAGCGCCCGATCTGGAAGGTTTCGCAGCCCAGCCCCACCATCAGCACAGCGCCCATATTGGGATTGGCGGCATAGCCCCACTGGGTGCGCTTCAAGACTTCATAGCCTTCGCCCTTGCTGTCCATGCCGCAGCCATGGCCGTGCACCAGGGGAATAATGCCGTCGATCTCCGGGTAATCATCCAGCATGCCGCTTTTTTCCACTTCGCGAGCGATCAGGCGCGCCACGGTGGCCGAGCAGTTCACCGATGTGAGGATGCCCAGATAATTGCGGGTGCCGAACTTGCCATTGGCGCGGCGGAAACCCTGGAAGGTCGCCTGCGGCATGGCGGGCGCGGGATCGCGCGCATCCACTTCAAACTGGTAATCGCGGTCCACGGCGTGGAAGCCGATATTGTGCTCATGCACCCAGTCGCCGGCGGCAATGTCCTGGGTGGCGAAACCGATGATCTGGCCGAACTTCAGCGCCGGCTCATCCTTCTTGATGGCGCGCACCGCGGCCTTGTGGCCGGGGGGAATGCGCCTCGTGATCTTCACATCATCCACTATGTCACCGGGGGACAGGCCGGCCACCGCCACCACGACGTTGTCGGTGGGATGAAGCCGCAGGAAAGACGCCATGATTGCTCCTGGATGCGAAGAAGGCTCTTATAGTCCAAGCCCTTGCCCGGAGAATAACAAAATGAGCCGCCGCCTCTGCTTCGCGCTGGACCTGGTCGATGATGCAGCGAAAATTGCCGAATATGAGGGGTTTCATGCCCCCGGCGGGGTATGGCCGCAGATCGTGGACGACATCCGCACCCAGGGGATCGAGGGCATGGAAATCTGGCGCACCGGCGACCGGATGGTGATGATTGCCACCGTGGCCGACGACTATCCTCGCACCCGCAACATCCCGCCGGAATATGATCAGTGGGAAACCTTGATGTGGGGCTTCCAGAAGGCCCTTCCCCATGCCGCACCGGGCCAGAAATGGGTCCCGATGGACAAGATTTTCGATCTGGCGCAACAGAAGGGCAGCTGACCTGCGCCTCCGTGCGGTATACCGTTGACACGGGTCAGCGAACTGGAAAACTTGGCCCCAACAAATCCTGAAGGCCGCCGGAGGAAGATCGTGATTTCTAAACCTGTTTCGCGCGCCCTGGCC
>JBBQBL010000077.1:0-10836 GCA_038317805.1 Micropepsales bacterium
GTGAAGATGGGCACCACCGCGGCCCAGAAGAAACTGTTCTTCAACTTGCGCAAGGCCAAGAACAATATCGGCGCCATCGAAGAAGGTGACCTGACGCCCGAGCATCTGGCGACGCTGTCAGACCAGCTTGGCGTGACGACAACCGAACTGACGGACATGAACCGCCGCCTGTCGGGGGGCGATGCCTCGCTGAATGCGCCGCTGCGCTCGGACGGCGAAAGCGAATGGCAGGACTGGCTGGCGGACGATACCGCCGACCAGGAAACCCGCCTGGCCGAGCGCGAGGAAATGGGCAACCGCCACGCGCTGCTGACCGGCGCGATGAAGGACCTGACCGATCGCGAGCGTGACATCATCCAGGCCCGCCGGCTGCAGGACGAACCGGCCACCCTGGAGGAGCTGTCGCAGAAATATGGTGTCTCCCGCGAGCGGGTGCGCCAGATCGAAGTGCGGGCCTTCGAAAAGCTCCAGCGTGGCATGAAGGCGGCGATGAACACCGCGGCCCTTCCGGCCCCCGCATAACCATCATGCAGGGATGGCGCTTCTGCGGATTTGCAGGCGCGCTAGGCTTTTGCCCTGAATTGAGGGGGAAGCGATGAAGCTCAAGATTTGGCAAGTCGACGCGTTCGCCAGCCAGCCGCTGGAAGGCAATCCCGCGGCCATCGTGCCGCTGGAAAGCTGGCTGGAAACAGGCCTGATACAGGCCATCGCCGCCGAGAATAATGTCGCGGAAACCGCTTTCTTCGTGAAAACCGGCGCAGCCACCTATGACCTGCGCTGGTTCGCGCCCAATCGGGAAGTGGATTTGTGCGGTCATGCCACCTTGGCCAGCGCCTGGATCATCTTCGGCAAGATCGAACCGGCCTTGAAGGAGGTGCGCTTTGCCACGCGCTCCGGCGAGTTGGTGGTGACGCGCGGGGACAGTGGCAACGTCATGTCCCTGCCCTCGGCCGGCAGCGAGCCCTTTACGCCGCCGCCCGGTTTTGCCGAAGCGCTGGGCAAGGCGCTGGGTGGCAGCCCGCCGAATGAATTGCACATCAGCGCCAAGGGCGGGGCCGGCGCCAAGGCTTTGATCGCAGTGTGGGACACGCCCAATCAGATCAAAGCGCTGGAGCTGAAAGCCGATCTGGAACAGGTCGCGCTGCAGGTGGGCGCCGGTTCGGTGCTGGCCACCGCGGCCGGCGGTGGCGCGCCATACGACATGGTTTCGCGCTTCTTCGCGCCACATTACGGCGTGCCGGAAGATCCGGTGACCGGTTCGGCGCATTGCGCCCTGACGCCGTTCTGGGCGAAGCGATTGGGCAAGAAAACACTGAAGGCGCGGCAGGCTTCGCCGCGCGGCGGCGATCTTCTGTGCACCGATGACGGCGCCCGCACCGTCATCCAGGGCACATGCGCGCTGTATCTTATCGGTGAGATCGAAGTGTGATCATCCGTCCCGCCACCCGCGCGGACGATGACGCCCTGTGGCGAATCCTGGAGCCGGTGCTGCGTGCCGGCGAAACCTATCCGCAGCCGCGCGACATCTCCCGTGCCGATGCACTGGCCTATTGGTATAAGCCCGAACATGCGGTGTTCGTGGCGGAAGACCAGCAAGGCGTTGTCGGCACCTATTATCTGAAAGCCAATTCAACCGGCCCGGCATCGCATGTCGCCAATTGTGGCTACATGACGTTGTCGGCCGCAAGCGGACGCGGACTGGGCCGCGCACTGTGCCAGCACTCGCTCGAAGAAGCACGGCGGCGCGGCTTTCGCGCCATGCAGTTCAACCTGGTGATCGCGACCAACCAGCGCGCCATCCATCTATGGACATCATGCGGCTTCGAGATCGTGGGACGGCTGCCCGGCGCTTTCGAACATCCCACTCAAGGCTTTGTGGATGCGCTGGTAATGTTCAGGGCGCTGTAGCTACTGGCGCGCGGGCTTGTCCGTCATGTTGCCCAGCGGCTCATTCTCGCCGTCCACGCCTTCGGTCTTGTCGGAAACATCGACAATGCCCTCGTCGAACATGGCCAGGCCATCTTCCAGGTAATCACCCAGGAGCGGCATGTTGAGCAGATATTCCGCGGTGCGGCGCGAATGTTCGGTTTTCGCGGTGGCAATCGCCTCTTTCCACTCGTCAATGTCATAGGTGCCGCGGCCCAGCCAGGCCAGCGCCACCAGCTTGATGCGCTCGTCATCGTTCAGGCTGCGAATCGCACCCAGCAACTCCTCGCGCACCGGATCATCGGCCTTGTTGGTCAGGACGTCGGTCTGACCGTCATCGACCGGATTGGAACCCTCATCGGGATCACTGTCTTCTTCCTTCACGTCATATTCGCGCGCCTTAACGATGATGAAGGCGATCCTGTCCATCGGCAGGTTGAGCGCGGGCGGGGTGTTGCGGGGTTTGGCTGCATTGCCGGACGAAACGGAAGCCATGGAAGTTCCTGACATTTTTTGACTTTTGGACAACGCATCAACAGGCCCCCCTGTTCCCGGCGGTCTTTTCGCGAATCTTTGCGTTGACGCGAGGGTACCGCGCGCCTATATCGACGGCGGGCCACACCTCCCCAACGAGGTGCTATCATTCTGGAAGGAATGAACCGCGATGACTGATGTAGTTGTTCCGGCTGTGCGTCCCGCACGGCCTTTTTTTTCCTCCGGTCCCTGCGCCAAGCGCCCCGGCTGGACCCCCGAAGCCCTCAAGGGCGCGCTGGTGGGACGCTCCCACCGCTCCAAGCCCGGCAAGGCCAAGCTGAAGGACGCGATCGAGCGCACGAAAAAGCTCTTGGGCGTACCTGCGGACTATCGCCTCGGCATCGTGCCGGCTTCCGATACCGGCGCAGTGGAAATGACGCTTTGGTCCATGCTGGGCGCACGCCCGGTGGACCTGTTCGCCTGGGAGAGTTTTTCCGAGGACTGGGTCACCGATACCGTCAAGCAGCTGAAGCTGAAGGACGCGCGCGTCTTCAAGGCCGCGTATGGCGAGATTCCCGACCTCAAACAATATGATCCCTCGCACGATGCGGTGTTCGTGTGGAACGGCACCACCAGCGGCGTGAAGGTGCCCAATGGCGACTGGATTCCGGCAAGCCGCGAAGGCCTGACCATCTGCGACGCCACCAGCGCCGCCTTTGCGATGGACCTGCCCTGGGACAAGCTGGATGTCACCACTTTCAGCTGGCAGAAAGTGCTGGGCGGCGAAGCCGCGCACGGTATCCTGATCCTGTCACCCCGCGCCGTTGCGCGTCTTGAGTCCTACACCCCACCCTGGCCGTTGCCGAAAATCTTCCGCATGACCAAGGGCGGCAAGATCGTGGACGGCATTTTCGAAGGCGAGACCATCAACACCCCTTCGATGGTGGCGGTGGAAGATTATCTGGACGCCCTCACCTGGGCCGAAGGCCTGGGCGGCCTGAAGGCGCTGATCGGCCGCTCCAACGACAATCTGCACGTGCTGGAAAAGTGGGTCGCAAACTCGAATTGGGCCGGTTTCCTGGCCAAGGATGCGTCCATCCGCTCCAACACCAGCGTCTGCATCGCCGTCACCGATCCGGCCTTTACCGCCCTGGACGACCAGGCCAAGCAGGACATGATCAAGAAGATGACCTCCCTGCTCGACAAGGAAGGTGTTGCGTTCGACATCGCCGGTTACCGGGCCGCGCCGGCGGGCCTGCGCATTTGGTGCGGCGCCACGGTGGACAAGGCCGACATTGAAGCGCTGACGCCCTGGCTGGACTGGGCATTCGCGCAAGTCAAAGGCTGATCACCAGTCAACGGAGTTTTTCATGCCGTTCATTTCCGAAAACGAACTGGAACAGGCGCTGGTCAAGGCGGCGAAGGATCCCGCCGCCGGACTGGACTTCTATCGTCTGCTGCTGGAAAGCAATCTGCTGGTGATGGGCACTGCCGAAGGCATGGAAAATGCCAATGAGGAATTTTCCCTGTCGCTCGGCGGCAAGCTGAACCTAGTCACGGGCCTGAAGGACGGCGCCAAGTATTTGCCGGTCTTTTCTTCCCTGCCGCGGATGCAGGATTTCGTGAAGCAGGAGACGAAGTTTCTCAGCATCCGGGGCCGCGATCTTCTGGACATCACGCGCGGCGCGCCGGTGATCCTCAACCCCGCCTCCGAATACGGCAAGGAATTGTCGGCACAGCAGATCCTGCATCTGCTGGATGGTCCGGGAGCCGGCGTTCCGCAATACGTCATTGAAGAAGACTATCCCAAGGCGTTGGTGGAGACGCTGGCCTCGGTGTTCAAGAACCGGCCCGACGTGGCGTCCGCCTGGATGGTCAAGGTCGCCTTTTCCGACCGCGGCGGGGAACGCCATCCGCTGGTCGGCATTGAAATGGACACCAGCGGTGACTGGCCGTCGCTGATCAAGGCCATCGAAGACGCCGCCGAGGTCCAGGTTCCTGGCATGGTGTTCGACCTCCACCGCATCGACCGCATCAATCCCATCGGCCTGACCGAAGCTCTGCTCAAATCCCGCCCCATCTATGTGGGCGCCGCCGGCGCCTCCGCCCTCAACTGAAGGATTGCCCCCAATGCCCAAGGTCCTGATTGCCGACAAGCTCAGCCCTGCCGCCGTCGCCATTTTCAAGGAACGCGGCGTGGATGCCGACGTAAAGACCGGTCTTTCGAAAGAAGAACTGCTCAAGATCGTCGACCAGTATGACGGCATCGCCATCCGCTCGGCCACCAAGCTGACCGCCGATGTGCTGAAGGCCGCGAAAAATCTGAAGGTCGTGGGCCGCGCCGGCATCGGCGTGGACAATGTCGATATTCCCGCCGCCACGGCCGCCGGCGTGATCGTGATGAACACGCCCTTCGGCAATTCCATCACCACCGCCGAACACGCCATCTCGCTGATGCTGGCGCTGGCGCGCGAACTGCCGGCCGCCAACGCCTCGACCCAGGCCGGCAAGTGGGAGAAGAATCGCTTCATGGGCGTGGAGATCACCGGCAAGGTGCTGGGCCTGATCGGCGCCGGCAATATCGGATCCATTGTCGCCGACCGCGCCAAGGGATTGAAGATGCGCGTCATTGCGTTCGATCCCTATCTGTCGCAGGAGCGCGCCAACGATCTGGGTATCGAGAAGGTGGAGCTGAACGACCTTCTGGCCCGCGCCGACTTCATCACCCTGCATGTGCCGATGACGCCGGAAACCAAGAACATCCTGTCGGCCGAGGCGCTGGCCAAGACCAAGAAGGGCGTGCGCATCATCAATTGCGCCCGCGGCGGCCTGATCGATGAAAATGCGCTGAAGGCGGCGATCGACAATGGCCAGGTCGCCGGCGCGGCGCTGGATGTGTTTGAGGTCGAACCGGCCAAGGAAAACATCCTGTTCGGCAATGAGAAAGTCGTGGCCACGCCGCACCTTGGCGCCTCCACCACCGAAGCGCAGGAAAATGTCGCCCTGCAGGTTGCGGAACAGATTTCCGATTACCTGCTGACCGGCGCCATCACCAATGCGCTGAACATGCCGTCCATCTCGGCTTCCGAAGCCCAGAAAGTGCGCCCCTGGATTTCGCTGGCGGAAAAGCTGGGCTCCTTTGCGGGCCAGCTTACCGGCACCAGCCTGACCGGTGTGGAGATCGTCTATGAAGGCACGCCTTCCATGCTCAACACCCGCGCCCTGACCCAGGCGGCACTGGCGGGCATGCTCAAGCCGATGCTGTCGGAAGTGAACATGGTCAATGCGCCGGTGGTCGCCAAGGAACGCGGCATCAAGGTCAGCGAGACCCGCCGCGACGCGCAGGGCGTCTATGAAGGCTATATCAAGCTGGTGGTGAGCATGAGCGACGGCTCCACCCGCCGCGTCGCCGGCACCGTCTTCTCCGACGGCCGCCCGCGTCTCATCCAGATCAAGGACATCGGCCTGGACGCCGAATTCGCGCCCCACATGTTCTACATCGTCAATGAGGACAAGCCGGGTTTCATCGGCAAGCTGGGCACCATCCTGGGCGACGCCAAGGTCAACATCGCCAACTTCACGCTGGGCCGCAGCGCGCCGGGACAGGACGCCATTGCCCTGATCGAAGTGGATGAACGGGTGCCCGATGCGGTGGCCGAAGCCGTGGCCAAGCTGCCGCAAGTGAAACACGCCAAACCGCTGGCGTTCTAGGCTCGAGCGCCGCATTCCGCGGCGCGACCATCAGCATAAACCAGCTTTCTTCCCCCTCACGGCGAAGCCGTTAGAGGGGGAAGATGTCGTAGCGAGGTATCGGCGAAGCCGATCCGAGCTGCGACAGATGGGGGACATCAAATAAAAACGAGGCGCTTGGCCAGGTGCTTCAGCTTAAGTCCGGCTCTTCGCAATAGCCTCGTGATGACGGATCACTTCCTTGACGATGAAGCCAAGGAACTTTTCCGCAAAGTCCGGGTCCAGCTTGGCGTCGGTGGCCAGCTTGCGCAGGCGCGCGATCTGGGCGGCTTCGCGCGCCGGATCGGCCGGCGGCAGGGCATGGGTCGCCTTGAACTCGCCCACCGCCTGGGTGCACTTGAATCGTTCCGCCAGCATGTGAATCAGCGCCGCATCGATATTGTCGATACTGTCTCGCAGCCGCAGCAGTTCGGGATGGCTCATGAGGATCTCCGGTTGCCCATTGTTTAAGCCATGCCGGGCCCGCGGCCAAGACGGTCAAGGCCGCAGAAAGCACGGCTTTTATCGTCGCGCGGAAAATGCTCTAAACCGGCCATGACAATCGTGGAGCGCATTGTCGCTTTTTGCTGCCGGTGGCCCTGGACCGTGATCGCTGTCAGCCTGCTTCTGGCGGGCGGCGCGGGCTGGTACACCACCCAGAATTTCGCCATGAACACCGACAGCGAGCAGCTGATCGATGCCAAGGTGGGCTGGCGCATGCGCCAAGCGCGGTTCGACGCCGCCTTTCCCCAGCAGACCAACCTGACCCTGGTGGTGATCGACGGCGCCACGCCGGAACTGGCCGAATCCGCCGCTGCGCGCCTGACCGAAAAGCTGCTGGCCAACCCGCATCTGTTCAGCCACGTGCGCCGCCCCGATGGCGGCGCCTTCTTCAACCAGAACGGCATGCTGTTCCTGTCGCTGAAAGAGGTCCAGGACACGACCCAGCAGCTGATCAAGGCCCAGCCCTTTCTTGGCGGGCTGGCCTCCGATCCGAGCCTGCGCGGGATCATGACCAATCTGAATACGGTGCTGCTGGGCGTCGGCGCCGGCCAGGCGAAGCTGGCCGATATCGACAGCGCCATGACGCGCTTCGCCGGTGTGTTCGACGCCGCCGCACACGGCAAGACGGAATATCTGTCCTGGCGCTCGCTGATCACCGGCGCCAAACCCAAGCCGGAGGAAATCCGCCGCTTTATCGAGGTCAAGCCGCGTCTGGATTTCAATGCCCTGGAACCGGGGTTGGAAGCCAATGACCGCATCCGCGCCGAAGCCAGGGCGCTGAACATCACGCCCGAGCATGGTGTGCGATTGCGCCTGACCGGACCGGTGCCGCTGTCGGACGAGGAATTCGCCACCCTCACCGACCGTGTCGAACTGATGGTGGCGGCCATGATGGGCGGGGTGGTGCTGACCCTGTGGCTGGCGCTGAAGAGCTTCAAGATCATCTTCGCCATCCTGGTCACCTTGTTCGTGGGCCTGGCCATCACCATGGGCCTGGGCCTGCTGGCGGTGGGCGTGTTCAACATCATCTCCATCGCCTTCATCGCGCTATTCGTGGGACTGGGCGTGGATTTCGGCATCCAGTTCTCGGTGCGCTATCGCAGCGAACGCCACCGCGACGACAATCTGATGCGATCGCTGGCCGCCACCGGGCGCGGCGTGGGCATTCCGCTTGCCCTGGCCGCCGCCGCCACCGCCGCCGGCTTTTTCTCGTTCCTTCCCACCACCTATACCGGCGTCGCCGAACTGGGAAAGGTCGCCGGCATCGGCATGATCGTGGCGTTCCTGCTGTCCATCACCATGCTACCGGCGCTGATCATGGAGCTCAATCCGCCGGGCGAATTCGAGGATATCGGTTTCAAGAGCCTGGGGCGGCTGGACGACTTCATGACCAGGCACCGCAAGAATGTGCTGCGCATTGCTGCGGGGCTGGGCGTCGTGTCGCTGGGGATGATGGCCTTTGTGCAGTTCGATTCCAATCCTCTGGACCTGCGCAGTCCCAAGGTGGAATCGGTGTCGACCTTGTTCGACCTGATGAAAAATCCCCTCACCTCGCCCAACACCATCGATGTGCCGGCCCTGTCGCTGACCGACGCCGATTCGGTCGCCGCCCGCATTCGCCAGGAACCGCTGGTGGGCGAAACCCTGACCCTGTCCAGCTTTGTCCCGGAGCAGCAGAAGGAAAAGCTGGCGCTGATCGCCGACGCCGGCAATCTTCTGGACGCCACGCTCAATCCCTTCGACGTGCTGCCGCCGCCCAGCGACGCCGAGCGGGTGGCCGCATTCAAGGATACGGCGCAGAAGCTGCGCGCCGCCGCCGGCACGGTTCAGGATAAACCGGCACAGGATGCCCGCCGCCTGGCCGATGCGCTGGACGCGGTGGCGCATGCCGGCAAGCCCGCCATGGACCGGGCGCAAGAAGCGATCGTGCCGGGCCTCAAGACCATGCTGACCCAGGTCTCGGACTCGCTCAAAGCCGCTCCGGTCTCGGTCCAGACCATGCCCGCCGATTTCCGCGCCGACTGGGTTGCGCCCGACGGGACCGCCCGCATCCAGGTGTTCCCCAAGAACACCAGCAACGATCCCCCCGCTTTATCGGCCTTTTCCGATCAGGTGCTGAGCGTGGCGCCCCAGGCCACCGGCGCGCCCATCTCGATCCGCGAATCCGGCAAGACCATCGTGGGCGCCTTTGCCGAAGCGGGCGTGCTGTCCTTCATCGTCATCATCATCCTCCTGGTGCTGGTGCTGCGCAGCGTCCATGACGTGCTGATGACCCTGGCGCCGCTGGTGCTGTCGGGCCTGCTCACCCTGGGGACCTGCGTGGTGCTGGGGCTGCGGCTCAACTTCGCCAATGTCATCGCCCTGCCGCTGCTGCTGGGCATCGGGGTGGCGTTCAACATCTATTTCGTGGTGGCCTGGCGCCACGGCCAGCGCTGCTTCCTGGCGTCCAGCTTGACCCGCGCGGTGATCTTCTCGGCCGCCACCACGGCGTCAGGCTTCGGCACCCTGTGGCTCAGCATTCACCCGGGCACCGCCAGCATGGGCGAGCTCTTGATGATCTCGCTGGGCTGGGTGCTCGCGACCACGCTGTTCCTGTCGCCTGCGCTGCTGGGCGCGCCGACGCACTCGCTGCAGTTCAACGACCCTGAGGTGTGAGGCGGATCAGCGAAAGGTCCAGTGGACCTTTCGCCCGCCGAACGCCAAGCCGCGAAGCGGCGCGGCAGGACGTTTAAGCCTTGCTCTAGCCGAGCATTTGGTCCGTTAGCGCATTGATGCGCTTGGCCAAGGCTTGCGGACCACCGCTCGCCAGGGTGGCGGCGAAGTCGGACCGCTTCTGCGCCATCTGGCTGATATTGCCGGCCAGATACACGTCGGTGATCTTCCAGTCCGAACCCGCCTGATGCAGGCGGTAATTGAAGGCGATGGGCTCGCCGGAGCCCTTCATCGTGCTTTTCACGAAATGGTCGCTGCCCCGCGCCACGGAAGCCGGGTCAACGGTGAACTTCTCGCCGCTGTAGGAATCGAAGCTCTTGGCATAATTGGCGATGGTCATGCGGCTGAAGGCATCGGTCAGCGCCTTCTTGTCGGCGTCCGAAAGGCTCGCCCAGCTGGGGCCGACGGCGGTGGCGGTCATGGCCGAAAGATCGAAGGCCCTTTCCACCGCGGGCTTGAGTTTGTCATAGCGCGACTTGGCCGTACCGCCCGCCTTCATCGAAGCGGTCAGGGCATCATAGAAACCCTGTACCTGCGCCACTGACGGGTCGGCGGCCTGCGCCTGGGCGGCGGCAATCGGGAACACGGTCAGGGCGGGGGCGGCGACCAGCATCAGGCCCAGGGAAGCGGACTTCAAAATACGGTTCATGGAAATCTCCTTTGCCTCCGGTCTAACGCACGAAAGCTGAATGGGACCCGAACAAGGGGGCAAAAATTCGCCCTAATCTTGGCTTTCCCGCACTGCTCGGTCCAGCAAAAAGCCGCTGCGGCGACTAGGCGTCCCGGTCCAACAGGAAAAACGGTAGTGCCGACAATTCCGGCGCCTTGGCGGCATAGGGTCCCAATGCTTCGACGGCGCGGCGGGCGCGCTTTTCCGCTTCGGCGCGTGCCCCTTCCAGGCCCAGCAGGGTGACCAGGGTCTGCTTGCCCATGTCGGCATCCTTGCCGACGGCCTTGCCGGTTTTTTCGGCCGTGGATGTCACGTCCAGAAGATCGTCGGTGATCTGGAACACCACACCCATATCCTCGGCATAAGCTTTCAGCCGGGCGCGTGTCTCCGCATCCGCCTGGCCCAGGATGGGACCGGCCTCGCAGGAGAATTCGAACAGCTGGCCGGTCTTGCGCCGCTGCAGGTCGATCACGTCTTCGACACCAAAGCTCTTGTCGGCGAGCATGTCGATGATCTGGCCTCCGATCATGCCGCTGTGCCCCGAGGCTTCGGCCAGCCGCGCGATCAACGCGCAGCGCACATCGGCGCTGGGATGGGTGCGGGCATCGGCCAGAATCTCGAAGGCGATGGTCAGCAGCGCGTCGCCCGCCAGCACCGCGGTCATTTCATCAAAGGCGATTTGGGTGGTGGGACGGCCCCGGCGCAGATCGTCATCGTCCATGCAAGGCAGATCGTCATGCACCAGGCTGTAGGTGTGCAGCGCCTCGATCGCCGCGCCGACCCGCAAGGACCGCGAATCATCCACCCCGAACAGCCGGGCT
>JBBQBL010000078.1:0-10776 GCA_038317805.1 Micropepsales bacterium
AAGACCCGCCCCAGTTCGTGGCGCTGGCGAAAATCCGGCCCGCCAATGACCGGACGTTCGATGCCCAGCGCAAGATCACCTACAAGGGCGAACGGATTACGGTCGCCTATGCCCTGCATGAGAAATACCCCACCCTGACCAAGCCGCATGCCGGTTTGCTGGTGTCGCCGCAGAAAGCCTATTGGCGCGCCCATGCCGCGGTGGAGAAGCTGGGCTGGACCATCGTCGACGCCAGCGAAAAGGATCTGCGCATCGAGGCCACCGACAAGAGCCTGTGGTTCGGCCGTATCAGCGACATCGTCATTCGCGTGCGCCAGGCCGGCACCATCGGAAGCCGCATCGACCTGCGTTCGCAAAGCCGCGACGGCACCCTGGACCATGGCCGCAACGCCGCCCGGCTGAAGGCCTTCTTCACCCAGTTCCACTTCTGATCCAGCGCCCGTCCGCTTCGATCACCAGGCCACGCGCCTTCAGCCAGTCCAGATGCGCCCTGGTCTGCAGCGCCGCCGCGCCACGCAGAGCGGCATCGATTGCGGGATAGAGCTTGTCCACGATCACGGGAAGCGCAGCGCCACCTTGCAAGGCGTCCAGAATCTGGCCCTCGCGCTGGCGACGATGCGCGATCAATCCGTCTAGCCATGCGCGCGGCTGCGGGATCGGTGAACCGTGGGTGGGATAGAAAACTGCATCGTCCCGCAGGCTGAGCCTTTCCAGGCTGGCCACATACTGGCCCATGTCGCCATCGGGCGGTGCAATCACGCTGGTGGACCAGCCCATCACATGATCGCCGCTGAACAACGCTTTCTCCTGCGCCAGCGCAAGGCACATATGGTTGGCGGTGTGGCCCGGCGTGGCGACGCTGGCGATGTCAAAACCATCGCCGGCGATGCGTCCGCCATCCGTCGCGATCACATCCGGCACAAAGTCATGGTCATGCGCTTCGTCGGCAGCGCCTTCGCCGGCGCCGGCCGGCGCGGCGGGCGCCAGCGCGTAGGTCTTTGCCCCGGACCATTCTTTCAACGGCGCGGCAGCGGGCGAATGGTCCCGGTGGGTATGTGTAATCAGAATATGGCTAAGCCGGCGGCCGTCCATAGCGCGCCGCAGAGCCTGGACGTGAGAAGGGATCAGCGGCCCCGGATCCACCATCGCCACATCGGCGCCCGCGCCAATCAGATAGGTGCCGGTACCCTTGAAGGTGAAAGGCCCGGGATTGGGGGCCAGAATCCGCGACACCAGGGGCGACAGCCGCACCTCCACCCCGTAAGGCGCATCCAGCGAGCGGTCGAAATTCACGCTTCATTAACCTGTAAAATCCCCGGCGAAGTTACGCCTTTTCCGTTCGCGGTAAAGCAGTCCTTAATCCGGAACCGGACATGCTCGGGCATTATTTGGTGGTGGAGCATTTTCAGTGGCCAATGATCGTTCGGTCCGGTTTCTCAGCGCGCTTGGGGGTGCCTCCACCAGCCGCGTGCTGAATCTTTTCCGCATTGCCGCCGACAATGTCGACAATCCCGAGCATCTGGAAAAGCCGCTCTTCATCTCGCCCATCATCAACAAGGCCTTCCTGCTCAAGCATCGCACCCGCGCCGACGAATCCTATCTGTTCGCCAGCCCCCGCGCGGTGGCCACCAAGATCATCATACCCTTCGACAGCACCGATTTGCGCGCCGGCGGCCGCTCGCTGTTCGTGGACCAGCGCGGCTATACCGAGGCGCTGCGCGACGTGGGCAACTACAAGAGCGATGCGCTGGAGCGCGATCTGTCGATCCTGCGCATGCTGAACGCGGTGCCCAGCCTGGACCCCTTCCTGCTGCGCGAACATCTGCGCATGAACAAGATCGAGGTTTCGCCCAGCTATTTCGCCATTTCCGAAGGCGACCAGGAGCGGATGCACACATTCGTCAGCCAGGAAATGTCCAAGCTGATCGCACTGGCGGGCGGCGACAGCAGTTCATCGGGACGTCTGGTGTCGGCCATGCTGTCCAACGAGATCGACGAAAAACTGGAGCCGCTGCGCCTGACCCTGGGCCTGACCGGCAACGACTTCCGCGAAGGCGTGTTCAGCTGGCGCGGCTTTCTGTATTACAAATGGTCGATGGGCAAGTTCTGACCCGACGTGATGGGCGTGCTGCGCGAGATCAACACCATCCAGCCTTTCGGCGGCCTGACGCCGGAGCAGAAGGTGTATCTGACCGCCGCCCGCCGCAACATCATCGAGATGGTGCGCGACAACGGCAACCACGTGAACAAGGCGCTGGGCGTCTATGACGCCTCGTTCGGCGACCTGGTGGAAAACCAGTCGCCCAAGACCTTCCGCGACTTCCTGCTGAGCGCGCCCTACATGTTCCTGGAACTGGGCGAGAAGCTGGGCGCCATCTCCCACATTGTGAGCTTCTGGCGCTACCGTTTCCCGCCGGGCGGTCCCACCTACATCGACGCCGACGAACTGGCCGCGATTTTCCAGGACTTCTCCTGCGGCTTCGGTGAGAAGCTGCAGGGCGAAAGCTCGATCATCAAGAGGCCACTGGTGATTGACACGACCGCGGCGTGAGGCTTGTCTCTTCCTCTCCGCGGAGGAAAGCTTGCGCACATTTGAAATCATTGCCGGCCTGCTGTTGGCCGTCATCCTGTTCGCCGTCCTGAAAGTGATCGGGATGGTGATCAAGTTCGCCCTGATCGCCGCCGTGCTGGGTTTTGTCGCCGGCCTGCTTCTGGCCCGTGCCTTTCGGCGCCCCGGTTAGGGAACCTTCGGGGCCAGGGGGCGTTAGAGCCGCATAGACCCCCAAAAGGATAATTTCGAAATGCTCAAGTCATTGACCCGGCTGGCTTCCATCGCCGCCCTGACAACGCTGTCCTTCGCCCTTCCCGCCCAGGCCACCGAAAAAGGCGAACTCCTGCGCAACGCCAACGAGGTCGTGAACGACCTGCGCCATGACCCGGCCTTTGGCACCGCCCGCACCATGCTGCAGGGCGCCGAGGCGATCTACATCGTGCCCAAGCTGGTCAAGGCCGGCTTCATCTTTGGCGCCGAGGGCGGCGAAGGCGTTTTATTGCATCGCACCGGCCGCGGCTGGAGCACTCCGCGCTTCTATGACATGGGTTCGGCCAGCTTCGGCCTGCAGATCGGCCTGGAACAGGCCAAGCTGGTGTTCATCATCAATTCCAAGCGCGCCCTGCGCGGCATTGAAAAAGGCGAGCTGAAACTGGGCGCGGGCGCGGGCATCACCGTCGTCACCCTGTCCAGCGCCGCCGAAGGCGCCACCACCACCCATGGCGGCGACATGGTGGTCTGGGCCTCGGGCACCGGCGCCTATGGCGGCCTGACCTTCAACGGCACCATCATCAAGCAGGACAAGGACATGAACGCGGTTCCCGCGACCGGCCCGCAAGCCCAGGCCCTGCGCCGGAACCTCGCAAGCATCTGGTAAGTCAGATGCTTGCCTTGTTTATGGGCACGTCCGCGCCCCGGGGCATCTGGTAAAGCCTCCCAATCGGAGTAAGCTTTGGGGCGCATCGGGATATCCCGTGCGCCCCAATTCATTGAGACCCAAAAGGAAAACCCCATGAAGAAACTGATCATGCTGGCCGGCGCTGCCGCGCTGTTTGCCACCCCCGCCCTTGCCGATCTGGCGGGCGAACTGTCCACTGCCCAGACCCATGCCGGCATGGCCGCCACCCAGGCCGACATCGCCATGGTGCACAAGCATCTGCAGCATGCCGTGAACTGCCTGGTCGGCCCTGGCGGCGCGGGCTTTGACGAAGCTGCCGGCAATCCGTGCGGCAAGGCCGGCGCGGGCGCGATCCCCGACAGCACCGACGCGGCGCAGAAGGCCAAGCTGACCACCATCGCCGCCTCCGCCAAGGCCGGCGTGGGCAACTCGGACCTGGCCGGCGCGCAGGCTGCCGCCAAGGCGACTGCCGATGCGGTTGCTGCTGCCAAGTAGTTCTGCGTTACAGAAATGAAAAAGGGCCGCTCCGCTGGGGCGGCCCTTTTGTTTTAGTGGTGGTTGGGATTTTCGGCGCGGTTGCCGATCCAATCCATGGCGGCAAACAGCAGGCCTGACACCACGAAGGTCAGGTGCAGCATCAGCATCCAGCGCAGCTTGGGCTCGTCCAGCGTCGCGCCTTCCTCGGTCAGGGTCATGAAGGCGCGCAGCAGCGAAATGGCGGAAATCGCCACGATGGAACCGATCAGCTTCATCTTCAGGCCCGAGAAATCCAGGGTGCCCATCCAGCCGGGACGGTCCTCGGCATTCTCGGTATTGATCTTGGAGACGAAATTCTCGTAGCCGGAGAAGATCACGATCACCACCAGGTTTCCGGCCAGCGACAGGTCGATCATCCCCAGCACCGCCAGGATCACCTTTTCAGGGTCCACCGAGGCCAGGTTCATCGCCTCGGGGAAGGCATGGATCAGTTCGGCCACAAAGGCGGCCAGCAGCATCACCAGCGACGCCACCATGCCCAGGTAAAAGGGCGCCAGCAGCCAGCGCGACTTGAACAGGGCCTGTTCCAGCACGGCCTCGATCATGTTGCGTTGATGCATGTTCCATCCCCTTTGAATGTGAGTTTCATAGTCAAAAATCAGGCCCAAAACGAGGCCGAAGACCTGCAAAAACCTCGCGGCGCTCCTATATTACCGCCATGGCCCACAATAACGGCATGGTCCCCCGCTCCAAGAAGACGCGTGCCCCAAAAGGCATGGGCGAGAATGCCGCCAAGTTCCAGGCGGCGGTGGACAAGATGCCCCTGGCCATGGGCACCGTCGCGCCCGCCGAAGACGCCATCGACCCGGCCTATGTCACCGTCCCGATCAGCGAGTTCGTGCCCCACCGCCCGGCCCGCCCGGCAAAGTCCGAGGGCGGCAAGAAATTCAAGCTGGTCAGCGAGTATCAACCGGCCGGCGACCAGCGCACCGCCATCCCGGAACTGGTGGCGGGGGTCAACGCCAACGAACGCGACCAGGTGCTGCTGGGCGTCACGGGTTCGGGCAAGACCTTCACCATGGCCAAGATCATCGAGGCCACCCAGCGCCCCGCTTTGATCCTGGCGCCCAACAAGACCTTGGCGGCGCAGCTCTACAGCGAGTTCAAGACCTTCTTCCCCGAAAACGCGGTGGAGTATTTCGTCAGCTATTACGACTACTACCAGCCCGAAGCCTATATCCCGCGCACCGACACCTATATCGAAAAGGACTCTTCGCTGAACGAGGAGATCGACCGCATGCGCCATTCGGCGACGCGGGCGATCCTGGAGCGCGACGACGTCATCATCGTGGCGTCGGTGTCCTGCATCTACGGCATCGGTTCGGTCGAGACTTATTCCGGCACCGCCGTCGGCATCGCGCGCGGCGACCGCATCGACCGCAATGCCGCCATCCAGAGCCTGGTGGCGCTGCAATACCGCCGCAACGACGACAATTTCACCCGCGGCGCCTTCCGGGTGCGCGGCGATACCATCGACATCTTCCCGGCGCACCAGGAAGACCGCGCCTGGCGTGTCGAGCTGTTCGGCGACACGGTGGACAACATCACCGAGTTCGATCCCCTCACGGGCCACAAGGCCGGCGTGCTGGATGCGATCAAGATCTACGCCAACAGCCATTATGTGACGCCGCGTCCCACGCTGCAGCAGGCGATGAAGGGCATCAAGGCGGAGCTGGTCACCACCCTGGCCGACTTCCGCGCACGCGGAAAATTGCTGGAAGCCCAGCGCCTGGAACAGCGCTGCACCTTCGACCTGGAGATGATCGAGGCCACGGGATCCTGCGCCGGCATCGAGAATTATTCGCGCTGGCTGACGGGCCGCAAGGCCGGCGAGCCGCCGCCCACCCTGTTTGAGTACCTGCCCGACAATGCGCTGGTTTTCGCCGATGAAAGCCATGTCAGCGTGCCGCAGATCGGGGCGATGTACAAAGGCGACTATCGCCGCAAGTTCACGCTGGCCGAATATGGCTTCCGCCTGCCTTCGTGCATCGACAACCGCCCGTTGAAGTTCGAGGAATGGGACGCGATGCGGCCCCAGTCCATCTATGTCAGCGCCACGCCCGGCGACTGGGAGCTGGAGCGCACCGGCGGCGTCTTTACCGAACAGGTCATTCGCCCGACGGGCCTGATCGATCCGCCGGTGGAAATCCGCCCGGTGGAAAGCCAGGTCGATGACCTGATCGCCGAATGCCATCTCATCGCCAAGCGCGGCTATCGCGTGCTGGTCACCACGTTGACCAAGAAGATGGCCGAGGACCTGACCGAATACATGCACGAACAGGGCATCCGCGTGCGCTACATGCACAGTGATGTGGAAACGCTGGAGCGCATCGAGATCATCCGCGATCTGCGTCTTGGCGCGTTCGATGTGCTGATCGGCATCAACCTGCTGCGCGAAGGTTTGGACATTCCCGAATGCGGGTTGGTCGCCATCCTGGACGCCGACAAGGAAGGCTTCCTGCGCAGCGAGACCTCGCTGGTGCAGACCATCGGGCGGGCCGCGCGCAACGTGGACGGCAAGGTGATCCTGTATGCCGACCGCATCACCGGATCGATGGAACGGGCCATGGCCGAGACGGGCCGCCGCCGCGCCAAGCAGGAAGCCTATAACAAGGAAAACGGCATCACCCCGGCCAGCGTGAAGTCCCGCATCAGTGACATCATGGGCTCGATGTATGAGCGCGACCATGTCACGGTGGATGGCGGGGCGCTGGCGGAACCCGGCCGCGAGTTCGTGGGCCACAACATCAAAGCGATCATCGCCGACATCGAAAAGAAGATGCGTATTGCCGCCGCCGACCTGGAATTCGAGGAAGCCGCCCGTCTGCGCGACGAACTCAAGCGGCTGCAATCCACGGCGCTGGCGATTGCCGACGATCCCTTTGCCCGCCAGTCGGACGTGGCCAAGGCGAATCTGGACGCCGAGATCACCTATTCGACCGACGACAGCCCGTCCAAACCGATCCCGGGCAAGGGCGGACGCAAGCGCTTGCAGCGCGCGGGCCGTCCCAATGTTCCCAAGACATTCGGCTCCCGTGCCCGATAAGCACACGGCCCGCTGAATGGGCCATCATCCCGTCCCGGTCCCGGCGCATCACGACCTGGAAGAGGTGATCGATCATGTCATCGCCTGCGCGGTGCGAAACGCCCCGGCGCTGGATGGCCATGGCCGGGTTTCGGTCGCAGACCTGATGGACACGATCGGCGAACGTTCCTTCGGTCCGCTGCTGCTGGTGCCCAGCCTGATCGCGGTATCTCCGGTGGGCGCGATCCCCGGCCTGCCCGCCATCACCTCGGTGGTGATCGTGCTGATTGCGGGCCAGATATTGCTGGGCCACGAGCATTTCTGGATTCCGGGCTGGCTGGGGCGCCGCTCGATCGACGCCAGGAAATTGGAAAGCGGGCTGCAAAAATTCCGCCCGGTGGCGCGCTTCATCGATCACCTGCTGCTGCCGCGCCTGCCCTGGCTGACGCGCGGGCCGTTCTTTTTCGCCATCGCCCTGTTCTGCCTCCTGATCGGCCTGGTGACGCCGGTGCTGGAACTGGTGCCGCTGGGCGGCATTCCGCCCAATGCGGCGGTGGTGGCCTTTTCGCTGGCCATCATTGCGCGCGACGGCGTGTGGGCGTTGCTGGCCTTTGGCTTCAGCGCCGCCACCATCGCCTGGCTGGTATCGCTGGCCCTGTAAGCGCAGGGTAAGCTGCTGTTCTAATGGACTAATATTGGTAACCGCGCCCGCGCCTGGCCGGAAAGCATTGTTATTTAGGGCTTTTGCGCCTATATCAGGGCTCACGTGGTTCTTGCGTCCTAAGTCAGACGAAGCGCTTTCAGTCTTTCTGACCTGCCCTCTTCACCGAGGCGCGCCGGACGCACCGAAAAACTTCCCTCGATCAGACTACTTGTTACCACGGCCGTCCCGGCATTTCGCCTGGACGGAACCCGATGACCAAAGGAACAATCATGACCATCGGAACCGTGAAGTTTTTCAATTCCACCAAGGGTTTTGGTTTCATTTCGCCGGAAGGCGGCGGCAAGGACGTGTTCGTGCACGCCTCGGCCGTTGAAGCTGCCGGCATGCGTACGCTGAACGAAGGCCAGAAGGTCAACTTCGACGTGGTGCCGGACGCGCGCGGCGCCAAGGCCGCCAACCTGTCGGAAGCCTGAGACTAAAGACGGGGCGGCTGCGTTCTGCAGTCGCCCCAGTTCTTTTTGAAAGCAGATCATGGCCAACAAGACCGAAACCGCCCGCCGCACCGCGCAAGGCATCTTCCAGACCTGGGAAGACCGCAAGACGCTGGTGAAGCAGGAAATGGACGCCGAACGCGCCCATAACGACGCCAAGACCATCCGCCTCAAGGCCCAGCGCCTGGAGAAGGAAGCCGCGGACGCCGAAACCGCCCGCATCGATGCCGAGAACGCCCCGCCCGCGACGCCCAAGAAGCGCGTCAAGCGCACCGTCTGATCCTTGACGCGTTTCTCGATTACCCATCGCACCGAATACCAGTACAGCCAGCCCGTCACGCTTGGCCCGCACCGGCTGATGCTGCGTCCGCGCGAAAGCCGCGACCTCAAGCTTCTGACGCACCAGATCACCACCACCCCGCCTAGCACGATCACCTGGGCGCAGGATGTGTTCGGCAACGCCATCGCCATCGTCACCTTCGACAAACCCGCCGACAAGCTGGTGATCGACAGCGCCGCCACCCTGGAACACAGCAGCGCCGCCTGGCCGGTGTTTCCCATCGCCGCGAGCGCGATCACCTATCCCTTCAGCTATTCACCGGCCGAGCGCACCGATCTGGGCGCGCTGCTGTCGCCGCAATATGACGATCCGATGGGCCGGCTGTCGTCCTGGACCGCCGGTTTCGTGCGCTCCAACCCCACCGACACATTGGCGCTGCTGAAAGACCTGAATGACGGCATCACCGGCACCGCCAGCTACCAGGCGCGCGAGGATGAAGGCACCCAGCCGCCCGGCCGCACGTTGGACATGGGCCGCGGCTCGTGCCGGGACTTTGCCGTGCTGTTCGTGGAAGCCGCCCGCCTGCTGGGTTTCGGCGCCCGCGTGGTGTCCGGCTACCTGTTCAATCCGGCGCTGCAGGACACTGACAGCACCACCCATGCCTGGGCCGAAGTCTATGTGCCGGGCGCGGGCTGGATCAGCTTTGATCCCACCAACCGCCAGATGGGCAGTTTCAACCTGATCCCGGTGGCGGTGGCGCGCGATTTGGCCCAGGCCATGCCGGTCGCCGGCAGCTTTATCGGCGCCGGGGCGGCCCGCCTAAGCGTGGCGGTCCGGGTATCCGAACAGGCCTGACCCGGCCCAACGTACATTGGCGATTGGGCGCGATGGGCCGCGATTGCGGTAGCGTCCCCCGTCTCTTGGGCGTACTTATTGATTCGAACAGAGGAAACGCGCATGCGCAGCAAGCCGGAAATCGAAACCTTTGTACGGGACTGGGTGTCGCGCAACGTGCACCTGGTGCCCGAGATGAGCCTGCCTGCCGAAGTGGACAAGTGGGCCTCGGACCTGACGGGCGATGCCCGCGCCCAAGGCATCAGCGGCGGCGACCTCAACAAGACCCTGGGCGATATCGACGATTACCTGACCGGCCAGCATCAGCAGATCAGCGCCGCCGCGGCCTGAGGCGGGAGACATTCCCGCGCCTGCCGCGTTAAGCTCTCACCATGTCGAGAGCCTTTGTCAAAGAGACCTCTGAATCCGCGCCTCCGCCTGAGAGAATGGGCGAGGAGCGGCGCGCGCAGCGCGTGAGCAGGTCCAGTGGACCTGCGAAAGTGACGAGCGCGCCGAGCACAGGCGAGGCGCCGGGCCGGCCCATCAAGGTATTCGCTGATGTCTAGGGCGTTCGTCAAAGAAACGGCGGAAAGCGCGGCTCCTCCGGAACGCATGATTGATGAGGGGCCAAATTTGGTAACCCCCGAAGGCCTGGCGCAGATCGAGGCGCACATCGCCCGCATCGAGGCGAGCATGAAATCCGAAGCCAATGTGCTGCTGCGCGAAACCCTGGCGCGCGACCTGCGCTATTGGGAAATCCGCAAAAGCAGCGCCGAGGTGGTCACGCCTTCCAATGATGGCACCGTCGCTTTCGGCTCCACCGTGACCATCCAGCGCAAGGGCCGCGAGCAGATATTTCGCATTGTCGGGGTGGACGAAGCCGATGCCGCTAAGGGCTTGATCAGTTTCCGCTCACCAATGGCCCAGGCACTCCTCGGCGCCCGTTACGGCGACATCCTCGATGTCCCGGATCCGCTCGGAGAAATACGAGTGATGCAACGTTGCGCCGGGGAGAGACTTGATGAGTAAGCTTGCCTATTCGCCGCTCAAATTAAACTTGATCCGAAAGGATGACATTCGAGGAGATATTGTTGGTGCCACGGGAACGGGCTTTTTGTGGTCCGTCAACAGCAAAGGGTATCTAATAACCAACTGGCATAACTTTTCCGGAAAAAACCCGATCACCAACGAAAATCTGACGAGTTCAGGATTTCGTCCGAGTTACGTCGGCTTCGCCTTGCTTCAGGAAACAACAGATAGCAAGCAGCAAGCCGCGGCACATCTGCTCAACATTACCTTACCACTATTGGAAGATGAATTTCCGCTTTGGCTAGAACATCCTCAACATGGAAAGGCGGTAGATGTCGCAGCCTTAGCCTTCGACATTCCCTCCGGCGTCATCAATTATCCAATAAATCAGTACGACGAATTTGTAGATTTCGCCCCCGAAATCGGCGACGACGTTTTTGTCCTTGGATTCCCGCATGGGATGGACG
>JBBQBL010000079.1:0-10711 GCA_038317805.1 Micropepsales bacterium
ACTGGGCATTCCGGCGTCCGTCATCGGCGGGCTGATCGACTTGCCGCCATCCACCTTCCGCGCCGCCATGACCGTCATCCTGCTGGCCGCGGGCGCACAGATGGCCTGGGCCGCGCGCATGACAGCCGAATTGGACGCGCGGGCACAGGGCAAGCCGCCACTGATCCCGGCGATCATTTGCGGCGGCGTCAGCGGGCTGTTGGCGGGCATCACCGGCATCGGCGGCGGATTGTTCGTGGCGGCCACGATGCTGCTGCTGGGATGGGCGCCGACCAAGCGCGTTGCCGCATGCGCCCAGACCAGCAATCTCTATACCGCCGGCTTCGCCTTCATCGCCATCTGGCTGGCGCATCCGGCGCTGCCGCCCCAGTTGCCAGCTTGGTCGTTGGCGGCCGCATTGGGCGGTCTGTTGGGCGTGTGGGTCGGCAGCCGCTACCTGCCCGCCAAGGCGCTGCGCTTCATGCTGGCAGCGATCCTGCTGGCGTCGGGAATCAGGCTGGCGTTGAGCTGACTATTTCTTCTTTTCCGCGCCGACGCCCTTGGCAGCAACTTGAAGCAGCGTACTGCTCACTTCCGCCAGCCGGTGCACGTCCACCACCATCTCCATGACGATCGAGACCTTGTTGTCGCCAAGCGGCGTGATGGAGGTGACTTTGACGGTACTGGCGGGTGTGCTCATGGAACGAACTGTATCCCGCCGTACAATTTTGGCAATGCTCAAGCCCCAGCAGGCTCAGGGCATGTCTTCGCGAAAGGGCGATGCGGGATACACGCCCATCACCGACATCTTCGCCGTCTGGAATTCCAGTTCCTGCAGCGCGGCGGCGACATTGGGCTCATCGGGATGGCCCTGGATGTCGGCATAGAATTGCGTGGCGTTGAACGAACCGCCCAACTGGTAGCTCTCCAGCTTGGTCATGTTCACGCCATTGGTCGCGAAAGCGCCCAGCGCCTTGTAGAGCGCGGCCGGCGCGTTCTTCACCTGGAAGATGAAGCTAGTCACCACCTTGCCCTTGTTGGGCGCGCGCTCGTCCTGGCGCGACATGATCAAAAACCGCGTGGCGTTGTGATGCTCGTCTTCCACATCGGCCTGCAGGATCTTCAGGCCATAGAATTCCGCCGCCAGGGTGGACGCGATGGCCGCGGCGCTTTTGTCGCCCAGTTCGGCGATGTGCTTGGCCGAGCCCGCCGTATCATACCAGTTGTGCGCCACCAGCTTGCGGTTGCGCAGGATGGTGCGGCACTGGGCCAGCGCAGGCGCCTGACTGTAAACGCTTTTGATGTCTTCCAGGGTCGCATCCTTCAGGCCCAGCAACTGGTGCCGAATGGGCAGGAAATGTTCGCCCACGATATGCAGCCCCGAATCCGGCAGCAGATGATGAATGTCGGCAATGCGGCCGATCAGCGAGTTTTCCACCGGGATAATAACCAGGTCGGTGTCGCCGGACTTGGCCGCCTCGATGGCGTCTTCGAAGGTAGGCTTGGGGATCGCGCTCGCATGCGGCACCGCTTCGCGCGCCGCCAGATTGGCATAGGCGCCCGGCTCGCCCTGGAAGGCGACACGCTTGGCATTGGCAATGGTCTTGATCACGACAGCAGCTTTCGGGCCCGTTCCAAATCGGCGGGAGTATCGACAGACAAGGGCGCTTCGTCCACACGCGCCACCGCAATGCTCATGCCCGCTTCCAGCGCCCGCAGCTGTTCCAGCTTCTCGCGGCTTTCCAGCGGCGATGGCGGCAGCGCGACAAAGCTTTCCAGCGCTTCACGGCGATAGGCGTAAAGACCGACATGATGATAGAGCGTGCCTTCGCCGCCCGGCGCGGTGGTGCGGGTGAAATACAGCGCCCGGCCCAGCCGCTCATTGGCGTCCCAGGCCACCACCGCCTTGACCACCGCGGGATTGGTTTCGTCGGCGGCATTGTCGATGGGCGCGGCCAGGGTGGCGATATCGGCCCCCGATTTTGCCAGGGCCTCGACCACAGTCTTGAGCTGGCCCGGATCCAGCGCCGGCAGGTCGCCCTGCAGGTTCACCACCACGTCATGCGCACCCTTGGGGTCGATTGCCCTGAGCGCCGCCCAGATCCGGTCGGACCCCGATGGCAGGTTTGGGTCGGTCAGGACCGCCCGGCCCCCCGCCTTTTCAACGCAAGCGACGATCTCTTCCTCGCCTGGCGCCACCACCACCGGCCCCAGGCCGGCGGCCATGGCCCGGGCCCAGACCCGCACGATCATGGGCTGGCCCGCGATATCGGCCAGCGGCTTGCCCGGCAGCCGCATCGAGGCCATCCGGGCGGGGATCAAAAGGACTGGGTTCATGACGGTTCCATCGCCTGCGCCTCTTTAGGCCGGGAATGGCGCTAAGGCCAGCTACCGCCTACAAATTATGCGACGCTTCGCCGCAATGACGTGAGGGCGGCGGCGGGTAATGTCGCCCCGTATTTTGCCGGGACCCACCCGGCTTTGGGGAGAGCCATGGATTCCTTCGAGTGGAACAAGATCATCGGTGCCGTTCTGGGCACGGCGATCTTCATCTTCGTCGTCCGCGTCGTGGCCGAAGGCGTCTATGAACCCGAAAAGCCGGAAAAGCCCGGCTATGTCGTGGAAGGTGTGGTCGAGACGCCGGCGGGCGGCGGCGCTGCGGCGCCTGTTGCGGAAACCCTGCCCGATTGGGGCACCGAGCTGGCCAAGGCCGACATCGCCGCGGGCAAGGCGACTGTCGCCAAGTGCGAAGCTTGCCATGACGTCAGCCCCGCCAAGGCCGTCAAGATCGGACCGCCGCTGTTCGGCGTGGTGGACCGCGCCCGCGCCTCGATCGCCGGCTTCTCCTATTCGGGCGCCATGAAGGGCAAGCCGGGCAACTGGACCTATGACGAGCTGTTCAAGTTCATCAAGTCGCCGCAGGCCGACATCCCCGGCACCAAGATGAGCTTCGCCGGTATCTCCAAGATCAGCGACCGCATCAACCTGATCGCGTTCCTGCGCAGCAATGCCGATGCGCCGGCGCCGATCCCCGCGCCCAAGCCCGCCGAAGCGCCTGCCGCTGCGGCTCCGGCTGCCGGTGCTGCTCCGGCTGCCGCCGATGGCGCGCCGGCCAAGGGTCCCAACGGTCCGGCCGCGCCGCCGCCCGCGCCCAAGGCCAACTAACGAAACGTGGCAGGACTGTCGGGCAAGCCCAATGTCCTGTTCCTGTTGCCGCCGGGATGGGACGCGCTGAGCAAGGCGCTGTTCGGCCATGCCGCTTTCAACAGTTTCCTTGAAGGCAAGGACCACTACGCGCCGCAGCAGATCGACTATTTCGTCGGCTTCCGCCCGCCGCACGGGTTTCTGAAGGGCCTGCCGCGCCTCAAGGCAATCTTCTCCCTGGGCGCGGGCGTGGACGGATTTCTGCGCGATCCGGATTTCCCCCGCCACCTGCCGGTCGTGCGTTTCGTGGACGAGACGTTGCAGCGGGAAATGGCGCAGTACGTCACCATGCACGCCCTTATCGTGCACCGCCATCAACGCGCCTTCGACGAAGCGCAAAAAGCGCATCTGTGGAAACAGCGGATGCTTTCGCGCGCCAGCCGTGACGTACGCATTGGCATATTGGGCATGGGCGATATCGGCGCGGTGACGGCCGAACGCCTGCAGATGTTCGATTTTCAAGTGTTCGGCTGGAGTCGCAGCCGCAAGGCCGTGCCCGGTGTCACCAGCTTTGCCGGCACACAGGAATTGCCGCAATTCCTGGCCCAATGCGACATGATGGTGTGCATGCTGCCACTGACCCCCGAAACCGAAGGCATTCTGAATGCCCAGCTGTTCGCAGGATTGCCGCAAGGCGCCTGGGTGATGAATGTGGGGCGCGGCGGCCATTGCAACGAACAGGATCTGGTGGCGGCCCTGGACAGCGGACATCTGGGCGGCGCGGTGCTGGATGTGTTCCAGACAGAACCGCTGCCCGAAGATAATGTGCTGTGGAGCCATCCCAAGGTGACGGTGACACCGCATATCGCCGGCATCACCGATCCGCGGAACGCATCGGCCTTTGTAGTGGATTGCGTCACGCGCGCTGAGACCGGCGCACCATTCAAGAATGTCGTGGACTTGAACCGGGGCTACTGATGTCTTTTGCCAGCCGGATCAAGGATGCCGCAGCGGAGCTTTTCATCGGCGCCGAACGGTGCGGGGTATTCCGCAAGCTGCCCGCCTTTGAACGCGACCTGAGCGAATATCCTGAACTGGACATTCTGCGGCAGAATTATCCGCTGATCCGTGCCGAATGCGAGCATCTGATCCACAGCCAGCTGCGCCTGCCCGGGATGGAAGAACTGACCAGCTATACCTCCGGCGGCATCCACCAGATCGCCTGGAAGAGTTTCATGTTCAAGTCCGGGGAATTCATCGAGGAAAATTGCGCGCTGGCGCCCAGGACCGCAGCGCTGCTGCGCGACATTCCCGGCATCTATACCGCCGTCTTCTCAGTGCTGGAGCCTGGTCAGCATATCAAGGCGCATTGGGGTTACTGGAAAGGCTTTGTCCGTTATCACCTGGGCGTGCTGATCCCGGGCAACAACCGCGACAACACGTGCTGGATCCGCATCAACCCCGAGGCGCAGGCGCGGGGCGGTGATCGCGCCCAGATCGAACAGGGCGAGAAATATTTCTGGCACGACGGCGAAGCGGTGCTGTTTGATGACACCTTCCTGCACGATGCCGCCAACAATGCCTATCAGGTCCGCGTGGTGCTGTTCCTGGACGTGGCGCGCAAGATGGTATGGCCGCTGGCGTTGCTGAACCGGCTGTTCCTGTGGATCGCGCACAAGGACAAGTCGGTGCGCGAGATTCGCGCCACCGCAAAGATCAAAGCCGCCCCCTAGAGGCGTCTGATCGACGTCACCGGGCCGGCGATTTTTTCAATCCGCGCCACCGCCTCCGCCAAAGGCTCAATCGCCACCTGCATGTGATAAGCATTGGCATGTAGCAGGCGCGTTTCGTCCAGCATCACCCCCATATGGCCCTTCCAGAACACCAGATCGCCCCGCTGTGACGCCGCGCTGACCGGTTCGCCCAGCGCCTTCTCCATCATGTCGGTGTCGCGCGGCGCGGCCTTGCCCACCGCCTGCAGCGCGGTCTGGATCAGGCCCGAGCAGTCCAGCCCCGCCGCCGTCTTGCCGCCCCAGACATAGGGCACCCCGACAAAGCGTTCGGCAATCGCGACAAAATCCTTTTCCGCCAAAGGTTCGAGATGCCGCTGGTGGACATACTGGTATTCGCCGATCCGCACATAGTCGCCCTGGCGCTCCAGCACCGGAACACGCGCATTCAGCGGGAGGAAATCCTGCACGGCGGTTTTCAGATCCGGCGCGGAAAAGACCGGCGCCATCAACACGGACACGGTGGCGTCAGTTGCAAAAAGCGGGCGCGCGCCGAGCTCAAAGATATATCCCACATAGTGATCGTTTTCCGCCTGTCCCCACAGCCAGTCACCTTCTTCATAGACGGTGAAGACTTCGCCGAATAAAAGTTCGCTGTCCTGGGCCGAGCCGAACGTCGGCTCCACGCACAGCGCTGCGCGGCCCACGCCGATGGAATATTTGACGCCTTGCGCATAACGCGGCGCATCCACCGTACCCTTGAGATGCGCCGCCGCCAGGTCGGGCCGTGCCGGTGTTACCCTCTTATCGGCCATAGCGTTCTTTCAGCAGAGTATAGATGGCGCGGGCGCCATTGGCTTCGCCGCCGATGGGACGTCCCGGCTTGGCGCGGTCGATCCAGGCGGGGATATCCAGATGCGCCCAGCTTTTTGTTTTGGACACAAAACGGTTCAGGAACAGGGCCGCGGTGATGGCGCCGGCATAATTGTATGCCGGATTGTTGTTGAGGTCGGCCACCCGGCTGCTCAAGGTATCTTCATAGCCGCGCCACAAGGGCAGCCGCCACAGCGGGTCCTGGACCGCCGTGCCGACGCGCACCAGGTCATTCGCCAGCTTTTCATCGTCGGTGAAGAAGGGCGGCAGCTCCATGCCGGTCGCGGCGCGCGCCGCGCCGGTAAGCGTGGCGACGTCGATCATCAGGTCCGGCTTGCCGTCATCGCCATCGGCCAAGGCATCGGCCAGCACCAACCGGCCTTCCGCATCGGTGTTGCCGATTTCCACCGTCAGGCCCTTGCGGCTCTTGAAGACATCGCCGGGACGCATGGCGGCGCCGGACACCGAATTTTCCACCGCGCCGATCAGCACGCGCAGGCGCAAATTCAATTTCGCGCCCATCACCATGCCGGCGACCGCCAGCACACAGGCCGCCCCGCCCATGTCCTTCTTCATGGTCAGCATGGCGGAGGATGGCTTGAGGTCCAGCCCGCCAGTATCAAAACAAACGCCTTTGCCTACCAACGTCACCAGCCGTCCCTTGCCCCAGGTGAGTTCAATCAAGCGGGGCGCGCGGGGCGAGCCCATGCCCACCGCCGCGATCAGGGGATAATTCTTCGCCAGCGCCGCACCACTGACCACCGACGCCTTCGCGCCATGCTGCCGGGCGAGCGCGCGCGCAGCCTGTTCAATTTCGGCGGGGCCCATGTCATTGGCGGGCGTGTTGATCAGGTCGCGGGCCAGGAAAATATTTTCCGCGATGCGCGAGACCTCGCCGCCGTCCACACCCGGTGGCAACACCAGCCGTGCCGCCTTCGCTGTCTTTTTCTTGTAGCGGTCGAAGCCATAACCGCCCATCAGCCAGGCCAGCGCCGCGTCGGCGCCGCCGCAGAACTCCGGCACATCGCCCAGCCGATAGGTCCCGGCCGGCAGCTTTTCGGACGCCGCGGCCAGCGCAAACGCATCACGGGCATCGCCCAGCCCCAGCACCCAGGCCGCGAAACCGCCCCTGGCATCCGGCAGCGCCGCCAAAGCGCCCGCCGCGCCGGAAAAGCCAGACGCCGTCACCAGCCCGCTGCGTTTTTGTCCGGCCAGCCAGGTGCGCGCGTCCTTGGCCGTCACGGCATGGACGGGAATGGCGTTCTTGGCATTGGCTACAAGGCTTGGATGCATAATTGGCTCTTACGCTTTACGGGCGCTGACTCTATGAATCGACAGCCCTTATCGCAAGGACGCACCAAATGGCCCGCTATACCCTGATTGTCGGCACCCGCAGCTGGTCGAGCTGGAGCCTGCGCCCCTTTCTTGCGCTGTCGGCCACCGGCGCGCCATTCGAGACCGTGGACATCCGCCTGCGCCAGAAAGAGTCGCCCACCACCAGGGAGCAGATCCTGAAATATTCGCCCGCCGGCAAGGTGCCGGTGCTGAAAGTTGAGGAGAACGGCAAGACCCTGACGGTGTGGGACAGCCTGGCGATCTGCGAAACCATCGCCGAGCGACATCCGCAAGCCGGATTGTGGCCCGCCGACAAGGATGCCCGCGCCGCCGCCCGCAGCTATTCCAGCGAGATGCATTCAGGCTTTCCCGATGTGCGCGACCAGCTGACCATGGATTTTGCGCGCAAGAAGCCGATGCCCGAATTGCGCGAAGACACGCAAAACCAGGTCGCCCGCATCATCGCCTCCTGGAAGGACGCGCTGGACACTTACAAAGGCGATTATCTGTTCGGGACATTCTCGATTGCCGACTGCATGTATGCGCCGGTGGTGTCGCGTTTTGAAACCTACGATGTGAAGGTGCCGGCTGCGGTACGCACCTATATGGATCGCATCCTGGCGATGCCGGGCATGCAAGAGTGGCGCAAGGTTTCGCAACAGGAAGTCGAAGCGGGGCTTCCTTAGCGCGCGAACGAGGCTCAGAGCGACAGCGTATGGGCGAGCGCCATCAAATCAACCGTCCAGCTTGCCGTTTTCCCGGTAGAACCGCGCCGCGCCCGGATGCAGCGGTACGCCCGGACTGGCGGCGGCGTTGTCCAGCCCAATATTGCGCGCACTGGGATGGCTGGCCGCCAGCGCGCTCTGGTTGACCGGATTGAACAGCGCCCGCACCATGCCATAGATCAAGGGGTCTGGCGCACTGTCGCGCGTCACCCAATAGGCGCGGGTTGAAACCGTTTCCACCGCACCGTCAACGCCCGGATAAGCGCCGGCGGGAATGACGGCTCGCGCCAGTTGCGGCACCGCCTGGATCAGACGGTCGCGGCCTTCGCCATCGATCGGCGCCAGGCGCGCGACGTGATCGGCCAGCAAGCTCTTCACCGAATCCAGCGGCACGCCGGCCACGGTGAAATAGGCGTCGATCTTGCCATCGCGCATCAGCTGGCCGGCATTGTCGTCGGAAATGATCTGGCGCACCCACACCCGGTAGGCAGCCAGGATGGCCTTGGAGCGCACCACGCCGCCGCTGCCCGGCGGACCCAGCAGCACGCGCTTGCCGCGCAGATCATTCACCGACTGGATGCTGGATTTTGCGGCCACCACCAGGTGCGCGTCTTCAGGAAACAGGGCGGCGATCACCCGCAAATGCCGCGCCGGCCGGCGGAAGGCGCCCCGGCCCGCCACCGCGGCGGCAATCACATCACCATCGGCAAAACCGGAATCCACCGCGCCGCTGTTGACGGCCCGCAGATTGTCGGCCGCGCCCTGGCTGGTGCGGGCCGACAGGATGACGCCGGCCGGACCGCACACCGTGGCGGTGTCACAGCGGCCCACGCCCATGGGGTGGCTGATCACCCCGGCCATGGCCTGGCCGACGGGAAAATAAACGCCGTCGGTGGAGCCGGTGGCGATCTGGAAGGAAATGCGCGTCGGCCCGGTATCGTCCAGGCCTAGCTTGCCGCCCGTCACCAGCGCGCCGACAACCAGCGCCACAAAAGCGAGCAAGGCGATCAGGGCTGCAAGACGCTGCGACATGATCCGAAAGGTTAACCCTTTATTGCGTCAGGACTGGGGCGCTTAACCGGTGTTAACGCCGCGAATCCACTCGATTCTATATGGGCTCATATACTTAAGGGTTTGTTGACTGGGGTACTGGCACTCTGCGCGCAGCGATTTTCGAGGCTGCCCCCCAATGGCTTTCAAGCCCCTCACCCGTCTTGCCCTGGCCACGATCCTGCTTGGCTCCTCCGCCCTTGGCGCTCAGGCCGGCTGGTTCAATTCCGCGTCCAAGAAGGATGCGGCCAAGGATGAAAAGCCCCCAGCCGCGGCGCCGGGCACCAACCTGGAAACCAGCATCCAGCAGGCACAGGCGCTGCGCCTGTCGGGCAATTATGCCGAAGCGATCCGGCATCTGTCGCAGCTGATGATGGTGGCCTCCGACGATCCGGGCGTGGTCAGCGAATATGGCAAGACCCTTGCCGCGATGGGCCGCGCCCAGGATGCGGTGAACTTCCTGACCCGCGCCGGACAATTGCAGCCCACCGACTGGACCGTGTTTTCCGCGCTGGGCGTGGCCTATGACCAGATCGGCAGCCAGAAGGACGCGCGCGGCGCCTATGAACATGCCCTGACCCTGAAGCCCGGCGAACCCAGCATACTGAGCAATTATGCCCTCTCGCGCATGCTGGCCAATGATCCGGCCATGGCCAGGAACCTCGCCAGCCGCGCCGAGGCCGCCAATGCGGCCGCCCCCGATGCCAAGATCGCGGCCAACATCGCCCTGATCCGCTCCACGGCGCCCGAAGCGCCCGGTGCGTCCACTGCGGCCAACATGCCCGCGCCGATGTCCAGCATGGCCCCGCCCCAGGCGGCGCCGCGCATGCCGGTCGCGTCCAATTCCATGGGTGCGCCGCGCCCGCTGGCGGCCCCGAACAACGGCATGATCGAAGCTGTGCCGCAGATGGCCCCGCAGATGGCACAGAATGGCGGCGTGGTGATGCAGCGCGTGCCCGCCGATCCCATGGCCGGCCAAGTGTTCGGCCCGGCGATCAGCGCCGCCAAGGCGCCCCGCCCGCTGGCGCCCAAAAAGTCTGTCGTCAAAGCCGAACCGAAGAAGGGCGAGGCTCTGGACACCAGCACCGCCCGTTCGGAAAGCCCCAAGCCCGCCGCGATGCCCGCCAACATGACCGCGCCGGGCGTGAAAAGCGCCGCCACCCAGGCTGAAGATTTGCAGGCCCGCGCCGAAGCGCTGGCCAAGCATCTGACCAACAAGCCCGCCGCCATCGCCGCGGCGAAGGCGGAAGCCAACAAGACCAGCACCCCGCATGTCCTGCCGGAAAAGACGGTTGCCGCTGCGCCCGTGAAGGCCGCCGAGGCCAAGCCCGCGGTGCCCGCCGCTGCCCCGCATGTGGTTCCGGCAAAGACCGCTGCGGCCCCTGCTCCTGCCAAGACCGCCACGGCGCCTGCGCCCAAGGTTGTGCCGCAGCCCGTGGCCAAGACCGCCGCCGCCAAGCCGAAGGACACTGTCCCGGCCCTGCGCGTCAGCTCCAGCGCTTACTAGCCAGCCCATACAACTCCAAAAGAAAAAGGCGCGGATCACTCCGCGAGATACTGCTATCGGGAAAACGAGCCACACTTTGGGCACCGGTTGATTTCGGGATGAAATTGCCGGTGCCCGTATTGGCAACCGTCTCCGGCTTTGGTGATTCGGCAGGGAAAATCTACATAGCCGGAGCAGCGCTTGCCGATCCGAATGGCCCTCAAAAGCAGCCATTCGTACCGGTCGGCCCAATGTCCGCTTTGCGCGGCGGGTTCAATGGGTCGGCGCAACACCTTCTAATCTTTCTAGATCAGGAGGTAATCGCATGGAATGGACGGCCCGGGTTAGATTTACGGCGCGTCAGAAGGCCGAGTTGTGGGAGCGCTGGA
>JBBQBL010000080.1:0-10460 GCA_038317805.1 Micropepsales bacterium
AGCCGTCATCACCACCCTGTTCGCCATCCTGTTCGCCTGGATCGCCTCGTCTTTCTGGCTGGCGGTATTCGGCGCCTGGGCGCGCTTCACCAAGATCAATCTGCTGCCGCTCAAGCCCGCGTCCGGGCCATCGGCGGCGCGCACCGCCATCCTGATGCCGGTCTATAACGAAGATGTGGCGCGGGTCTTTTCCGGGGTGCGCGCCATCCGCGAATCCGCGGGCCCCGATTTCGATTTCTATATCCTCAGCGACAGCACCAATCCGGCGAGCTGGGTGGCCGAGGAGATCGAGTGGCAAAGCCTGAAGCAGGAGCTGGGCGAAGATGCGCATGTCTTCTATCGCCACCGCGCCCGCAATACCGGGCGCAAGGCCGGCAACATCCAGGACTTTTGCGAGAATTGGGGCCAGCTCTACGATTATATGGTGATCCTGGATGCCGACAGCCTGATGACGGGCAAGACCCTGACCCGGCTGGTCGGACTGATGGACGCAAATCCCCGCGCTGCCCTGATCCAGGCGCCGGCACAATTGGTGGGGCGTCATTCGCTGTTCGCCCGCATCCAGCAGTTTTCCTCCAGCGTTTATGGTCCCATCCACACCGCGGGGCTTGCCTTCCTGCAGGGGCCGGACGGCAATTACTGGGGCCACAACGCCATCATCCGGGTGCATGCCTTCATGCAGCATTGCGGATTGCCGCGCCTGCCGGGCAAGCCGCCTTTCGGCGGCGAGATCATGAGCCATGATTTCATCGAGGCGGCGCTGCTGCGCCGTGCCGGATGGGATGTGTGGATGGCGCCTGACATTGGCGGCTCGTTCGAAGAGCCGCCGCCCACCCTGCTCGACTATCTTGTCCGCGACCGCCGTTGGTGTCAGGGCAACCTGCAACATCTGCGCATCGTGTTCGCGCAAGGCCTGACCTTGCCCAGCCGGCTGCACCTGGCAATGGGGATCATGAGTTATGTTTCCTCGCCCCTATGGCTGCTGCTGCTGATTGTCTCGGCCATCGACATGATGAACGCGCCGCCACCGCCGGCCGAAGACGCCATCGCATTGCATCCGTCTCTGGCGCTGTCGGTCACCCATACTGCCGAGCTGGTGATCCTGGTGGTGGCAACGTTGGTGTTGCTGTATGGCCCCAAGCTGCTGGCGGTGATCGCGGTGCTGGAAGATCCCCGCGCCGCCCGCGCCCATGGCGGAGCGGGCTCGGTCATCTGGGGCGCGCTTTGGGAATCGATTTTCTCCACGCTGATGGCGCCGATCGTGATGCTGCAGCACAGCTGGTATGTGGTCTCCATCCTGGCGGGCATCGCCACGGGGTGGAACGCCCAGGCCCGCACCGACCGCGCCTTGCCGCTGGCATTGGTGGCGCGCCAGTTCGCTCCCCATACCCTGGTGGGGCTGGCGGCGACCGTCATCCTGTGGCGCGCCGCGCCTTTCAACTGGTTCCTGCCGCTACTGGCGGGACTGTGGCTGGCCATTCCGCTGGTCATCATCAGTTCCAGCCCCATGCTGGGCCTGGCGGCCCGGCGCGAAGGCCTGTTCCTGGTGCCCAGCGAAACCCATGGCTCCAAGGTTTTGGGGCGCGCCCATGCCCTGGCCGAAAACCATGACGAAGTGCCGGAAGCGTCGCAGAATCTGGTGCTTGAGGATGCCGCAGTGCGCGATTTGCACCTGGCATTGCTGGCGGGCACGCCCTCGGCGAGCGGGGACCCCGTCCGGCTAAGTATGCTGCGAGCACAGGCGGCGCGGCGCGAGACCGCCGGTTTCAGCCGCGAGGACTGGGCCCTTCTGCTGTCGGATGCCGAAGGGCTTAAAGCGCTTTCCTGACCCGCTTTGCTACCGCTATCATGGCGGCAATGGAGCGTCGACGAGGTCGGTAGCGACAGCGTACCGACGAGCGACCATAAAAAGGGGTGGGGACATGATCCGCAAAATTCTCTGGCTGGCGCTTCTGGCGATGGCTGTGCCGGCCGGGGCGCAGGCGCCGACTCCTGATGTGATCGCGGTGGCCCATGTCGCCATCGACACCTCTAAGCCCGGCGTGGAAATCAGCCGGCATATCTACGGTCAGTTCGCCGAGCATCTGGGTCGCGGCATCTATGAAGGCATCTGGGTGGGCGAGGACAGCAAGATCCCCAACATCCATGGATATCGCAAGGATGTGGTGGCGGCGCTGAAAGCCATTCATGTGCCGAATGTGCGCTGGCCGGGCGGCTGTTTCGGCGATCTTTACGATTGGCGCGATGGTATCGGCCCGCGCGCCAAGCGGCCGGTGCGGGTCAATGTCCATTGGGGCGGTGTGACCGAAGATAACAGCTTCGGCACCCATGAGTTCATGAACTTCGCCGAGCTGATCGGAGCAGATACCTATGTCTCGCTCAATGTCGGCTCGCTGACGCCGTATGATTCCGCCCAGTGGCTGGAATATATGACGTCTGACAGCAAATCCTCGCTGGCCAATGAGCGCAAGAAGAATGGCCGGACCAAACCCTGGAACGTGCATTTCATCGGGATCGGCAACGAGACCTGGGGCTGCGGTGGCAATATGCGCCCCGAATATGCCGCCGACATCAATCGCCGCTATGCCACTTTCGCCAATACGCCGCGCGAGATGGGCAGCTTGAAGATCGCCAGCGGCAGCCATGACGACAATTACGATTTTGCCGAGACCATGATGCGGGACGGCGGAAAGTTCGATGGGCTGAGCGTGCACTACTATACCGTGCCGCGCGTCTTCCGCGACAAGGGGCCGGCCACCGGCTTTCCAGAAACAGAATGGGCCTCGACCCTGGCGCATGCCCTGCACACCGAGGAGATCGTGACCAAGACCGCCGCGATCATGGACAAGTATGATCCCGCCAAAAAGATCGGCCTGTATGTCGATGAATGGGGCACCTGGTACGACCAGGAACCGGGCAGCCATCCCGGCTTCCTCTACCAGCAGAACTCACTGCGCGATGCCGAAGTGGCGGCGCTGAGCCTCAACATCTTCCAGCGCCACAGCGACCGGGTAAAGGGCGCCAACATCGCCCAGATGATCAATGTGCTGCAGGCCATGATCCTGACCGACAAGGAAAAGATGGTGCTGACGCCGACCTATCATGTCTTCGACATGTATCAGGTCTTCATGGGCGCTGTACCGTACCCCGCCAAGGTGGATGGGAAGGCCTATAGCGCTGGCGTGCCGATGCTGGATGTGTCAGCGGCGCGCGGCAAGGACGGCAAGCTGTACCTGGCCATGGTCAATACCGACCCCGGCCACGCCGTGCAGGTGATCACCAACCTGACGGGCAGCGCCCATGGCCGGGTGCTGACGGCTTTCGCCATGGATGCGCATAACAGCTTCGATGCACCCAATATGGTGCGCCCGATCGCGTTCAAGAACAGCAACACGACCGACGGCAAGCTGGCGTTCGATCTGCCCGCCAAGTCCGTTGCGGTGGTGGCGGTGGATTGAATTGCCGGTGCGACGGGAAGTCGTAAACGCGAAGGCTATATAGATCAGAGATCATGAAGCGGGTGTTGCATATCAACGCGGCAGTAAAGCGAGCCGCTCACGGTTTGGGGCTGTTCGCCACGGGCCCCGTCAGGAAGGGCGAGGTGGTCGCCGAATATTGGGGCCCCCTGGTCACTGAGGTGGAAATGATCCGCAGCCGCGGGAGATATTTCTTCGAGGTCGATGGTCACATGGCCATTCATGGTGGCGGCCGGAAAAATATAGCCCGTTACATCAATCATTTCTGCTCGCCCAATTGCGAGCCGGAAGAAGTCAATCAGCGCGTGTTTATCGTAGCCAAACGCGCCATAAGGCCGGGCGAAGAATTCGGCTATGACTATGGCAAGGAATATTGGGAGGAATACATCAAGCCTGTCGGTTGCCGTTGCGGGTGTGGTGGCAAAGGCCCCAAGAGGTGGCGCTAACAGCAGCGCGACGGAAAAGTTTCCCGTCCCTGATTATATTCGCCTTCCAGGTTATTTCGCGCTGAACTTGTAGACCATGGTGTTGATGTAAGCCTGGCCCGGGTTCAGCCGCGCGGGGGGGAAATCCGCATGGTTGGGGGAATCCGGGAACACGCCCGGCTCCAGGCAGATGGCATCGCCCTGGCGATAGCTGCGCTGGGCCTTGCCGAAGAAAGTGCCGTCCATGAAGTTGCCGGTATAGAACTGGATGCCGGGCGCGCTGACGCTCATTTCCAGGGTGCGGCCCGACACCGGGTCATTGACCACCGCGGCGGGACGCAAAGATCCGGCGGCGCCATCGACGATGAAGTTGTGGTCATAGCCGCGGCCATAGCGAATCTGCTGGTCGCGGGCGTCGCGGATACGGTCACCGACCCGGTGCGGCGTACGGAAGTCGAAGGGTGAGCCGGCCACGGCGCGGCGCTCGCCGGTGGGGATCAAGGTCGCGTCCACGGGGGTGAATTTGGCGGCATGCAGGGTCACCATGTTGCCCATCACATCGCGCGCGTCATTGCCCGACAGGTTGAAATAGGAATGGTTGGTCAGGTTCAGCACCGTCGGCTTTGAGGTGGTGGCCTTGTATTCCAGCTTCAGCTCATTCTGCTCGTTCAGCGAATAGGTGGCGGTGACTTTTAATTCGCCGGGAAAGCCTTCCTCGCCATCGGCGCTGACATAGCTGAACACTGCCCTGGCGTCAGGGCCGCTGGTGACCGAGTCGATCTTCCACACCCGCTTGTCGAAACCCTTGGGTCCGCCATGCAGCGAATTTGGGCCGTCATTGGTGGCCAGGGTGTAACCCTTGCCATCGAGAGAGAATTTCCCCTTGGCGATGCGGTTGGCATAGCGCCCCACCGAGGCTCCGAAATAATTCGGTCGGGTGAGATATTCCTGCGCGGTGTCGTAGCCCAGCACCACATCGTCCTTGTGACCGGCCTTGTCCGGCACGGCCAGCGATTGCAACGTGGCGCCCAGGGTCATGATCTTGGCGCTCATGCCGGCGCCGTTGGTCAGGGTCACGGCTTCGATCTTTGTGCCGTCGGATAGCGCGCCGAAAGGCGCCCGCGTCGCATTGGCGGCGAAAGCGCCGGTGCTGTACACCATCAGGCAGGCCGCGCCGAGAATTGCGTATTTCATGATCCCCTCCATTTGTTGCTGCCCAATATTCCGGCAAACCGTAAGCCACACAAGCCCACGCCTTTGCGTTAGAATGATGCGGCGCAACAGGGGTTTGGCGATGTTTCGGCGGCTGTTTCTGTCTCATCCCTTCAGCGTCGGCGAAAGCTATTTCCAGCATCAGCGCGTGGCGCTGTCCTTTGCTTTGCCATTGCTGGGTGCGGGGCTGGCGGCGCTGGCGCATGCGGTGGTGCCGGGGGTTTGCGAGCAAACCGCCGGCGACATCATCCGCAAGCTGCACAAGCGGCTGGAGAATCGCCAAGCGTGATATAAGGCCGCGTGAATCAGCAAATCGCGATTTCCGACGATCCCAAGCGGCGCATCCTCAAGGATGTGTTCGGCTTTGACGATTTTCGCCCCGGCCAGGCCACCGCGATCGAGACGTTGCTGGCTGGCCGCCCTGTTTTGACGGTGATGCCGACCGGCGCGGGCAAGTCGCTCTGCTACCAGGTGCCGGCGCTGGTGCTGGGCGGGCTGACCATCGTGGTTTCGCCCCTGGTGGCGCTGATGCAGGACCAGGTCGCGGCACTGCGGCTGGCCGGGGTCGCGGCCGACACCATCAATTCCTCCATCGACCGCGACGAGAATATCGCCGCCTGGCGGCGGGTGACGGCAGGCGAGACCCGGCTTTTGTACCTGGCGCCCGAAAGGCTGATGACGGAGCGGATGCTGGACGCGCTGGCCCGCACCGATGTCCGCCTGATCGCGGTGGACGAGGCCCATTGCATCTCCCAATGGGGACCGGCTTTCCGGCCTGAATATGAGCAACTGTCGCGGCTGCGCACCCTGTTCCCCAGGGTGCCGATCATCGCCCTGACCGCGACGGCGGACGAGGCGACGCGCCGCGACATCGCGGCCCGCTTGTTTGCCGGCAAGGTCGAGACCCTGGTGCTGGGCTTTGACCGGCCCAACATCAAGCTCAGCGTCACGGCGCGCGATGACGGCAAGGCGCAGCTGCTGGATTTCGTGCAGCGCCATGCGGGCAAGAGCGGCATCGTCTATTGCCTGTCGCGCAAGAAGACCGAAGAGACCGCGGCCTTCCTGGAACGCAGCAAGGTGCGGGCGCTGGCCTATCACGCCGGCATGAGCAAGGAAGCGCGCGATACCAACCAGAACCGCTTCATGACCGAGGCGGGCGTGGTGATGGTGGCGACCATTGCCTTTGGCATGGGTATCGACAAGCCGGACGTGGGTTACGTCTTTCACACCGATCTGCCGGGCAACCTGGAGGCTTATTACCAGGAGATCGGCCGTGCCGGCCGTGATGGCCGGGCCGCCGAAGCGCACATGCTGTTCGGGTCTGGCGACATCCGCATGCGGCGCATGTTCATCGACAATGAAGAGGCCAGTGACGAGCACAAGCGGCGTGCGCATGGCCGGCTGGGCACGCTCATCGGCTATTGCGAAGCGGGAGGGTGCCGCCGCCAGATCCTGCTGCAATATTTCGGGGAGACAGCGGAGCCGTGCGGCAACTGCGACAATTGCCTGGACAGTGCGCCGCTCAAGGATGGCACCAGGGAAGCACAGACCGTGCTGGCGGCAGTTCTGCAGTCAGGTGAACGCTTTGGCGCCACCCATGTCATCGACATTTTGCGCGGCGCGGGCACCCAGAAGATCAAGGAACGCGGTCACGATATGCTGGCCTGCTTCGGCAGTGGCGCAACGCGCAAGAAGGAAGAATGGACATCGCTGATCCGCCAGATGGTGGCGGCCGGTTTTCTGGCGCCGGACGATCACGGCGGCCTTGCGATCACCGAGCGGGGCGAAGACCTGCGGCGTGGCACAAGCCTCTTCCAATTCCGCGAAATGACCCCACGCAGCAAGGCGCGGGCCGATGCTGCGGCGGCGAATGACGGCGGCGACCCCGATCTGCTGGCCGCGCTCAAGGCGGTGCGGCTCAGACTGGCGCGCGAACGCAAGGTGCCGGCCTATGTGATCTTTTCGGACCGCACCCTGATCGACATGGCGGCCCTGTGCCCCCGCAATCTCAGCGAATTCGTCGCCGTCAATGGTGTGGGCGCGGCCAAGCTGAAGGACTTCGGTCCCGTATTCCTGGCGGCGATTGCGGCCCACGGCACCTGAAATTGCCTGATGCGCGCGGGCCTTTCCCGTGCATACTCCCCAGATCATTTTCAACGAGGAGAGATACTCATGATGGCTTCCTGGAAAATTGCCTGCCTGGGCGCGGCCCTGGCGCTTTGCACCTCCGTCCTGCCGGCCAGCGCCCAGCGCATCGTGCCCGCGGGCTACGACACCTATTATTTCAGCGGCACCACGGCCGATCCGATCAATGCCAGCATCCCGGCGGGCAGCCCCGGCCGCATGGGCGACACCGTCCAGCAGGCCGACAATATCCTCAACAAGCTGCAAGCCATGCTGACCAAGAACGGCCTGGGCTTTGGCGATGTGTTTGCTGCCCATGTCTTTTTGGTGGGCGATCCCGCCAAGGGCGATCAGATCGATTTCGCCGGGCTGAACGGCGAATGGGCCAAGCGTTTCGGCACCCCGGAGCAGCCCAACCGGCCGTCGCGCTCGGCGTTCCAGGTGAAGCTGCCGACACCAGGCGCGCTGGTCGAAATCGAACTGGTTGCGGCCAAGAAGGCGAACTGAGGCGGCACTGCGCCGGAGGGATTGCGAAAAACATGCTCAAGGCATGTTTTTCGTCCTCGGCTATCGCGTCGGATCGCTCGCTACGCGAGCGCCCAAAATCGGCTGTCGCCGATTTTGTCGAACAGTGAGGAGCGGTTGGCCGAAGGCCAACGGAATGGTCTTGTGGACCATTTCGAGCGACGAACGCCCGTAGCGTAAGCGAAGGGCGCGGAAACCATTCCGGCACCGCCATTCCCGCCGCACTGTGATGATTGAGATATCTCGCCCGCATCAGCGGGAATGGCGGTGCCGGAGGGATTCGAACCCTCGATACGGCTTTACAACCGTATAACGGTTTAGCAAACCGCCGCCTTCAGCCTCTCGGCCACAGCACCATCCAGAACTTCAGCCGTGAGAGACGAGGCTGAAGGCAGTAATTTTTTGCCGGCTCCGCCGGCGGGGCAGCCTCTCGGCCACAGGACCTTCCAGAACTTCGGCCGCGCTACCGGACGAAGGCCGCCACCGCTCGGTGCGGGAAGGGCGCCCTTTTGCCCTAGATTGGAGTCTGGCTCAAGGCGGCTTATTGGCCGGTAAATGCCCGATTTGGCCGGATTTTATCCTCCGAAAGCCCCAAATTTCGCTGCGCCGCGGCATCGGATACGCCTTGCCAGCCCTTCGGGGCGGGCGCAGCATCTTGGCAATGACCGGGAGATCCCGGCCGGTTTTGCGCCTTGCCCGCGAACCGTATCGCGGACGAAGCGCCTGGGAGCGCCGGTGCAAGCCGGAGCGACCATCAACAAAAGTTGGAGGAGCATCGTCATGCAAGTCAGGCATATCCTGCAGGACAAGGGCCGCGAAGTCGTGGCCATCACCAGCACCGCCACCGTCTGTGACGCCGCCAAGCTGCTGACCGAGAAGAAGATCGGCGCGCTGATTGTCAGGGACAGAAGCGGCAAGCTTGTCGGCATCATTTCCGAACGCGATCTGGTTCGCGCCATGGCCAGGGGTGGCGCCGATTGCTTCGGCGATCCGGTCAATGCGCATATGACGCCGGCGCCGGAAACCTGCGTGGAGAACGACACGGTGGAAAGCGTGATGGAAGTGATGACCCGCGGACGTTTCCGTCATGTGCCGGTGTTGGATGGTGGCGCCAGCGTTTGCGGCATGGTCTCGATCGGTGACGTGGTGAAGACCCGCATCGCCGAAACCGTCAATGAAGCCGCCGCTTTGCGCGAATACATCACCGCGGCGGTCTAGGGAACTTTGGTTCCATTTTTGGCGGCACGGAACCGGCGTTGGTTCCGTACGTTCCTTTGGGCAATAAGCCCTAAAGGAGCCCCGCGCCATGAAAACTCATATTCTTGCCGCTGCGAGCGGCCTTGCCATCTGTGCATTTTTGACCGCTTCGCCGGCGTTCGCGCAATCTGCGCGCGTCGATGCCGCCGGAAATCCTACCACCGATTCCACGCCGGCGGAGAAGGCCGAAACCGCCCGCATCAATGCCCAGGAAGGTGTCACCACCACCGGTCCCAGCGCCGCCGCCGCCGCGCAGGCCGACGTCAACAATGCGCAGTATCAGGCGCAGCAGCAGCAGTATCAGCAGGCGTTGCAGAGCAACCAGGCAGCTCAGCAGAAGTATCAGGATCGCAGCGCCGTCTATCAGGCGCTGCGTGAGCGTTACGCGGCCGAGCGCGCCGCTTATCATCGCGGCATCTGGCCGGATCGCTATGTGAAGTGGGTGATCGTGGAACGCGACGCCAATCTTGTTGGCGAACGCGTCGAGCTGCTGAGCGGCAATCGCGTCGGCACGGTGATCGATACCGCCCATGCACCGAACGGCAATGTGTCGGCGCTGCTGGTGCGCCTGGACAACGACAAGATCGTTTGGATCGATAGCGCGGATGTTCGCTACAACCGCGCCGACGGCATCGTGATGACCAATCTGCAGGCCTCGGATCTGCACCATATGGCGGACGAGCGGCTGTAATGCGCCTTGCCGACTTCAGAAAAGCGCGCCGGAAACGGCGCGCTTTTTCTTTATCGGCCGAACTAAAATGCCAGCACAACCAATGGTTTAGCTAGATATTGGGGCTCGAAACCAGCCGAATGGGGGGCGCGGCCGCGAAAAACCCCTTTCGGGGAGATCTCGAGAAATCATTTTAAGCCCGATTTAATGGGCTTAAACGCATTTTTGGGGCCCGCTCCCGCCCGCGGTGGCCCCGCCGGATGCTGCTTCTATATATAGCGGGTTCCTGGGCGCGGATTTTGCGCCGCAGCAACCTTCCACAGGCTGCAGAAAAAAAGGCTCTTTTCAGGCCATTTTTGCGTTTGACTTGCCCAGACCCCGCACCTATAACCCGCGCCCACGCTGCTTCGCGGCTGTTGTTGCGAAGCAGTGTTACCGTTGAAATTAGACGCGAAAAACGTCGGCGGGCGCTGTTTGACATTGTGATTTAAGGAAGGGGAACGCGGGCGGCGGCTTGGTAGCCATTCGCGTCAAAGGTCAAACTTTGACGCAACACTATCGAGCAGCGACGTTTTGAATGCTCGCGTTCTTCTGCAAGACAAAATTGTACAAATGTTCGGTCGTCGAAAGACGGCCAAACCCTAGTCAATCAGTTTTGCGAATAACGCAAATACAAGAGCGTTCAGCGTCGTCTGCGCACTAGGATCAAAAACATGAGAGTTTGATCCTGGCTCAGAACGAACGCTGGCGGCAGGCCTCAAACATGCAAGT
>JBBQBL010000081.1:0-10425 GCA_038317805.1 Micropepsales bacterium
CCGGAGCGGCGGTAAAGCAGGTCTTCCACCGCATCCGCCGTCATGTTCCGTTCGCGCAGCAGGAACAGGATCACGCCCGGATCGATGGCGCCGCAGCGCGTTCCCATGACCAGGCCGTCCAGCGGTGTCATGCCCATGCTGGTGTCGATGCTGCGGCCATTCTCCATCGCGCACACGCTGGCGCCATTGCCCAGATGGGCGACAATCACCTTCTTGTGCGCAACCTCCGGCGCCACCGCGGTCAGCTTTCCGGCGATATACTCATAGGACAGCCCGTGAAATCCAAACCGCCTGACCCCGTGGGCCTCATACGCGCGGGGCAGACCGAAGCGCGCCGCCACCGGCGGGATGTCCTTGTGGAAGGCGGTATCGAAACAGGCAATCTGCGGCAGCCGGGGCCGTGCCGTCGCGATGGCGCGCACCGGCGCCAGGTCGTGCATCTGGTGAAGCGGCGCCAGCGGCGCCAGCTGTTCCAGCGCTGCGATCAGTTCCGGCGTCACGATTTCCGGGGCGTAATGGTGAGGGCCGCCATGCACCACCCGGTGGCCCGCTGCGACCAGCGCGTTTGCGCCCAGGTGACGTTCGATCCAGTCGAGCAGGCCAGAAACGGCGTCCGGATGGGATACCTCCTGGTTCGCCAGGATATCGCCAGCGCCATCCTGGGCGCGGAAACGAGCTGTGGAGTCACTCGTCTCGATTGCGCCCGACATCAACCGGTCCTGGCCGTCCGCATCGAACAGCGCGAATTTCAGGCTGGAAGAGCCGGCATTCAGGGACAGGACAGCGTCGGGCATCAGGCGTCCGCGGGATCAAGGGCGGGATGACGGCGGGCATCGGCGATGAGCGCGGCAACCGCGCAGGAGGCGATGCGGGTCTGCACCGGATCGGCGCGGCTGGTCAGGATGATCGGCACCCTGGCGCCCATGACAATGGCCGCCGCGTCAGCTCCGTCGAAAAAGGTGAGCTGCTTGGCCAGCATGTTGCCGGCTTCGATATTGGGCACCAGCAGGATGTCGGCCTGACCCGCCACCGGCGAGACGATGTGTTTGGCGCGCGCCGCTTCCATGCTGACGGCGTTGTCGAATGCCAGCGGCCCATCCAGAAGGCCTCCCAGGATCTGGCCGCGGTCGGCCATCTTGCACAGCGCCGCCGCATCGATGGTGGAGGGCAGCCTTTCGCTCACCGTCTCGACGGCGGAAAGGATCGCCACCTTCGGCACCGCAATTCCCAGAATATGCGCCAGGTCGATGGCGTTCTGGCAGATATCGCGTTTGTCGGACAGGCTTGGGGCGATATTGATGGCTGCGTCGGTGATGAACAGCGGCCGGGGATAGGCGGGCACGTCGAAAATATAGACATGGCTGATCCGGCGTTCGGTGCGAAGCCCGCCATCGGCCAGCATCACTTCGTGCATCAACTCGTCGGTGTGCAGGCTGCCCTTCATCAGGGCCTCGACCTTGCCGTCATGTGCTAGCTTTACGGCCTGCGCCGCAGCAGCATGGCTATGCGGCGTGGCAATCAGGGGAAAATTTCTGATATCGACGCCGGCTTCCAGGGCGGCGGCGCGAATCTTTGCCTCTGGCCCGACCAGTATGGGCGCGATCAGGCCGATAGCGGCGGCCTCGGTGGTGCTTTGAAGAACCAGGGGATCGACAGGATGCACCACGGCGATGCGGGCGGGCGGCAGGCCCTGGCAGCGCGCGATCAGTGCGCGGTGGCGAACATGGCCATGGATGCGGATTGCTTCGGTGTTCATTGCGGCCATTGCCAGTTGCGTATGGAGGGCAGGTCAATGCCATGCACGGCGATGTGGGCTTTGTGCTCGACCAGCCTATCGCGGATTTCCTGGTTCAGATAGGCCGCGCTTGGCAACCCGGGCAATTGCGCCAGCGCCGCGGCGGCGAGATGAAAACGGTCGAGCCGGTTGCGCACGGCCATGTCGAAGGGCGTGGTGGTGGACCCTTCCTCCAGATAGCCATGGACGTGGAAATTTCCGTGATTGGCGCGCTTGTAGGTCAGCCGGTGAATCAGGGTGGGATAGCCGTGATAGGCGAATATCACCGGCTTGTCCGTTGTGAACAGCGCATCAAACTTGGCGTCGTCAAGGCCGTGCGGATGCTGTGCCGGGGATTGCAGCGCAAAGAGATCGACCACGTTGACCACCCGGATCTTGAGCGCGGGCAGGCGCTGACGCAGGAAATCCACCGCGGCCAGGGTTTCCAGCGTCGGCACGTCTCCGGCGCAGGCCATCACGATGTCGGGCGCGCCGCCCTTGTCGCTGCTGGCCCAGTCCCATATGCCGATGCCCGCGCTGCAATGGCGGATGGCGGCGTCCATGTCGAGCCATTGCGGTTCGGGATGCTTGCCCGCCACGATGACATTGATGCGGTTCCAGCTCTTCAGGCAGCGCTCGGCGACGCACAGCAATGTATTGGCATCCGGCGGCAGATAGACCCGCGCGGTATCGGCCTTCTTGTTCATGACGTGATCGATGAAGCCGGGATCCTGATGGCTGAAGCCGTTATGGTCCTGACGCCAGACATGCGAGGTCAGAAGATAATTCAGTGACGCGATCGGCCTGCGCCACGGCACTTCGCGCGCGGTCTTGATCCATTTGGCGTGCTGGTTGACCATGGAATCGACGATCGGGATGAAGGCTTCGTAACAGGAAAAGAAGCCGTGACGCCCGGTCTGCAGATAGCCTTCCAGCCAACCTTGGCAAGTATGCTCGCTGAGAATTTCCATCACCCGGCCATTCGGCGACAGATGATCGTCATAGTCGAACACCGGCTCCTGCCAGGTGCGGCTGCTGGCCTGGAACACAGCCTGCAGGCGATTGGAAGCGGTCTCGTCCGGTCCGAACACGCGGAAATTCCGGCTTTGCTCGTTTTCCCGCAGCGTATCGCGCAGGTAATTGCCCAGGATCGCGGTGGTCTCCAGGCTGGTGCCGCCGGGCCTGGGAACGGCTACGGCGTGGGATGCGATGTCGGGCAGACACAGGGGATGGGAACCGCCGGCATTGGCGCAAGGATTGGCGCCCATGCGCCGCGTGCCTTTGGGCGCCAGGCTGCGGATGTCATCGTTCGGGCGCCCCTCGGCGTCGAACAGTTCCGAGGGCCTGTAGCTCAACAGCCAGCGCTCCAGCAGCTCCAGATGCTCCGGCTTTTCCAGGGTGAAAGGCACCTGATGGGAACGCCAGAAGCCTTCACTCCTGAGGCCATCGACGGTCGCAGGTCCCGTCCAGCCTTTGGGCGTGCGCAAGACGATCATCGGCCAGCAGGGCCGCTCGCGCGACTTGTCTGCGCGCGCACTTTTCTGGATTGCGGCAATCATGCCGAATGCCTTGTCCATCGCCGATGCCAGCTTCTGGTGCATCGCCTGCGGATCGCTGCCGGCCACGAACAGGGGAACATAACCATAGCCCCGCATCAGGGATTCCAGCTCCGCATTGGGAATGCGCGAGAGCAGGGTGGGATTTGCGATCTTGTAGCCGTTCAGGTGCAGGATCGGCAGCACCGCGCCGTCTGTTTCCGGATTGAGGAATTTGTTGCCATGCCAGGCCGCGGCCAAGGGACCGGTTTCGGCTTCTCCGTCGCCAATGACACAGGCGACCGTCAGGTCCGGATTGTCGAAGGCCGCGCCGAAGGCGTGGCTGAGCGAATAACCCAGCTCGCCGCCTTCATGGATGGAGCCCGGCGTTTCGGGGCCGGCATGGCTGGAAATGCCGCCGGGAAAGGAGAACTGGCGGAACAGGCGGCACATGCCGGCTTCGTCCTGGGAAATCTGATGGTAGAGCTCGCTATAGCTTCCCTCCAGCCAGGCATTGGCCACCAGGCTGGGTGCGCCATGCCCCGGACCGGCGATGAACAGCACATTGGCGTCGCGGCTGGTGATGATGCGGTTGAGGTGGAGGTAAAGAAAATTCAGGCCGGGCACGGTGCCCCAATGCCCCAGAAGGCGCGGCTTGGTGTGTTCGCGCAGCAATTTTTCGCGCAGCAGCGGATTGGCCAGAAGATAAACCTGGCCGATGGAAAGATAATTTGCCGCCCGCCACCAGGCATCCATGCGGGCAAGACATTCGGGTGAAAGCGGCTCGCTGGTTGCCATTTGGTCCCTCATGTCACGCGGGTTGGGATAGGGCGGCGGTTGCGGGTTTTCCGACCTTGCCATCCACGATGGTGATGATGCGGTCGCATTTGGCGGCGAAGGCCGGATCATGGGTGACCACCAGGACAGTACGGCCCTTGTTGCGGGCCAGGTCCAGCAGGATCTTCTGCACGATCGCGCTTGAAACAGTATCCAGATTGCCCGTGGGCTCATCGGCGAAGATGATCGAGGGCTCATTGGCCAGGGCGCGGGCGATGGCGACGCGCTGGCTCTGCCCGCCGGACATCTGGTGCGGTTTCTTTTCGATCTGGCCCTCCAGCCCCAGATCGGTCAGCAGCTTTCGTGCCCGCTGTTCCGCCTCTGCCGGCGATGCGCGGCCCAGGCGCTGGATCGGGAGCAGGACATTTTCCAGCGCCGAGAATTCAGGCAACAGAAAGTTCGCCTGAAAGACAAAGCCCAGCCGCGCCAGCCGGATATTGGCGAGCTGGTCTTCGCTCAGCTGCGACGTCTCGGTGCCTTCCAGCCACAGGGAGCCGCTCGTCGGCTGATCGAGCAAGCCGAGCAGGTAGAGCAGGGAGGATTTTCCAGACCCGGAAGGGCCGGTGATGGCAACGGCTTCGCCCTGCCGCACTTCCAAACTCACATCCTGCACCAGGGTGACGGGCACATCGCCCGGCAGGGTGCGGGTCAGGCCTTCGGTGCGCAGCAGGACCTCGCTCATGCGCCCGCGCCCCGCAGAATGTCGACGGGCTTCAATCCGGCCGCCTTGTGGGCGGGCAACAGCGCGGCGCCGGTTGCGGCCGCAAGCGCGAAGGCCCCGGCAATGGCGAATTGCTGCCAGCTCCAGTCGATCGGCATGCCGGTCAACTGCGTGCTGCCCGGGAATTTGAACTGCAATCGGCCAAGCGCGTACATGATGGCAGCGCCCAGGGGGAGGCCGAGCAGGCAGCCAAACCCGCCCAGCAAAACGCCTTCCAGCAGGAAAATCGTCTGGATGTCGTGGGCATGGAAGCCCATCGACTTCAGGATCGCGATGTCTCGCCTTTTTTCCATCACCACGGTCGAAATCACATTGTAGATGCCGAACGCAGCGACCAGCAGGACCGCGCTGACGACGCTGTACATGATGATATTCCGCAGTTTCAGCGTGCTCATGATGTCTTCAGACGCTTCCTGCCAGGAGACCGATTTGTAGCCGAGCTGGGCTTCCACGCGGGCGGCCAGGGTTTGGGCGGTGTTGGGATTCTCCAGCTTGACGATGATCTGGTTGGCGCGATTGGGCCGGTTGAGCAGGGATTGCACCCGCTTGAGCGCCAGGAAGACCTGGCTCTGGTCGAACGCCGCGCGACCGGTGTGAAAAATCCCGACAATCTTGAAGGTATGCCGCTGGCCGGTCGCGGCCGAAACCGTGATGCTCTGTCCGCGCTCCAGCGACAGGATGCGCGCCAGTTCGCTGCCGATAATGATGCCGTCCGAATTGCCGGCCAGGTCCTTGATGCTGCCTTCGGTGATGTAGCTTCCGATCGTGGAGACGGAATTGATGTCGTTGGGGATCATGCCGTTCAGCGACAGGGCTTCGTCCTTGCCGGCAAAACTCACCAGGCCCTGGCCGCTGAGCATCGGCGATGCCTTGACCCCCTTGATATCGCGCAGAAAGTCCAGCGCCTGCAGGTAATTGCGAATGCCGCGGGTTTCGGTTTCAGGCTTGATGCGATGCATCTGGATCATCGCGCCCGGAAACAGCTGGGCCATCGGCTGGAGGCGGGGATTGCGGTACTGGTCCTGGATGGTGATATGCGGCGAGTTGTCGATCAGCCGGCGTATGAAATCGGCTTCCGAGCCCTGCATCATGGCGGAGATACCCAGAAAGAACGCGGTCCCCAGGACGATGCCCATCAATGACACCAGGGTCTGGCGCGGCCTGGCCAGCAGGTGTCGCAGGGCAATCGCGCTGAGCACGGCTCTCATGGCTGATCAAACCGCAAACGCATGGGCCGGCCCGCCGGCACCACGGCGCTGCCATCGCGAAGCACGGTATCCTCCCGCGTCAGTCCGCTGGTGATCTGGACCTCCTGGCCGTTGGCGGCGCCCAGGCGCACCGCGCTGCGTACCGCGCGGCCGCCGACGATCTTCCACACTTTGCCCTCGGCCACGGCGCCGGCAGGCAGGAGAAGGGCATTCTGCTGGGTCCGGATCAGGATATTGCTTTCCGTCGTCATGCCGATCTGCAGGGGGCAATCAGGCGGCAGCGCGATACGGACGCGATAACTGCGGCCGACGGCATCTCCCTTCGGCGTCACTTGTGTGACGCGCGCCTCGAAAATGCGCCCGGGAAAGGCATCAGCACGAATGAACACCTTCTGGCCCACGGCGACGAGCGGGATATCCTCTTCGTCCACCAGCGCGGATATCCGCAAGGTGGAGTGGCAGGACAGCCAGAAGATCGGTGTGTTGGCGGCGATGAACTGACCCAGTTCTCCATCCCGCTGAATGACGGTGCAATCGCCGGGAGAGACAAGGTCCATGAAACCCGCCTCGGCGCGCGCCTGGCGTACCGCCGCATCGGCCGCATGCAAGTCCGCCAGGGCGCGGTCATAGACCTGCCGCGCCACCGCACCGGCCTGGAGCAGCCGTGCGTCCCTGGCCAGGTCGGCCCGGGCAAACTCCGCCCGCGCCTGGAGCTGGGCGATATTGCTGGCCATGTTTTCCGATTCCAGGCGGCCCAGCAGATCGCCCTTGCGGACCACGCTTTTCTCATCGGTTTTGAGCGCGACCAGCCTGGCTCCCACACGCGGAGCAACAGGCAGCATGACGCTGGCCTCGACGGTGCCGCTGGCATAGACGGAGGTCACTGCGGTTCCCACCCGCGGATGGACCGCATCCAGCGATACAGGCCAAAGAAAATAGGCCGCCGCCGCGGCAACGGCCGCGATCACCACAGAGGCAATGAAGAGATATTTGCGCATGCCGCGTCCCAAAGAATGGGTGCAACTTAGAGGCACTTCACTTTGGCGCTGTGATTTCGATCAAGGCGTGCGGGGCAGATCGCCCCCCAAACGAAAAAGCCCGGCTAGGGGCCGGGCGCTTGTCGGATAAATCTTTGAAAGAATTGGCTCCCCGGGCAAGATTCGAACTTGCGGCCAACCGGTTAACAGCCGATTGCTCTACCACTGAGCTACCGAGGAACGCGACAGGACGCGGGTATTAGCGCGTCCTTCTTCTCAAACCAAGCGGGAAATTTGCGGGCTTATCCGCCTATATCCCACCCCCATAAAGAAAAATGAGGCCGGGAGTGATCCCGGCCCCAAGGCGTTGGGTAATGGTGGGGTGTCTTCAAGGAAGACGAGGGGAGGATGCACCCAAGACAGTTAACAAGGCCTTAACCGTACCGTCTCAAACCCCGAAAAAGTTCCCTACCTGACCAAAAAACAGGCGGTAGGGCCCGAATCAGCGATCCGGGCCCGCACCGTTACTTCGGCATGGGGATGGAGACGACCTGACCGGCGGCGCGCTCGGCGATCCAGATCGTGTCCCCCGACTGCTCCATGCCGGTGGGCTGCTTGAGGCCATCCTTGATCACCTGAACGTGGGCGGTGTCGCCATTGATGGTCAGCAGATGGATCTTGCCCGAACCATTTTCGGCCTGGAGCATCTTGCCGTCCGTGGTGGTGCGCAGGCCGTCAATGCCCTTCACCGGCGCATCCATCCAGATCTGCACCGGATTGCCGGCCTTGCCGTTGGCGTCCACCGGCACGCGATAGAGATTGTTGAAGAACACGCTGTTGTAATAGAGCACCCCGTTCAGGAAGGTGAGACCGTCAATGCCGGTCACCGAACGGTTGTCCAGCCACAGTTCGGCGCTCTGCGCGCCCGGCGCCAGGCGATAGATCTTGGCGTTGGCGGTATCGGAAATATACAGCGCCTTGTCCGGACCCACGGCGAAGTCGTTGCAGGTGGTGTTGGCGCCCGGCAATTCCCAACGCAGCTTGCGCTTGCCGGTCTTGAAGTCGGTGCCGATCAGGGCGGTGTGGCGCTGGACCGGGGTGACGCCTTCGACGGGCGAGAGCATGCAGCTCCACACCGTGTCGCCATCGACCAGCTGGCCGAAGAAGAAGGTGCCCTTGGGCTCGGCACTGGCGTCGATGAAGACTTCCGGCGTGGTTGAGCCTTTCTTGATCTTGTAGACGAAGGGCGTGGAGGCGCTGCCCACGATCAGGGTGCCGTCCGGCGCGGCGGCCAGGCTTTCGGGCTGGGACTTGTCGTCCTTGATCAGGATGGAGGCGCCGAAGGCCGCGGGCGCGCAAAAGGCCAGCAGGACCGACAGGCAAGCGGCAGTGGACGAAATACGCATCGCGAGAAAACTCCCCTTTGGTTTATGGGGGATTTATAGCCCGGCTGCCGCACACGCGCCACGCCGGGCAGAGCAAATAACGGCGTCAAAACCGGGCCTTTATGCCCCGATCTGCCACAAAAGGGCCAAGCTTGTTGGCCGGGGGCAAAGCTGAATCAGCGGGATGAAAGGGAGTGGAGGCCACGTCCGGAATCGAACCGGAATACAAGGATTTGCAGTCCTCTGCGTAACCACTCCGCCACGTGGCCTCAGTTCAGTCGCACCGGACAAGGCCGGTGAGCGGCTGGCGGCTATAGCAGACGGGCGGGCGCGGGTACAATCCTCCCCCACGCGCGCGACTGCGCGCTTGAATTGGGGGAGGTGGCCGTAGCAGCGCCTGCGCTGCGAAGGCCGGTGGGGGCAACTGGCCGCGTTGTGGGCCAGAGCGGGGCGGCCTATAACCCTCGCAGTCCTATCAGGAATCCCCGATGTCCGAATCCGCGCGCTTCAACATGGTCGAGGCCCAGATCCGCACCTCCAATGTCACCGATCCGCGCATCCTGGCGGCCATCAGCGCCGTGGCCCGGGAGAAGTTCGTCCCCAGCGCCGCCCGCGCCCTGGCCTATGCCGACGTGCCGGTGGCCGTCGCCCAGGGGCGCTATCTGCTGGACCCCCGCAGCTTCGCCAAGCTGTTGAACCTGGCCCAGGTCACCGCGACCGACCGGGTGCTGGATGTGGGCTGCGGCACCGGCTATTCGTCCGCGGTGCTGGCGCGCATGGCCGCCGACGTCGTGGCGCTGGAACAGGATGCCGATTTGGTACGCATTGCCAGTGAGTTGCTGGCAACGGCTGTGGGCAAGGTTGAAGTGGTCCAGGGCGGACTTATCGAAGGCGCCAAGGGGCTCGGCCCGTACGATGTGATCTTTGTAAACGGCGCCATCGAGCAGGTGCCCGAGACCCTGCTGGGCCAGCTTGCCGAAGGCGGCCGCCTGGTGACGGTGATCAAGGATGGCCAGAGCCGCGCCTGGCTGTTCCTGAAACAGAATGGGCAGGTGGGCAAACGCCCCGATTTCGACGCTGATGTGCCCTTGCTGGCCGGCTTCAAGAAAGCCATGGGTTTCGTCTTCTAGCCACGCTTTCGGCCCAAGTGTTAACCCTATCTTTGCCGTTCGGCCGCCACTATCCTAGGCTGAAACTGCCCCCTCCGTGCATTTGGTGGGCTTGTGGAGCTGCCGATGTCGAACCCTCAGCATGAACCCACCATGGAGGAAATTCTCGCCTCCATCCGCAAGATCATCTCCGAGGACGCCCCCGAAGGCGGCGCCCCGGCGGAGGAAGCCGCGCCCGCGCCGGCTGCGCCGCCCCCGCCAGCCCCTGTCCATGACGATGTGCTGGAACTGACCCATGAAGTCATTGAGGCCCCGGTGGCCGTGGCCCCGGCGCCCATCGTGCCGCCGCCCGCGCCGGTCGAAGACCTGGTGTTCGAGAATGTCGTGCCCACGCCGGCCCCCGCGCCCAGCGCCCATAACGACATCTTTTCCGACCAGACCCGCCAGGCGATGGAAGACACGTTCAATTCCATTCCCGACGAACCCGAACCGGCCCCCGCGCCGGTGCGCAGCGCCCCGTCCATCGCACCGGTGGACGGCTCGACCGTGGAAAATGTGTTCGAGCGCGCCGTGCGCGAAAGCTTCGAGCCGGTGCTGCAGAAGTATCTGGGCGACAATTCCGACGCGGTCATCAACCGCATGAAGCCCCTGATCCGCGAATGGATGGACGAGCATTTCCCGGCCCTTCTTGAGGGCGCCGTACGGGCCGAGGTAGAGCGCGTCGTCAAATCCCGTGGTACCAAACGCTAATCCCCGTACCCCTTTATGTGCGGGCTGCACCTTGCGCCGGGGGGGCGCGCACCGCGATTGAGCAGGTCCTGTGCACCTGCGAACGCGGGCGAACGCCGCGAGCTTGGGCGAGCGGCAGCGCCCGGCTTG
>JBBQBL010000082.1:0-10404 GCA_038317805.1 Micropepsales bacterium
GCTGCGCCGGGCCTATTCGGTGGGCAATTCTGACATGCGCGTGCTGCTCAAGCACCGCCCCGGCCCCGCCCGCCTGGCCGCCGAAATCCTGAAAATCGCAGGCTCACTCTTGTTGTCGCCGCTGGCCGCCGCCATCCTCGCGGTCAGCCCGAATCGCAGGGCCATCCCGCTGCAGAAGCTTTTCCGAGCCGCGGGCAAGCTCAGCGCGATGTTCGGTGCGCGCTACAACGAGTATGCCGTGGTCCATGGCGAATGAGTACGCCCTAGGTTACACCGCTCCCCGCGAGATCGACCGCAGCCTGCTGCCGGTCATCGCCTTTATCGGCTTGCTGCTGCTGATCTATGTCGGGCTGGACGCCTTCTCGCCGCCGCCGCTGGTGTCCCAGTTCGGCGGGGTGCGCGAGGCTTCACGCAGCGACGTGCTGCGCCAGGTCGCCTATCTGGGCGTCGCCGCCATGATCGGCATCGCCGCCCTGCAGCGTTTCGGCATCGGTCTGCTTCGCGCCATTCCCGTCAGCATGGGAATGTTGCTGGCCTGGTGCATGGCCAGCGCCATGTGGGCGCCCGATACCGCCATCGTGCTGCGCCGCGCCGGCCTGGAAATCGTGGTGGTGGTGTCGCTGATGCTGAGCGTGGAGACCGTCGGTCCGGTACGCGCCTTCGCCATTTGGCGTTGGCTGCTGGCCGCGGTGCTGCTGGTGAACTTCCTGTCCATTCCGGTGATCGCCAGCGCGCGCCATGCCGCGGGCGAGATCGATCCGGCGCTGGTGGGCAACTGGCGCGGATTGTACGGCCACAAGAACGTCGCGGGCGCCGTCTGCGCCATCACCGCCATACTGTTCCTGTTCACACGCAATGGCCGGCACAACTGGATGGGCATCGCCATCGCCCTGGCTTCGTGTTTTTTCCTGGCGATGACGCACTCCAAATCCTCGGCCGGGTTTCTGGTGGTGTCACTGGGGGCAGGACTTTTGTACCGCTATGGCTGGCGCGACGGGCTCAGCCGCGCCGTGCTGGCGACCTGCGCGGTGTTCCTGGCCGTGGCAGCGGCGGTGTTCATCCTGTTCGATGCCGAAAGCCTGGCCAAGATGTTGGAGGATCCCACCGAGTTCACCGGCCGCTCGGCGATCTGGGCGGCGGAGCTGCGCTATATCGCCGACCATCCGCTGCTGGGCTCTGGCTTTGGTACCTTCACCGATACCAAGAACCAGTCGCCGCTGCACAACTATGTCAGCGGCTCCTGGGTAGACGCGGTCAGCCACGGCCATAACGGCTATCTGCAGGTGCTGGTGACCATCGGCGGCATCGGCTTTGCGCTGGTGGTGCTGGCGGCGATGGTCGCGCCGATGCGGCGCCTCTGGACCCTGGACCAGGGCGACGGTTTCAAACCCATGCTGATGGCCCTGTTCGTCTTCGCCGTCCTGCACAATTTCATGGAAAGCGATTTCCTGGAGGGCGATGGCGTCACCTGGGTGTCGCTTTTGCTGGTCATCGCGGCGCTGAACGCCCTGGCGCGGCGGCATTCATTAACGAGCCGCTAACGGGCGTTCCCGTAAGCTGCGGACATGCCGTTCTTCAGCGTCATCATCCCCGTCTACAACCGTGCGCCCGCCTTGAAGCGCGCCATCGAATCGGTGCGCGCCCAGAGCTGCCAGGATTTCGAGATCGTGGTGGTCGATGACGGCTCCAAGGACGATCCCGGCGCGGTGGTGGCGGCCTTCAACGATCCGCGCATCCGCTTTTACGTTCAGGCCAATGGCGGCGGCGGCAAGGCCCGCAACACCGCCATCGATCACGCCTGCGGCCGCTTCATCGCGCCACTGGATTCCGACGACATCTTCCTGCCCCATCACCTGGCCAGCATGAAGGCCCTGCTGGAACACAGCAGCGGGCTGGTGGGCTATGCCCGGGTGCAGGTGGACCGGGGCGGCGGGCGCGTCTTTCTCAAACCACCGCGCGCCATCCGACCGGGCGAAGACATGGCGACCTATCTTCTGTGCGACCGGGGTTTTGTGCCCACCATCACGGTGGTGGCGCCGCGCGAGGCGGCGGCCCGCGTGCGCTACGCCGAGAACCTGCGCCCCGCCGAGGATACCGATTTCGCCATTCGCCTGGCGCTGGAGGGCTTTCAATTCCGCATGCTGGAAGAAGCCGGCGCGGTGTGGCAGGACGGGTTCGATCCTGGCCGCGTTTCGGCCAGCGCCGGCGGCAGCGCGCTGGGCGCATGGCTGGAGAAAATGCGGCCGCAGATTTCACCCCGCGCCTATCATGGCGCGCGCGGCTGGGCCTATGCCAAACTGGTGGCCCCCAAGCATCCGATAGTGGCGCTGATCCTGTATCTCAATGCCGTGCTGCGCGGCTGCTATCGCCCGCGGCTGGCGGGCGTCATCTTCTTGCAGATCTTCCTGAGCAAATCGGCCTATCGCCGCCTGGCAGATCAGGGCATTTCCTGGCTGCGCATCGGCATCAGCGAGCGCGAAGAGAAAGCCCCCGCCAGCAAGCTGGAACGGGCGTGATTTCGCGCCGTTCCGTGCTGACAGCCGGCGCCAGTGCGCTGGCGTTTCCCGCCGCCGCGCAGGACAGGCGCAGCCTCAAAGCAATCGCCGCCGCCAGGAACTTCACTTTCGGCACCGCCGCTGCCAGCTATGAGCTGAAGGATGCCGATTTCGCGCCCATCCTGGCGCGCGAGGCTGCGCAACTGGTGCCCGAATATGAAATGAAGCGGGACGCGCTGGAGACAAAGCCCGGCGTGTATGACTTTGCCGACCTGGACGCGCTGTTCGCCTTCGCCGCCAAGAACCACATGACCATGCGCGGCCATACGCTTTGCTGGTATTACGCCAATCCGTCCTGGCTGGCCCCGATGCTGGCGGCCAGACGTGACGAAAAGCTTTTGACCGATCACATCCGGACCGTGCTGCGGCGCTATCGCATGGACTCGGTGGACGTGGTCAATGAGGCGCTGGCGCCGCCCGGCACCGCCACCCGCGCCGATGGCTTACGTCCTTCCATCTGGCTGGATGCGTTCGGGCCCGGCTATATCGATATGGCCTTCCACGCCGCGCGTGCCGCCGATCCGCGCGTGAAACTGGTCTATAATGACTGGGGCTTCGAGCAGGGCGCCGCCGAGAATGACCGTTTCCGCAGCGTCACCTTGCGGCTGCTGGACGGCATGCTGAAGCGAAAGACCCCGATCGACGCCTTGGGGATACAGGGCCATCTGTCGGCCTTCGGCAATCGGATCGACCAGCGCAAGCTGCGCACCTTCCTGCAGGAAATCCGCGACCGTGGCCTGATCATCCTGATCACTGAACTGGATGTGGACGACACTGGTGGACCCTATGACATCGGCGCGCGCGACCGGGCGGTGGCAGATGAGGCGCAGCGCTTCCTGGAAGTGGCGCTCGACAATCCGGCCACGCAGGCGGTGCTGACCTGGAACCTGTCGGATCGCTATGTCGATCCGCCGGACGAATGGAAGCTCAAGCTGCTGGCCTGGCGGCTGCGCAAGACGCCCTATGATGCGCAGATGCGCAAAAAGCCCTTGTGGGATGCGATGGCGCAGGCTTTCGCCGGGCGGCGCCTTAACCACTGATTTGATAGTCGCGCCGGACAGTCCTGCGCGACGGCTTCGCCGCCGCTCCGGATTGCCGGACGCTCTTAGGCCACGGCGCGCGCGCGGGATTTCACCAGATGCGCCGCCAGCCGCGGCGAGGTGTATTCGGCGCCCACCATGAAGCGCATCAGCGGACCGAAGCTGTTGGCCGCCAGCACGCCCAGGATATGCAGGCCCGGCACGCTGGTCTCGAAATTGTCGGACAGGCGCGGGGTGTGTTCCAGATGCGCGATCCCTTCGCGCAGGCTCGAATCCAGGAATGGCAGGCTGCGCAAGTCGGGCTTGAAGCCGGTGGCCGCGATGATGTGATCGGCAGCGATCTCGACGCGAGCGCCCTCGCCATTGCGGGCGATCAGCACGGCACGATGCCCGTCGGCGCGCGCGCCTTCGATGGTGTGACGCAGATATTGCTGCGCCGTCAGCTTGCCGCGCATGTACCAGCCTGATTCCGGGCCCAGGTGACGCTTGGTGGCGCGCAGCCGTAGCGCATCGGGCAGACGGCGGAACAGGCGCGGCGCATTGGTGCACAGGAACGAACGCCAACCGGGGCCGATGCCGCTGGAAGGGTGAGTGATGGCGCGCAGCCATGACACCGCATCCGGATCGGGCGGGGTGTGAAACTGGATTTCAGGAACGCGCGTCACGATGGCGACATCGACGTCATCTTGCTGCGCCATCACCGCCGCGTTCACCGCGGAGGCGCCCGCACCCAGCACCAGCACGCGCTTGCCCGCAAATTGCGGCAGTGCCTGGTGACCGAACGAATGGGACAGCAGCTCGCGCGGAAGGGCGCGGAGCGAGGCGGGAATATTCTGGAACCACGGGATACCGACCGCCAGCACGACATTGGCGGCTTCCAGGCTCTCGCCATTGTCCAGCCACAGGATGAAGCCGCGGGCGCTCTTGGCGACCGAGATCACCTGATGCTCTTCCAGGCTGGGGACATAGCGCTTCTGGAACCAGTCGGCATAGTCCACGAACACCGAAAGGGGCACCGGAATATATTCATCGTCATATTCGACGTTGCGCTCGGCGCACCATGCCTTGAGCGTGGACTGCGCATCGGGCGCCGACAGGTTTGAGGCAAAGCCATCCGACTTCAGCATCATCCCAAAGGGCATGTTTTCACGCCAGCTGGTCATCGGCCTGCCGAAAATGCGGAAGTCCGCGCCCGCCGCGCCCAGATGCGCAGCCAGCGAAAGGCCATAGGGGCCGGCGCCGATAATGGCGGTATCAATCACGATTTTCCCCCGAACACCATTAGTGTCCCAATTTGAAACGCTATTCCTGAATTGCCCGTAAGATAGCATTCAAGACGTTCACCGATGGTTGACGAGGACCGCATAAAGTTCCCCCATGTCCGCCGGTATCCTGCTCGTCTCCACCACCCTGGATTGGCCGTTTCCGGCGCAGCTCGCTGCCGCGTTCACGGACGTGGGCGCCTATGTCGAGGCGCTGCGTCCGGCGCGCGGGCTGCTGGCGCGCTCGCGCTATCCCTCGCGGATGCATGACTATTATCCGATTGTCGCCATGGACTCGCTGACCAGCGCCATCTCCGCGGCGCGGCCCGACATGATCATTCCCTGCGATGACCAGGCCGCCGAGCTGGTGAACCGCAGCTGCGGCGTCCCCACCATGGGCCGCATGGAATTCCTGGACGCCGCCGCGAAGGCGGGTGCGCCGGCCGCCGCCTCCACTGCGCTGAACAGCGAAGAGGAGCTGGAAGAGGCCATGCGCCAGCTGGGCCTGCCGCTGGTCATCAAATGCGATAGCAGCTGGGGCGGTGAAGGCGTGGTCATCGCCGCCACCCGCGAAGAAGCCCGGGCCGCCTTCCGCCGCATGAAGAACCCGTCACGCCTGCGCGATGCGGCACGCGCGATTCGCGGCCGGGGCCCGCATTTCCTCACGCGCGCACTGACCCCGGCGCCGGTCCGCATCAGCGCCCAGGCCTTCATCACCGGCGCCGCCGCCACCAGCTCCATCGCCTGCTGGCAGGGCAAGGTCGTGGCGTCGCATCATTTCGACGTGCTGCTGTCCACCACCCCCACCAGTCCGGCCTGTGTGTTTTCCCATGTGCCCTGCCCGCAGATGGAAGCATCCGCCATCGCCATCGCCGCCGCGCTGAACCTGTCGGGCCTGTTCGGGCTGGACTACATCCGGGACGCGAAAGGCCAGGTGCATCTTCTGGAAATGAATGCCCGCGCCACCCCGACCACGCATCTGGCGTTGGACCAAGACCTGCCCGCTGCCCTGCTGCGGGCGGCCGGGCTTGGCGGCCGCACCCGCCCGGCGGTGACCGACCGCTCCGAGATCGCGCTTTTCCCCCGCGAATGGCTGCGCGACCCGCGCAGCCCCTGGTTCGGCCGGGCCTTCCATGACGTGCCGTGGGACGACCATGACGTGGTCCGCGCCTGTGTCCGGGCCGCCCCGCCGGCGGTCCGGGCCTTGCTGGAAAGCGCGCCGGGACCAGTTTTAACCGCAAAAAGGTCCGTTTTCGGAGGGTGATCCTCCCGCGGCGGCCGGCGGCGTTAACCATTCATCAGGCAGCCGCCGGTAAAAGTTAAACCCTTGGGGGGCTTTTCGATTGGCCGCCCTTAAAGGGCTGCTTGCGCGCGATGTCTCCATACCGGCCTCCACCCAGCCTGAACCCGGCCCATTACGTGCCGCGCGGCTACACGGCCCCGCCGCAATACGCCCCCGCCTCTTTCCAGTTTGCCGACTTCATCCGCCTTTTGGATGCGCGCCGCGTGCTGATCACCCGCGTGCTGCTGGCCACCGTGCTGTGCGCGCTGGCCGTGGCGCTGGTGCTGCCCACCACCTATTCCAGTTCGGCGGTCGTCATCCTGGATCCGCGCAAGAACAACGTCACGGATCTGTCCGCGGTGCTGACGCCACTGGGCAACGATCCGGCCGCGGTGCAGAACCAGATCCAGATCATCACCTCGCGTGAGCTGGCCTCCACCGTGGTGGACCGGCTGAAACTGTATGACGATCCCGAATTCAATCCGGGCCTGGCCCGGCCCAGCCTGGTCGATCTGGTCGGCGAGATGTTCTCGCTGCTTAATCCCAAGAACTGGTTCGAGAACATCACGCCTGCCGGTGGCACCCAGAACCGCGACCGCGTGGTGGACGCGCTGCAGAAGCATGTCTGGGCCGACACCCAGGGACTTTCCACCACCATCACCATCAGCGCCTCGTCGCGCGAAGCGGCCAAGGCCACGCTGATCGCCAACACCCTGGCCGATGCCTATGTGAAGTCGCAGCTTGCCACCAAGGTCGGCGCCACCACCGCCACCACCGACTGGCTGAACCGCCGCCTGCAAGACCTGTCGCAACAGCTGCAGATCCAGCAGGAAGCCATTCAACGCTACAAGGCCGAACATAATCTCAATGACTCCGCGCCCGGCAGCTCCATCGTCGACCAGCAGATGGTCGGCATCTCCGCCCAGGTCGTGGCGGCGCGTTCGGTGCTGGCGGAAAAGCAGGCCATCAATGACCGCATCGGACAATTGGTGGCGTCGGGCAATCCCGCCGATGTCGCCCAGATCGTGTCCTCGCCGCTGATCGTGCAGCTGCGCACCCAGCAGGCGACCTTGCTGGCGCAGGAATCCGACGCCAACACCAGGTATGGCCCGCTGCATCCCAAGCTGCAGGCGATCCAGGAGCAGAAGCGCGACCTGAGCTTCAAGATCACCCAGGAAGTGAACCGTCTGGCCGCCAGCGCCGCCAACGACGTGCTGGTGGCGCGCGCCCAGCTGAATTCGCTGCAAGGCAGCCTGGGCGGCACCGAAGGCACCGCGCGCACCCAGAACATGGCGCGGGTGCAGTTGCAGGCGATGGAATCCAACGCCAGCTCCACCCGCCTGCAATACGAAGCTTTCGTCCAGCGCCTGCGCCAGAGCCAGAACATGGACGATGTGCAGGTCCCCGAAAGCCGCATCATTTCCAGTGCCTCGGTGCCCACGCATCCGGCCGGGCCCAAGCGCATGCTGATCCTGGGCGCCTCGCTGCCGCTGGGACTGATCCTTGGCGTGCTGGCGGCGCTGATCGTGGAAAAGCTCGGGCCCATGATGCCGGTGCGGGTCAATGGCAGCCGGCGCGCCACCATCGTCCCGCCCATCCCCCGTCCCATGCCCCGCGCAGCCAAGCCCAGATCGCCGGTTGCGTTGTGGAGCGGCCCGCCGATCCTGGGCGAGATCAATGACACCGCCCAACTGCGGGCTGCCGACTTCGTGCTGGATTACCCGGCCAGCAAATATTCCCACGCCATGGCGGGACTGGTACGCCAGCTGGAAGCTAGGGATGGCGAAGGCGCCGCCATCGTCGCCGTGACCTCGATCGACAGCGGGGAAAGCCGCAGCGCCATCGCCGTCAGCCTGGCGCGCGCCGCATCCAAAATGGGCAAGAAGGCGATCATCGTGGATTGCGCGCCCCAGCGCCTGTCGTCCCGGGCCATCAACGCAGCTGTGAAGACCGGCCTGTATGACGTGCTGACCGGATCGGTGCCGCTGAACCAGGCGTTGGCCAAGGATCCGCGCGGGGAAACCTATCTGCTGGCCACGCCCAAGCGGCCCAAGAATGCCGTCACCATGTTCCAGTCGCGTCCCATGGAGCGCCTGGTCTCGGTGCTGCGCGGCGGGGCCGATTTCGTGGTGATCGATTGCGGACCAGTCGGCCAGGGATCAAATGCGCCGGTGATCGCGCGGCTGGCCGATGCCACGGTGCTGGTCTCCAAGCGCCAGGCGCTGCAAAGCCCGCTGATCGCCCATGCAGCCAAAGCGCTCGAGAACGCCAAGGCGGCGCCGCTCGGGATTGTAATTACGAAATAGCTAGCGCGGCAGTTCAGACGAGCCCATCAGGAACTCGTCCACGCCGCGCGCGCACTGACGGCCCTCGCGGATCGCCCACACCACCAGCGACTGGCCGCGGCGCATGTCGCCGCAGGCAAAGATCTTGGACTTGCTGGTCTGGTAGTTGGTCAGCGGCGCCTTGACGTTGCCGCGGGCGTCCAGCTCCACGCCGGACTGTTCGACCAGGCCGGCCTTGCGCGGGCCGACAAAGCCCATCGCCAGCAGGACCAGGTCGGCCTTGAGCGTGAATTCGCTGCCGGGCACTTCGACCAGATTCATCTTGCCGCCGTCACCCAGCTGCCAGTCCACGCGCACGCATTCCAGCGCGGTGATTTTTCCGTTCTCGCCGATGGCGCGCTTGGTCTGCACCGACCAGTCGCGCTCGCAGCCTTCCTGGTGCGACGAGGAGGTGCGCAGCTTCAGGGGCCAATCGGGCCAAACCAGCTGCTTGTTCTCCTTCGCCGGGGGCTGGGGCATGATTTCGAACTGGGTCACCGAAGCCGCGCCATGGCGGTTGGAGGTGCCCACACAGTCCGATCCGGTATCGCCGCCGCCGATCACCACAACATGCTTGCCCTTGGCCGACAGCGTGCCGTTCGGCGCGGCCTTGGCTTCCGGATCGCCGGCGACGCGCTTGTTCTGCTGCACCAGGAAATCCATGGCGAAATGGATGCCTTCCATCTCGCGGCCCGCGACGGCCAAGTCGCGCGGGTCTTCGGCGCCGCCCGACAGCACCACCGCGTCATAATCGGCCTGCAGCATGTCCATCGAAACGGTGACGCCGACCTCGACACTGGTGCGGAACACCACGCCTTCGGCTTCCATCTGGCGCATCCGCCGGTCGATCAGATGCTTTTCCATCTTGAAGTCGGGAATGCCGTACCGCAGCAACCCGCCGATACGGTCGGACTTTTCAAACAGGGTGACACTGTGACCGGCGCGCGCCAATTGCTGGGCCGCGGCCATGCCGGCGGGGCCGGAACCCACCACCGCCACGGTCTTGCCGGTCTTCTTCGGCGCCATGACCGGCTGGATCCAGCCTTCTTCCCAGGCGCGGTCCACGATCTGGCATTCGATCGTCTTGATGGTGACCGGGCTGTCGATGATGTTCAGGGTGCAGCTGGCCTCGCAGGGCGCGGGGCAGATGCGGCCGGTGAATTCGGGGAAATTGTTGGTGGAGTGCAGGCTCTCGGACGCCGTACGCCACTGGTCGCGATAGACCAGGTTGTTCCAGTCGGGGATCAGGTTATTGACCGGGCAGCCATTGTGGCAAAAAGGAATGCCGCAATCCATGCAGCGCGCCGCCTGCTTGGCGACTTCCGGCGCCGGCAGGTTATGGACGAACTCTTTATAGTTGTTGATGCGCGCTTCCGGCTTTTCAGCAGGGCGCTCGGCGCGTTCAATTTCCAGAAAACCTGTGATCTTGCCCATGTCTCTTATTCCGCGGCGATGGCGGCGCGCGCCTTCATGTCGGTAAGCGCCTTGGCATAGTCGGACGGCATCACCTTGACGAACTTCGACAGGCTTGCGTCCCAGTTATCCAGCAGGTGCTTGGCACGTGCGCTGCCGGTGTGCAGCAGGTGGCGTTCCACCAGGATGCGCAGGCGTTCCGCGTCGAAGGCCAGCAGATCGCCCATGCCCGGATCGGCCACGCTGACCGAGCGCTGCTTGGGCAGGCCGGGATGATCGCCGCCTTCGCTCGTGCCGATCTTCTCCAGCTTGACCATGGCGTGGTTGCAACGCTGTTCGAAAGTGCCTTCCTCGTCGAGGACATACGCGACGCCGCCCGACATGCCAGCCGCGAAGTTGCGGCCGGTACGCCCGATGACGACGACCACGCCGCCGGTCATGTATTCGCAGCCGTGGTCGCCCACGCCCTCGACGACGGCGGTGGCGCCCGAGTTTCTGACCGCGAAGCGCTCGCCGGCTTGGCCGGCC
>JBBQBL010000083.1:0-10384 GCA_038317805.1 Micropepsales bacterium
CACCCGAAGACGCGCTTGAAGATCGTGTCCACCCGGCTCAGGTGATAGCCGAGGTCGAACATGTCTTCGAGCTGCGCCGCCGGCAGCGCCTTGGAGACATCCGGATCGGCCTTGAGCAGGTCCAGGAGGTTGCCTTCGCCGTTCCAGGCGCGCATGGCGTTCTTCTGCACCAGCCGGTAGCTGTCCTCGCGCGGCAGGCCCGCCTGGGTCAGGGCCAGCAGTACGCGCTGGCTGTGCACCAACCCGTGGGTGGCATCCAGGTTCTTCTGCATCCGTTCGGGATAGACCAGCAGCTTTTCGACCACGCCGGTCATGCGGGCCAGCGCGAAGTCGAGCGTGATGGTGGCGTCGGGGCCGATATAGCGCTCGACCGAGGAGTGCGAGATGTCGCGCTCATGCCACAGCGCTACATTCTCCATGGCGGGCAGGGCATAGGCACGCACCATGCGGGCAAGCCCCGTGACATTTTCGGTCAGCACCGGATTGCGCTTGTGCGGCATCGCCGACGAGCCTTTCTGGCCGGGCGAGAAATATTCCTCCGCTTCCAGCACTTCGGTGCGCTGCAAGTGGCGGATTTCCACCGCCAGCCGCTCCAGCGACGAAGCGACCACACCAAGTGCCGCGAAATAGGCGGCATGGCGGTCGCGCGGGATCACCTGTGTCGATACCGGCTCTACGGAAAGACCCATCGCCTTGGCGACATGTTCTTCGACGAGTGGATCAATATTGGCGAAGGTGCCCACCGCGCCGGAAATGGCGCAGGTGGCAATCTCGGCGCGCGCCGTTACCAGCCGGGCGCGGGCACGGGTAAACTCGGCATAATAGGTGGCCAGCTTGACGCCGAAGGTGGTGGGCTCGGCATGGATGCCGTGGCTGCGCCCGATGGTGGGCGTCATCTTGTATTCCATCGCGCGCTTCTTCAGCGCCGCCAGCAGCGCATCGGTGTCGGCGATCAGAAGATCGGCGGCGCGCGCCAGCTGCACGTTCAGGCAGGTGTCCAGCACGTCGGATGACGTCATGCCCTGGTGCACGAAGCGCGCTTCGGGACCGACGATTTCCGACAGATGGGTCAGGAAAGCGATGACGTCATGCTTGACCTCGCGCTCGATCTCGTCGATGCGCGCCACGTCGAACTTGGCGTTCTTGCCTTTTTCCCAGATCTTGGCGGCTGCTTCCTTCGGGACCACGCCCAGCTCGGCCAGCTTGTCGGTGGCGTGCGCCTCGATCTCGAACCAGATGCGGAATTTGGTTTCGGGCGACCAGATCGAAACCATCTGTTCGCGGGCATAGCGGGGGATCATGGAAGCACCGACTGCGGATTACGGTTGCTTCTAACCTGTATGAAGTGCGCGCGAAAGCGCTGATTTCTATAACAATCCCAAAGACTTGAAGCTGGCATGACCGCCGCGCCCGATCACCAGGTGATCATGCACTGCGATCCCCAGAGTCCTGGCCGCCGTCACCACTTCGCGCGTCATGGCGATGTCGGCCTTGGACGGCGTGGGATCGCCGCTGGGATGATTGTGCACCAGGATGATGGAAGACGCCGACAGCTCCAGCGCGCGCTTGACGATCTCGCGCGGATAGACCGGCGTGTGGTCCACCGTGCCGCGATTCTGCACCTCATCGGCGATCAGCACATTCTTGCGGTCCAGGAACAGCACGCGGAATTCCTCGTTCGTCACCCGCGCCATCGCGGCGGTGCAGTAATCCAGCAGCGCCGTCCAGGACGACAAGGCCGGGCGGTTGATCACCTGGGTTTTGGCCGAACGATGGGCGGCGGCTTCCACGATTTTCAGCTGTTGCACCACGCTTTCCCCCACGCCGTTGATTTCCATCAGGCGCGCGGCCGGCGCGGCGATCACTTCGGCAAAGCTGCCAAAGCGGGCCAGCAGGGCTTTAGCCAGGGGCTTGGTGTCGCGGCGCGGCACCGCCGCGAACAAGGTCAGTTCCAGCAATTCGTAATCGGGCATGGCATCGGCGCCGCCCTTGAGGAAGCGCGTGCGCAGCCGCTCGCGATGGCCGGCCGTTCCGTTGTCGGTAGAATCCCCCACGCCGTCCCCGTCAGAGATAAGGCGGTTTATCCAGGCCTTTGGGCGACAGGGTGAAAATCTCCACGCCCGTCTCGGTCACACCGCAGGAATGTTCGAACTGCGCCGACAGAGAGCGGTCGCGGGTCACCGCGGTCCAGCCATCGGCCAGCACCTTCACACCATAGCCGCCCAGGTTGATCATGGGTTCGATGGTGAAGAACATGCCCGGCTTCAACGCGATGCCGTGGCCCGGCTTGCCGTAATGGACAATGTTGGGCAGGGCATGAAACACCTTGCCCAGGCCGTGACCGCAAAAGTCGCGCACCACGGCGCATTTCTCCTGGCCCTCGGCATAGGACTGGATGGCATGACCGATGTCGCCGGTGGTGGCGCCGGGCTTTACCGCCGCGATGCCGCGCATCATGGATTCATACGTGATTTCGACCAGCCGCTCGGCTTTGCGTTTCACCTCGCCCACCGGATACATGCGGGACGTGTCGCCATGCCAGCCGTCCAGGATCACGGTGACGTCGATGTTCACGATGTCGCCATCGCGCAGCGGCTTGTCGTTGGGGATGCCGTGGCACACGACATGATTGATGGAGGTGCAGACGGTGTGGCGATAGCCGCGATAGCCCAGGCAGGCCGGGATGGCGCCATGGGCGATGATGTAATCATAGGCCACTTTGTCCAGGGCCTCGGTGGTCACGCCGGGCTGGACCATGGGTACCAGGAGGTCCAGGACCTCGGCTGCCAGCCGGCCGGCGCGGCGCATGCCCTCGAAATCGCCCGGCTGGTGCAGGGTGACGGCGAAATGGGCCTTGCGGGCGGCCTCAAAAATTTCGGATTGGGGTACGATGGTCATGCCGGGCCAATATAAGGTCCCTTGCTGCGAAAACCAAACAGGAACCTGATGAGTAAAACTGCGGCCGTTCTGGTGATCGGCGACGAAATCCTGTCGGGGCGCACCCAGGACACCAATACCAACCATATCGCCCGCTTCCTGACGGCGCTGGGCATCGACCTGAAAGAGGTGCGGGTGGTGGGCGATGAAGAGGGCGAGATCGCCGCCGCCCTGAACGCCCTGCGCGGGGCGCATGACTTTGTCTTCACTACGGGCGGCATCGGCCCCACCCATGACGACATCACCGCCGATGCGGTGGCCAAGGCATTCGGCGTCGGCATCGGCTATCACCCCGACGCGTACGCGCTTCTGGAAGCGCGCTATCCGCCCGGCGAGTTCAACGACATGCGCAAGCGCATGGCCCGCATCCCCGAAGGTGCGGCGCTGGTGGCCAACAGCGTGTCGGGCGCGCCGGGATTTCATATCGGCAATGTCTATGTCATGGCCGGGGTGCCGATGGTGATGCGCGCCATGCTGGAGACACTGGCGCCGGAACTGCCGCGCGGGCCGACGGTACAGAGCGTGACGGTGGAGGCCGCTGTTCCCGAAGGCGTCATCGCCCCGGGCCTGGCCGATGTGCAGAAAGCGCACAAAGACGTTTCCATCGGCTCTTATCCTTTCTACCGCGAAGGCGCCGACAAGCCCTTTGGCGCCCAGTTGGTGGTGCGCGGCCGCGATGGCGCGGCGGTGGAACGCGCCGCGCAGGCGCTTGAGGAATTGGTGCGCAGCCTTGGTGCTGCACCGCAGCGGATAAATGCGGCTGACAGCGCGCCGAAGAAGTGACAGGCTTTCCTCAAACAAAAAGAGGAACGTCATGGACATCAAGAACATCAAGAAGCGCGATTTTCTCAGAGGCTTCGGCATGGTCAGTGCTGGGGCCGTCGCGGCCACCACCGGCGCGCTGGCGCAAGGGCGCGGGTCAGTCCCGAATGAAGGCGGCTATCCGCCCGGCGTTCCAAAGGCCACCGGCCGCAGCATGCTGGACAGCCCGCATTATATCGGCACCGCCAGCAAGGGTTATGGCTTCAAGGCGAACTGGGCGCGCACCCTGCCGATGGTTCCCAGCGTCGATCCCAACTACAAGCCGCGCCGCATCAACAAGGCGATCGAGCTGTGGGAAGACAATCAGGTCGTCGCTTACGCCGAATATGGGCCTTCCGGTGCGCCGGACACCTATGAAGAAGGCAAGCGCATGGCCAAGACCTGGTGCGATGCCATCAATTACGAAATGGAGAATGACAGCTTCAGCTTCGATGGCCTGCGCAACTTCATGCAGGGCCTGGTGGATGGCGGACCGACGCCGTCGGGCCATCGTACCCCGATGGTGTTCGTCACCCTTCCGGCCTGGGGTTTTGATGGCGCTTCGATGCGCGCCAATGTCTGGCAGATTGCCCAGGCGCTGGCGGCCGGCGCGCATGGCGTTCTGATCTGCGAAATGGAATCGCCGGAAGCGGCGGAAATCGCCATCGCGGGCGGGCGCTACAAGTGGACCTGGCCCGGGGTGGAAGAACTTCCCATCGAAGGCGTGCGCGGCGCGGGCAGCCAGTCTTTCGCCTCCCATATCTGGGGCGTCAGCAATGCTGAGTATCTGCGTCTGGCAGATACCTGGCCGCACAATCCCAAGGGCGAAATCTCGATGGGTTTCAAGCTGGAAAACCGCCGTTCCGCAATGGTGGCCGAACAGTTGATGGCGGTGAAGGGTCTGGCGTTTGCCGAACCCGGTCCATCCGACAATGGCTGGTCCCATCTGGGCTGGGATGCAATCCGGGGTGACCTCACGCCGGCCCAGCGTGCGGCGCTGCCGGCATCCAAGCGTCTTGAGGAAGACCTGGAGCTCATTCGTCTTGCGGCCAAGAAGCACAAGATCCAGTGGCTGGGTAACGGCCCTCCCGGCGCGACGCCGCAGCAGGAGATCGACCAGGGACGGCGCATGGGGCCAACGACCGAAGAACGCGCGCAGGCCGATCGGCTCTATACCAAGCGCAAGATGCCCTACTGAAGCTTCAGCGCTTTCGCCGCGGTGGTGAAAGCGGTCTGGGCATCCTTGTTATCCGGAAAGGCCTTGCGGGCATCGGCCAATGCCTGCAGGGCCTTTTCCTTTTCGCCCAGCACCGTATAGGCGCGCATCAGGCGCACCCAGCCCAGCGCGTCATTGGGATCGGCCTTCAGCCGCGAGGCCAGCATATCGACCATGGCGCGGGGATCGGGTTTGCCGCCGGGTCCTTGGGAGGTCAGCATCGCGATGCGGTCCACCAGCAACTGGTGCAACGGCGCACCGGTTGGCGTGTCGGCGAGCAAGCTCTGCCACAGCGCGATGGCGCCGGCCCGGTCATTGTGCGTGGCCTTGTAGAGGCCAAGGTAAAAACGCGCCGGCGGATTGCGCGGATCAGCCGCCAATGCGCTGGCAAAGGCATCGGCGGCCTCCTGCGGCACTTCGCTGCCGCTGCCCAGCACCAGCGCTTCACCATAGGCGGCATCGAGCTGCGCATCGCCCTTGCCGGTCAGGGCGATGACCTTGGCCAGCGCTTTTGCGGCGTTGCGCGGATCGTTGGCGGTCATATAGGCCTGGCCCAGATAGCGCCAGGCGCGCGCATCCTCGGGATGCTGGTGCACACGCTGAATCAAAAAGGGAATAAGTCCGTTGATCTCGCGGGTGTTGATTCCGCCGGCCTCGCGTTGCGCCAGGTGCGGGCGGCCCACCACGAAATAAACCCCGCCGCCGATGGCGATCATGGCGACGGCGATGCCGCCCAGCCACAGCCAGCGGCGCTTCACGTCTTTCGCCCGCAGCAAGGGCACCACCGCAAAGCCAATCGCCAGTGCGGTGATGAAGACAAGACCGATAACAGGAAGGGCGCTCACGTCTGATGGCCTCTATATTTGTTGCGCACCAGCGCGACGATCATGCCGCGGATGGTGCGGGCCTGCTGATCAGTCAGGCCGGAGCGCAATATCATGGCACGGATGTTGCGCACCATGGCGCCCCGTTTCTCGGCCGGGAAGAAGAATGCGGCGGCATCCAATTCCTTTTCCAGGTGCTCGAACAGCTCCACCAGTTCCTTGCGGCTGGCGGGTACCGCAATGCGCTCCCGGATGCGCACAGATGGGGTGGTGTCGGCCGATTTCAGCCATTCATAGCCCATCAGCAAGACGGCCTGGCCGAGGTTGAGGGATGAAGCCTTGAGCTCGGTGTCTTTGGTCCGCGGCAGCGGCGCGGTGGGAATGGTGATCAGCGCGTCGCACAACGAAATTTCGTCATTGTCCAAGCCGGCCCGCTCGCCGCCGAACAGGATTGCGGTCTTCACGCCTGCATCCGAGGCTTGACGCAGCCGCTGTGCCGCCGCCTGCGCCGTCAGTACTTCGCGCGTCACGTCCCGGCCCCGCGCCGTGGTCGCCAGCACCAGTTGGCAATCGGCCAGCGCGGCCTTGGCATCGCCATAAATCCGGGTGCGCTCCAGGATGTCGCCCGCGCCGCTGGCCAGGATCTGGGCTCGGTCGTTGGGCCATTCCATCTTGGGAGCGATCAGGCGCAGGTCCGTCAGCCCGAAATTCTTCATCGCCCGGGCGGCGGACCCGACATTTTCGCCCATCTGGGTGTGGGACAGTATGACGGCGGGTGGGGTCATTTGGCGCTTTGACGGGTGCGGTTTTTCGGGGCTAACTGCGCCCCGCTATATCCCCTCCCGCACCAAAATTCGAGGAAATATCCCATGGAAAAGATCAAGGTTGCCAATCCGGTGGTCGAACTGGACGGCGACGAGATGACCCGCATCATCTGGGACCTGATCAAGAAGAAGCTGGTCCTGCCCTATCTGGACATCGACCTGCACTATTACGACCTTTCCATGGAAAACCGCGACAAGACCGACGACAAGGTCACGATCGAGGCCGCCGAGGCGATCAAAAAGCATGGCGTGGGCGTGAAGTGCGCCACCATCACCCCGGACGAACAGCGGGTGGAGGAATTCAAGCTCAAGAAGATGTGGAAGTCGCCCAACGGCACCATCCGCAACATCCTGGGCGGGGTGATTTTCCGCGAACCGATCATCTGCAAGAACGTGCCGCGCTTGGTGCCGGGCTGGACCCAGCCTATCGTGGTCGGCCGTCATGCCTTTGGCGACCAGTACAAGGCCACCGACTTCGTGTTCCCCGGCAAGGGCACCTTGTCGATCAAGTTCGTCGGCGACGACGGCAAGACCATCGAGCATGAAGTGTTCAAGGCGCCGGGCGGCGGCGTCGCCATGGCGATGTACAATCTGGACGAATCCATCCGCGAATTCGCCCGCGCCTCGATGAACTATGCGCTGGCGCGCAAGTATCCGCTGTACCTGTCGACCAAGAACACCATCCTCAAGGCCTATGACGGCCGCTTTAAGGACCTGTTCCAGGAAATCTTCGATGCGGAATTCGCCGACAAGTACAAGGCGGCCGGCATCACCTATGAACACCGCCTGATCGACGACATGGTGGCCAGTGCCCTCAAGTGGAGCGGCGGTTATGTCTGGGCGTGCAAGAATTACGACGGCGACGTGCAGTCCGACACCGTGGCGCAGGGCTTTGGTTCGCTGGGCCTGATGACCTCGGTGCTGTTCACGCCGGACGGCAAGACGGTGGAAGCCGAAGCCGCCCATGGCACGGTGACGCGCCATTACCGCGAGCATCAGAAGGGCAAGTCCACCTCGACCAACTCCATCGCCTCGATCTTCGCCTGGACGCGCGGGCTTTCCCATCGCGCCAAGCTGGATGGCAATGACAAGCTGGCCAAGTTCGCGCTGGCCATGGAAAAGGTCTGCGTCGATACGGTGGAGCAGGGCTTCATGACCAAGGATCTGGCGCTGCTGGTCGGGCCCGATCAGAAGTGGCTGACCACCGAAGGCTTCCTCGACAAGGTTGACGAGAATCTCAAAAAAGCCATGGCTTGATGGGGCGCGGGTCTTTTGCGCCCTGAGTGCGTCGCGCGTGCTCACGTACTATTCGTACGCTCCGCGCGACGCTCCTGCTCAGGTCACAAAATCCCTCGCGCCGCGTCAGCCCCGAATTGTAATTTCGATTGCATCGGGTTTGACGCCAAAGGTCACGGCTAACATTTTTTTGGCGTCTTCTATCGATAAGCTCTTCGCTGGGGCTGTGGAAGAATGTGTTTGCGCGCTGTCCGTTTCTTTGGGCATAGGCTGAAAGTCCAGCGCATTAGGATCGATGCCGAGATTCTTTAAGGACGAATAGCGGACAGGGTTTCTGTCGTGGCCCCAAGCGTTGGGTACTTCAACCATCGCGTACTCAGATATTGCAATTTTCCATCTACCACCTGGCCCAAAATCGGTTCTATCAGTCACATCAGAAATTCTGGCGACCATGAACGCTGTGCCATGCTGTTCGGTAGCGTCTGAAAAATTGTGGTCAGGGTGATGGCGATTTTGTGTGCAAACAAGCCATTCGCAAGACTTCGCTCGCGCAGGATTCAATTTCCAAGCTTGTGATCCGCCTTCCCTGATAATCCGCTCGGGACTGCGTGCAGTAAACACAATGACGGTATCGATAAGTTCTGACATCGGGTCCTCCGTTAGTTGGAGGGATATCACCATGACGGATATATTTATGCAATGGTTATAATATATTTATCATAAAAGTATATAAGCACTTGAAAATGCGTCATTATCTGGATGTTCAGGTAGATGGTGAACTGTCGTATCTCCCCGATGCGTAGCGCGGCCCTTCTGTTTCTGGCTTTTTCCACGCTTTCCGCCACAGCCGCGCCGGTCTGCCTGCAGCGCACCCAGACCGCCGCATTCCAGCCCCGGCTTGGCAAGCGTTCGGTGATCGTTACCGATCATTCCCAGCAAAAGTTTCTGGTCGGCTTTGCCGGCCGCTGCCGCGCCCTGGACGACACCAGCCGATTGGGATTCCAGACCATGGAACAGTCGCGTCTGGCCTGCGTGCAAAAGGGCGGCAGCCTGGTGTCCCTGCACAACGTCGATTTCGAAGGCTTTGGACGCAGCTGCAATGTCCAGAAGGTCGAGGCTTACACGCCGGAGATGGAAAAGGCCGATGCCGTCGCCAAGACAATGGATCAGGTGGCGCGGTAGCTACTCCGCCGCGCTACGCTGCGACTTCTTCTGCGCGTACATCGCCTGGTCGGCGCGCGCCATGGCGGTGTCGGGATTGTCGCCCGCTTTCAGCTCGAACGCGCCATAGGCAAAGCTGACGGGAATGGAATGGCCGTTCCAGCTGGTGGGGGAATTTTCCAGCGCCGCCGCCAGGATGTCGGCCTTCTTCAGGGCCTGTTCCTGGTTGGCATGGCTCAGCAGCACGCCGAACTCGTCGCCGCCCAGCCGTCCGACGCAATCGCTGTCGCGCACATGCGCCTGCAGCACATCGGCAAAGTGCGACAGCACGGCATCGCCCGCGGCATGGCCCAGCGTGTCGTTGGTGCGCTTGAGGTGATTGAGGTCGAAATAGATCAGCGAGGCTGGCGTGTTGTAGCGGCCGGTGAAGGCGATATAGCGCGTCAGCTCGCGCACAAAGGCGCGGCGGTTGAGCAGCGGCAGCATGCCGTCCTGGTCGGCGGTCTTTTCAACATCTTCCAGCCGGGCGCGGGTCTGGATCAGCTCGCGGCGCAGATTGTCCACTTCGCCCATCAGACCCATGATGGCGTCGCGCACCTTGGGGGTGAATTCGGCTTCCGGGATGCCCAGCACGCTGGCCGCCGGCATCACCGCGTCCACGCCGCCAAGGCCGCCAGCCGCTTCGACCCGGCGCGCATAGGCGGCCTGGGCCACCGAGCGTGCCGGCCGGGAGGGGCTGTTGCGTTCGACTTTCATCGCGAATTCGCCTTCTGGCTTGGGCAAAGCTACCCAAGCCTGGTTTAAGAATGCGTTTATCCTTCTCACCGAATGGTTAACGGGGGTTAAACAGGCTCTTTCCTTGGGCTTTTTGCTGCCTATACTGCGCCGCTTCGCTGGAGCATCCCTATGGCAACCCGAAGCAAGGCTTCCTCCTTTAAAGATTCCGCGCGACGCGCGGGGGGCCGCCCCTCTGTCGGCATCATCATGGGCAGCCAGTCCGACTGGGCGACCATGCAGGCCGCCAGCCATATGCTGGAGGCCCTGAAGGTTCCGCACGAAACCGGGATCGTCTCGGCCCATCGCACGCCTGACCGCATGGCGGCCTATGCCAAGGAAGCCGAGGCGCGCGGGATCAAGGTCATCATCGCCGGCGCCGGCGGCGCGGCCCATCTGCCGGGCATGGTGGCGTCCATGACCACCTTGCCCGTGCTGGGCGTGCCGGTGCAGAGCCGCGCCCTCAAGGGATTGGATTCGCTGCTGTCCATCGCCCAGATGCCGGGCGGCGTGCCGGTGGCGACATTTGCCATCGGCGAGGCGGGTGCCAAGAACGCGGCCCTGCATGCCGCCGCCATCATCGGCCTGTCGGATCTGGGCGTGAAGAAGCG
>JBBQBL010000084.1:0-10384 GCA_038317805.1 Micropepsales bacterium
ACCAGCAGCATGGGCAACCCGCCCTTGCTCCACACCGCAAGATCGAAGGCCAGGCGCGAGATCACCGAGATCACCACGTCCAGGATTTCCGGCGGCACGGTGGAAAGGTCGATCACCGAGATGGGACGGCCCTCGGACGGCACGCGGAACAGCCGCGCCAGCACATCGCCCATCGTGTCCTGCACCGACAGGCTGCCGAACATGAAGTTGTAGCGCTGGTCGGTGGCCAGGCTCTCGATGCGCGCCTTGAGGCGGCGATAGGGCAACAGGAACTGGGTACGCTCCAGGCGGCCCAGCTGTTCGTCCAGCCAGGCCATGACGTCGGACATGCGGAACGGGGTCGGCGTGTCGACCGTGATCACCATCTGGCTTTCGGAGCGGCGCAAGGCGCCGGCACGCGACGTCGCCGATTCGCTGTAGCGCTTCTTGGCCACGACCACCGCATCGGCCAGGATTTCCACCTCGGCATCATGATGGGTGTCGTTGCTGACCAGGGCGGCCACCATTTCGGTGAAGTCCAGCATCCAGAAGGGCAGGCTGAAATTGTCCAGGTTGATCGGCTCCACCAGGCCGCCAAACGCGGCGGAATATTCATTGTGGATGTCCAGGATCAGCATATGGGCGTGGCTGTGCTCGTGCAGCAGCCCCTGCAGGATGCAGGTCACCGCCGAGGACTTGCCCGAACCGGTCGAGCCCACCACCAGGAAATGCTTGGCCAGCAGATCGTCCACCAAAAGGCGCGCCGGCACGGTCGGGTCCTGGAACAGGCTGCCGATCTGGACGCTGGCGGCCTGGGGGGGAGCATAGACGCGGGTCAAGTCGTGCTTGTCGGCCAGCATGACCGCATCGCCCAGGCTGGGCAGACTGGAAACGCCGCGGCGGAAGGTGAGACGGCGGTTGTGATCGGGCACGATCTCGCCGGCCAGGTTGATTTCGACCAGGCCCAGCGACTGCGGTTCGCCTTCAGCGGCCGGCATGGGCGCACTGATGGCACTGACCACGCCCATCACCGTGGCGTCGGGGGTGATGATCTTGATCAGGGCGCCGATCTGGACGCGCGCCTTGTCGGCGATGGCGTCCTGGCGTTCCAGGATGGCCACGGCATGGCTGCCGGAGACCGATACGATATGGGCCAGGCGGATCGGCGGCGCGGCCGGCAACCCGCGGCGTTCGCAGAAGGGCGGAGCGGCGGGCTTGGCCACCGGTTTTTCGATGTGCAGGGTCATGCGACTTTTCCGACTGGCAGGGGCGTGGAAAGAGAGGCCGCATCACGCGGCAAGGTGACGATGGCAGTGGTGCCGGCCCCGGGCTGGCTGTCGAGATAAAGACTGCCGCCGTGCAGCTTGACGATGCCCATCGCCAGCGGCAGGCCAAGGCCGGTGCCTTCCTGGGTGCGGGCAAGATGGCCCTGGACCTGGGCGAAGGGCTTCATCGCCATCACGATCTGTTCATGGGTCATGCCAATGCCGGTATCGGCGATGGCGATGGTGACGCTGCCGTCCTTCACGGCCTTGGCCATCACCAGGATGCGGCCCTTTTCGGCGGTGAACTTGCTGGCATTGGAAAGAAGATTGGTGAAGAGCTGGCGCAGGCGCTTGGAATCGCCGCTGACCTCGGGAAGGTTCGCCTCCAGGCGCACATCCACCGGCTGTTGCTTGGCGTCGAACAGCACTTTGGTGTTTTCCAGCGCGCTTTCCAGCACTTCGCTGAGCAACAGCGGGCGCTTGTCCAGCGCCAGCGACCCCGATTCCAGCTTGGACATGTCCATCACATCGGACACCACCTCCAGCAGGCGGCGGCCGGCATTGGCGATATGGTCGGCATAGTCAGCCGCCTCGCTCTGGGTGGTAGCGCCCGGCTGGCGGATCAGGTCGGAGAATCCGATGATGGCGTTGAGCGGCGTGCGCAGCTCATGGCTCATGGTCGACAGAAAGGTGGCCTTGGAGCGGTGATTGAGTTCTGCTTCGGCGCGGGCGGCGCGGATGGCGCGCTCGGTGTACTTGCGCAGCTGCATTTCGCCGAAGGTGTCCGAATACCTGGCAAGCAGACGACTGGTGTTGCGCGAACGCGCGATAAGGCCCGGCTTGGCCACGGCATGATCCCCGGCTGACGTGGGAAATGTACGGTGGCAGGCCTTTTTCCCCGGTTAACGGCCCGGCAAGCACACGGCGCGAGGCCATAACCACAGGTTGTATTTATGCACTATTGCACGCACATGCAGACCGGTAAGCTGCCGGAAAAATGGGGGAAAAATGGGCATTCCGATAAAGCGCGGCCTCGAGGCCATCCCCGGCGGCATGGTGATCGTGCCTCTGACCCTGGGGGCCCTGATCGCCACCTTTGCGCCGGGGGCGGGGCAGTTCTTCGGCTCCTTTACCGGGGCGCTGTTCACCGGCGCCCTGCCCATCCTGGCGGTCTTCTATGTCTGCATGGGCGCCACCATCCCGTTCGAGACCCTGCCCCAGGTGGCGGGCAAGGGCGGGGTGCTGCTGGCGGCCAAGGTGGGGATGGGCGTGGTGGCGGCGCTGATCCTGGGACGGGTGCTGGGAACCGAGCCAATCGAGACCGGCATGCTGGCGGGGCTTTCGACCCTGGCGGTGGTGGTGGCGATCAACGACACCAATGGCGGCCTCTACATGGCGCTGATGGGCCGCTATGGCGCGCCAAAGGATGTGGGCGCCTATTCGGTCATGTCGCTGGAATCCGGTCCCTTCATCACCATGATGACGTTGGGTGGGCTGCTGGCGTTTCCGTGGCAGACCTTGCTGGGCGCGATCCTGCCGCTGTGCGTCGGCATGTTGCTGGGTAACCTGGACCGCGAGATGCGCGAGTTCCTGGGCAAGGCCGCGCCGGCGCTGATCCCCTTCTTCGCCTTCGCCATCGGTGCGGGATTGAATCTCACAGCCGTGTGGCGCGCAGGATTGCTGGGATTGGCGCTGGGCGTGGTGGTGCTGGTGATTTCCTGCACCGTGATGTTTCTGGCCGACCGCATCAGCGGCGGAAAAGGATTAGCCGGTCTTGCCGCCGCCGCCACCGCCGCGGCAGTGCCCGCATTGGTTGCCGCTGCCAATCCGGCCTACGCCAAGGCCGCGCCCTACGCCACCGTGCTGGTCGCCGCCAGCGTGGTGGTCACCATGCTGACGGTGCCGATCATCACGGCCTGGTGGGCGAAGAAACTCAGCTCTTAGGATAATCCCGCCACAGCCATTCCAGCGCCGACGGCAAGGTCTGGCGTACCACGCCATTGTCGACATGCTTGGCGTCCATGGCGAAGACATACTTGTAGTCGTAGCCCTTCTTCTTCAGCACCGTCGCCATGCGGTTGTTGGCCAGCGGCCAGTTGTGCCAGGTCGATTCCGGATCGTCGAAGTGCAGGTCTTTTTCGCCGACTTCCATCCAGATGCGGATCGGCTTCTTCGCGGCCTTGGGAATCATCGTGGCGTGATATTCCCAGCCGCCGCGCGGCGTCCTGGGGTCCTGCGGCGAAGCCTGGTTCACAAAGGTGCCCGAATAGCTCAGCACCTTGTGGTACCGCTCAGGATGATACCAGGCCATGGTCCAGGCGCAGATAGCGCCGGATGACCCGCCCATGGTGGCGCGGCCTTCCGGGTCAGATGTGAACGTCACGCCGTAATTCTTGGACACGGCAGGCAGCAATTCCTGCTCCACCCAGTTGGAGTAACGGTCCGACAAGGTGTCGTATTCCAGCCCGCGCTGCGAACCCTGGGCATCGCTGCCGCCGGAATCGGGCGCCACGATGATCATGGCCGGCACGCGGTGGGCAGCGATCATGTTGTCCAGCACCGGCGCCATGCGGTTGATATAGCCATGGCCGTCCTGCACCACCATAAAGGGCGCGTTCGGCTTCACCTGCTTGGGGATATAGACCCAGACATGGCGCTCATAACGGCCGGGCTTGGAGACTTGCGCTTCCGGCGCCGGCAGGCGGTTGCCGTAAGGATCGCGCTTGGCGCTGATCTCATTCTCGATCCGCACGATGCCCGAATAGATCTTGCTGTCTTCCGAATACATTATGAATTCGCGGATATCGCCCTGCGGTACCGACGGATCAACCTTGTATTCCGGGGCATCGGCATACGGCGCCTTGATGATGCTGTTCTCGGCGGTGACCGTGGGCGGCGGCGTGGGAAACTTGGGCAGATCGGCAGCGGATTGCGCCAGTGCGGGCGCGGCGGCCAGAAGCGCCAGTAAGGCAAATGCGTGTTTCATGTTTCGTCCCCGTTCGCTTTTTATTTTGGATAATCGCGCCACAGCCACTCCAGCGCCGACGGCAGGGTCTGCATGACGACACGGCCATCGACATGCCCGGCGCCCAGCGCAAAGACATAGCGATAGTCATAACCCTTTTTCTTCAGCACCGCCGCCATGCGGTTGTTGGCCAGCGGCCAATTGTGCCAGGTCTCTTCGGCATTATCGAAACGGTTGTCCTTTTCGCCCACTTCCATCCAGATGCGGATCGGCTTCTTCGCCGCCTTGGGCAGGATGGTGGCGTGGTATTCCCAGGCGCCGCGCGGTGTCTTGGGATCTGGCGGCCAGGCCTGGTTCACGAAGGTGCCCGAATAGGAAAGCACCTTGTGATACCGCTCGGGATGGAACCAGGCCATCGTGAACGCGGCCGCCGCACCCGAAGAACCGCCCATGGTGGCGCGGCCTTCCGGATCGGATGTGAAGGTCACGCCGTAATTCCTGGTCACGGCGGGCAGCAATTCTGTTTCCACCCAGTCGGAATAGCGGCCCGACACTTCGTCATATTCCAGGCCGCGTTCCGAGCCTTGCGCGTCGTTGCCGCCGGAATCGGGCAGCACCACCACCATCGCCGGCAGGCGCTTGGCCGCGATCATGTTGTCCAGGATGTTGGCCAGGCGCTTCACATAGGAATGGCCGTCCTGCACCACCATGACGGGCGCATTCGGCTTCACCTGCCGCGGAATATAGACCCAGACATGGCGCTCATAGCGGCCCGGCGCCGACAACCCACCCGTCGGCACGACATAATTGCCGCGTGCGTCGCGTTCCATGCGACCGACGCGTACGATGCCCGGATAGATTTTGCTGTCTTCCGAGTACATGATGAATTCGCGGATCTCGCCCTGGGGCACATCCACATTCGCCGTCGCTTCCGGCGGATCGGCATAGGCCGGACCGATCACGCTGTTCTCGGCGGTCACCGGCGGCGGCGGGGTGGGGAATTTCGGCAGGTCCGCCCCTGGGTTATTTTGCGCAAGCGCAGGCAGCGCGGCGACACCCAAAAGCAAAGCTGCAAGTGTCTTTCGCATCGTTCGGCCTTTTGGTTATGGCGCCGGTACCAGGGCGCGGGCGGCTTCCGCCAGCAGCACCGGCACGGTATGGGAAATGTCCAGGATCACCGCATCTTCGTCGGCGGTGGGCTTTTCCAGCGTGGCGAACTGGCTGTCCAGCAGCGCCGGCGGCATGAAGTGCCCCTTGCGCTTCTTCATGCGGTCGCCGATCAGCTCGCGCGAGCCGTCCAGCAGGATGAAATGCACCTTGCCGTGAACCTGTTTGCGCAGGCAATCGCGATAGACATGCTTGAGCGCCGAGCAGGACACCACCACGCCATGGCCGGTATCGCGTTCCACTTCCATGCGCGCGCCGATGGCTTCCAGCCAGGGCCAGCGGTCGTCGTCGGTCAGGGGAATGCCGGCCGACATCTTCTTGACGTTGGCGATGGGATGCAGGGAATCGCCCTCGACAAAGGGCACGCCCAGATGTTCCGCCAATCCGCTGGCAATGGTGGTCTTGCCCGAACCGGCCACGCCCATCACCACGATCAACGGCTTCACAACACTCGTCATACGATCCTCAAACCTGGAAAAAGGCGCTGTCCTGCCGGCGCCGAGCCCCAATTCCGGCCCCTTGCAGGGGCGTTTTTTTGTGCGCCGGATACTATAGTGTCGGACGCCAAAGCCCAGCCGAAACCGGGCGAAAATGGGGGAAAAATGCGTGTACAAACAGGCGTTATCGCTGTTTTCATGGGCCTTATGACACAGGCACAGGCGGGCACCGTGGATACCGCCCCTTTCGGCACCACCAAGGACGGCATCCCCGTCCACATCTTTACCCTGACCAACAGCCACGGGCTGCGTGCCCAGGTCTTGGATTATGGCGGCATCGTCTGTTCGGTGGAGGCGCCGGACCGCAATGGCAAGCTGGCCAACGTCATCCTGTGCCAGAAGGATTTGGCCGCCATCGAGGCCAGCGGCCCGTTGAGCGCGCTGACCGGCCGCTATGCCAACCGCATCGGCCATGGCGTGACCATCGAGGGCAAGCATTACCCGCTGGCGCAGAATCCCAATGGCGTGACCCTGCATGGCGGGCCGCCGCCCTATAGCCGGCGCGTGCTGGAGACCGTACGCACCTTCAGCCATGCCGGTGACGCCGGCGTAACCTTGCGGCTGGTGTCGCCTGATGGCGACCAGGGCTTTCCCGGCAAGGTGACGCTGGACCTCACCTACACGCTGACCGACAGCAACGACTTCAAGATGGAATACAAGGCGGTCACCGACAAGACGACGGTGTTCAACATCACCAACCACACCTATTTCAATCTGGCGGGCAATGGGTCGGGCAATGTCGAGAACCAGGTCATGACCATCATGGCTGACCAGGTGACCCCGACAGACGCGTTCCAGGTGCCGACCGGCGAATTCACCAATGTCGCGGGCACGCCGTTCGACTTCCGCGAGCCCACGCCCATCGGCAAGAACATCCGCTCCACCGATCCGCAGATGCTGATCGGGCGCGGCTATGACCACAATTACGTGCTGCGCAAATCAAAGCCCGGCGCGCTGGCACTGGCGGCGCGGATCACCGATCCGGTCAGCGGCCGCACCCTGGAGCTGCTTACCACCGAGCCGGGGGTACAGGTTTATTCGTCGAACAATCTGAATGGCGGGGTGGTCAGCGCCGCGGGCACCACCATCCGGGCGACCGATGGGCTGGCGCTGGAAACCCAGCATTTCCCCGATAGCCCCAACAAGCCGCAATTCCCGTCCACCCTGCTGAAGCCGGGCGAGACGTTTACGTCAGCGACGGTGATGCACTTTACGATCCGTTAGACCAGTGTCTTCTTCGCCCATTCAAAACAACGGATATTGTTGCTTTCCTCTGCCTTGAACTGATCGTCCTGCGATAGCGTGCTGATCACCGGCACCGGCTTCTTGCTGGCGTTGGTGTTCACCAGCCGGATGGTATCGGCCAGGTACTTGCCGCTGCGGTCCGGCCAGGTGACCCAATACTTGTCGGTCAGCACCGGCACCTTGAGCGGATCGCGGGTGATCAGCTCATGCATGGGCAGCAGTTTGGGATTGGCTTTCTTCAGCACCGCCCACATGGCCGGAATGTCCAGGAAACCATCTTCAAACAGCACTTCCGACATCAGGAAACCGTCGGCGTAATTTTGCACCGCCATGTCCTTCATGTGGCAGGACTTCACATAGGGCGCCAGCTTGTTGATGACATCCACCGGGTCATCGCACATGGAGATGTTGTTGCCGAAGTCCACCAGCGCGCCGAAATTGGCGCTGGAATATTTCTTCAGGACCTCGACCTCTTCATCCACCACCCGGTCCTTGTGGTTTTCCATGGCGAGGGGAATGCCGACACGATCGGCGATCGGCACGCAGACATCCAGCACCGCCAGGACGTTGGCCTTCCAATCCTTGTATTGCTGCAGGGTGGAGAAATTCTCGTAGCGGCGGCCGACAAAGCAGACCGTGCGCACCACCGGTGCACCCAGTTCCTTGTACATGCGCAAGCCTTTTTCGAACGCCGCGGTGTCGTCGCCCGGCTTGTCGATCAGGCGGATATCGCCTTCGAAGAACATCTTGTGATGGTCCAGGCGCTTGCGCAGTTTCTTGATGTCGGTGTCCAGCGGGATGGCCATCTGGACGCCGCCGGCGCCCAGCGAACGGACATAATCCACGGTGGCGATGGGATCGGCGGGGCCGCGAACGTTGGGATTGTCGCCGCGCTGTTTGCGGAAATAGTGCCCCAGCGCGGTCTGGGCGACGCCCAGCGGCGATTGGGGCCTCATTTGATTAGAAGAGGCAGCACCGAAAGCCGGCATCGCGGAAGCAGCCGCCAGCGCGGCGCCTCCCAGCATCACGTCACGCCGCGTCGTCATGCGTCTCTCCCGGTTATTTCTGTTATGCGGCGGTCCAGCCGCCATCAATCAGGATGTCGGTGCCGGTGACAAAGCCCGCCAGGTCGCTGCACAGATAGCAGGCCAGCGCCCCGATCTCTTCCACCTTGCCCCAGCGGCCCACTGGCAGCTTGGTCAGGAACAGCTTGTTGGCTTCCGGATCATTGATCACCGGCAGGTTCATCTCGGTATGGAAGGGGCCGGGCGAAATCGCGTTCACGGTAATGCCCTCGCCCGCCAGTTCCAGCGCCAGCGACTTGGTGAAGCCCAGGAGGCCCGCCTTGCCCGACGAATAGGCGGTGCGGCCCGGCAGCGAGATATGCGCCATGATCGAGGACAGGTTCAGGATGCGGCCATAGCCGGTGCCCTTCATGCCGGGCACGAAAGCGTTGCAAGCCAGGAAGGTGGTGACCAGGCTGGAATCCACCACGCTGGTCCATTCCTTCAGTGTGAATTCGGTCACGCTCTTGCGGATGTTGATGCCGGCGCTGTTGATCAGGATCTGCGGGTTCTTGAACTTGGCGTTGACCTCGGCGGCCAGCCGCTTGACGTCGCTTTCGCTGGTCATGTCGGCATTGAAGCCCGCTACGTCAGCACCCTTGGCTTTCAGTTCGCCGGACACCTTGTCCAGCTTGGCCTGGTTGCGCCCGACCAGCGCGATCTTCGCGCCGGCGCCCGACAGGGTATGCGCCATGGCTTCGCCCAGGCCGCCCGAGCCGCCCACGATCACCGCCGTCCTGCCCGTCAGATCAATCTTCATAGTTCATGCCTTCTTTGAAAGTGAAATCAGCGCTTGGCGTCGGGCTCGAGGAAGAACCAGCAGGTGCCGGAAACGATCGCCGCGGCCGCCATGGTGTACATCACCATCGCCCAGTTGTTGCCCGAGTCCTGCAAGATTTCGCCGAACACAACCGGCGCCACGAAGCCGGCAAAGTTGCCCAGCATGTTCATGGTCGAGGATACCGTGGCGGTGTACTGCTTGCCGATCTCCACGCAGGTGTTCCAGCTGATCGGCATGGTCAGGTCGCTGGCGAAGCTGGCCAGGCCCATCAGCGCCATCGCCAGCACGATGTCATCGACGCCGGGCAGGATGAAGATGATCGCGGCGGTGGAGAAGAAGCCGCCGATCGCCACCCATTTGCGCGGAATCGAAAGGGGCAGGAAGCCCGACACGATGGAGCCGATGCCGCCGCAGGCCAGCGGGATCATGGCGTAGATCGCAGCCTGCGCCGGCGGCAGGCCCTTGGCCTTTTGCAGCCAGGTCGGCAGCCAGGTGACGTAGAAATACCAAGTGTAGGAAAAGCCGAAATATTGCAGCCCCAGGAAGAAGATGTCCCGCTGCATAAGCAGCTTGTACCAGGGCATGCCGTGATCGTGCAGCACCAGGGCGCGGCTGCTCTCCAGCATCGCCAACTCTTCCTTGTTGACGCCCTTGTGCTCGGCTGGATCGTTGCGGAACCAGGGCAGGAAGGCGCCGACCCACACCACGCCCAGCAGAGCCAGCGCGACAAAGCCCCAGCGCCAGCCGAAATGATAGATCACGAACGCCGCGACCGGCGGCGCCAGCGCCCCGCCCCAGCGGCCGAAGGCCCACATGATCGCCTGTGCCTTCACTCTTTCGGAAAGCGGCAGCCAGGCCGACAACATGCGCGTCAGGTTGGGGAAGCATCCTGCTTCGCCCGCGCCAAACAGGAAGCGCATGATCCACAGCGAGGTCAGATTCCACACCGCGCCGGTCATGGCGGTGAACAAAGACCAGATCAACACCAGTTGGCTCAGGACCCAGCGCACGCCCAGCTTGTCGCCCAGCAGGCCCATGGGAATTTCGAACAGCGCATAGGACAGGCCGAAGGCGCCCAGCACCAGGCCGGTCTGGCGCTTGTCCAGATGCAGGTCGGCCGAGATCGGCACGATCGCCTGGCTGATCGCCACGCGCTGGATGTACATGATCATGGCCAAGGAGAGCGCGAAGGCTACGACCCAATAACGTGTCCGCGTCGGTTGCATGCGCCGTCCCGCCCCTTGTTTTCCTGACCCGTTATTGGGGCATGGGAAGCCGTGATTGCGTGCCCTTAAGGCTTCACATGGCCTCTCATTTTCTATACTAAATTCGGGCAGCGGGAAGTCAATGGATCGGGCCCTTTCAGCACCGCGCCGGGGCCGGATTTACCGATAAAAAACAAGGACTTTCCGGCCACGCCC
>JBBQBL010000085.1:0-9919 GCA_038317805.1 Micropepsales bacterium
GCCTGCGCGATGGCTTCGGGTCGCAGCACCAAAAGGATCGCCGCCGCCAGCGCCAGGCTGCGCATCGACAAGGCGGGCCGGTCCAGCAGCACCGCCACCATCACGCAGGCCAGCATGACAAAAGCGCGCACCGATGAGGGCGCAGCCCCGCTGGCCACCAGATAGAAGCTTCCCGCTGCCAGCGCGCCAACTGCCGCCCACTTCTTGATCGGGTAATGCAGCGCCAATGCCGGGACTGCAGCCAGCACCGCACGCAGCAGCCAGAAAATGCCGCCGCCCACCAGCGCCATGTGCAGGCCCGCGATGGCCAGCACATGCGCCAGGCCCGCATCGCGCAGCGCTTCTTCGTCTTCGTCGCTGATGCCGCCGCGCTCGCCGGTGATCAGGGCGGATGCGATGCCGCCCGTGCTGCCCGGCAACGCCGCCTGAATCCGTCGCGTCATCATCAGGCGCAAATTCTCTATGGCGGCGCCGATGCGTTGCCCGAAACTCACCGGCGTAGCCGGCACGATTGCGTGCGCCTTGCCATAGGCAAACCCCACCGCCCCGATGGATTGGAAGTACAGGCTGCGGCCCAGGTCGTTGGCGCCCGGTTCGCTGGGGGCGGGCGGCGTATCCAGCCGCGCGGTCAAGCTGAGCCACTGGCCTGGACGAAAATCACCTCCACCCACCCGCAACGCCACCCGGATGCGGCGCGGCGGCGATGGCAGCGCGCCGGAGCGCACTTCGTCCAATATTACCCGTACGCCCTTCTCGCGCGGCTCCAGGCTGGCGATGCGCGCCGTTAGATGCGCCACTTTCGGCTGATCCAGCACCGGCGTCGCGACGGCCGCCTCGCGCAGCTTGGCCAGGCCGAAGCCCAGCAGCAACGCCGCCACCAACCCCAGCCGCCAATGCCATTTGATGGTGACGGCAGCAGCACCCAGGCCCAGGGCCAGCGCCGCCCAGCCCAGCGCCACGGGCGGCTCGGCCGGCAGCGCCAAATAGGCCGCCGCGCCTGCGCCCAGCGCCACCGCCAGCCACAAGGGCCAACGGTCCCGTTCCGCCATCAGAAAGGTGTTTGCCAAGCTCCCCAGCCTGCCGTAAGTCCCTGTCCATCATGGCCGAAAACCCAAAACCTGTCCTGCGCTTTGCGCCCTCTCCCACCGGCATGCTGCATATCGGCGGCGCCCGCACCGCCCTGTTCAACTGGCTCTATGCCCGCCACACCGGCGGCACGTTCCTTTTGCGCATCGAGGATACCGACCGCGAACGCTCCACCCCCGAAGCGGTGGACGCCATCCTGAACGGCATGACCTGGATGGGCCTGGATTGGGACGGCGAGGTCACCTACCAGTTCGCCCGCGCGCCGCGACACCGCGAAGTCGCCGAAAAGCTGCTGGCCGAAGGCAAGGCCTATCGCTGCTATGCCACCGCCGAAGAACTGACCGCTATGCGCGAGGAACAGAAAGCCGCCGGCAAGCCCATGCGCTATGACGGCCGCTGGCGTGACAAGCAGGCGGGCCCCGCCGAAGAGGGAAAGCCCTCGGTGGTGCGGCTGAAGGCGCGCCAGACCGGCGAGACCATCGTCCATGACGTGGTGCTGGGCGATGTGCGTTTCGAGAACACCCAGCTGGACGACATGGTGCTGCTGCGGTCCGACGGCACCCCGACCTACATGCTGGCGGTGGTCGTGGACGATGCCGACATGGGCGTGACCCATGTCATTCGCGGCGCCGATCACCTGAACAACGCCGCACGGCAGTTGCAGCTTATCGAGGCGATGGGCGCGGCCATTCCAACCTATGGCCACCTGCCCCTGATCAACGGCCCGGACGGCGCCAAGCTGTCCAAGCGCCACGGCGCGCTGGCGGTGGAAGCGTCTCGCGACATGGGCTACCTGCCCGAAACCATGCGCAACTACCTGCTGCGACTGGGCTGGAGCCATGGCGATGACGAGATCATCACCACCGCCCAGGCCATCGAATGGTTCAACTTTGAATCCATCGGCAAGAGCGCCGCGCGGATGGATTACAAGAAGCTGGACAATCTCAACGGCCATTACATCCGCGAAACCGCCGACACGACGATGGTGGCGGAAGTCACCGCGTTCCTGGCCCGCGAAAAGCGCACTTTGTCCATGACCGCGCGCCAGCGCCTGGAAAGCGCCATGCCGTCGCTTAAGGAACGCGCCAAGACCCTGGTCGAACTGATCCAGGGCGCCGAGTTCCTGTTCACCGACGGGCCGCGCACCCTGGATGCGGCGGCGGAAAAGCTGCTGACACCCGAAGCACGCGCCGCCCTGGCCGCCGCGCTGCCGGCGCTGGAGGCCACCGACTGGACCGGCGCCGCCTTGGAAGCGGCCGCCCGGGCCCATGCCGAAGCCACCGGCGTGAAGCTGGGCCAGGTCGCCCAGCCCCTGCGCGCCGCGCTGACCGGGAAGGCCTCTTCGCCCCCCCTATTTGAAATGTTGGCGCTGTTAGGCCGCGAAGAATCCCTTATTCGATTAAGGGCTTACGCCGGTTAATGAAATAGTCGCCGGTTCCATCCAAGGCAGGTGACGAGGCCATAAAAGCCCGTCATATTGCACCGCAAGAAAACGGGAAATGGGGATTTCACGATGCGCGAAAGCAAGATCAAGCCGGAAGGCAAAGCCAAGCTCACTTACGAGGGCAAGGAGTTCGAATTCCAAGTTTACAGCGGCACCCAGGGTCCGCACGCCATCGACATCCGCAAGCTCTACGACCAGGTGGACGTGTTCACCTACGATCCGGGCTTCACCTCCACCGCCTCGACCGAATCCAATATCACCTTCATCGATGGCGACAAGGGCGTTCTGCAGTATCGCGGCTATTCCATCGGCGATTTGGCGGAGCATTCCAGCTTCCTGGAAAGCTGCTACCTGCTGCTGTACGGCGAACTGCCGACCAAGAGCCAGATGGATAAGTTCACTTACGCCATCACGCACCACACCATGGTGCACGAACAGCTTGCGACATTCTTCCGCGGCTTCCGCCGCGATGCCCACCCCATGGCGATCATGTGCGGCGTGGTCGGGGCGATGGCGGCCTTCTATCACGACTCCACCGACATTAACGATCCGCGCCAGCGCGAGATCGCCAGCCACCGGCTGATCGCCAAGATGCCGACCATTGCGGCCATGGCGTACAAATACCATGTCGGCCAGCCCTTCGTGTATCCCCGCAACGAACTGTCCTTCACCGACAATTTCCTGCGCATGTGCTTTTCGGTCCCGGCCGAGGACTACAAGGTCAACAAGGTGCTCTCCAAGGCGCTGGACACCATCTTCATTCTGCATGCCGATCACGAACAAAACGCTTCGACCTCGACCGTGCGCCTGGCGGGTTCCTCGGGCGCCAATCCGTTTGCCTGCATCGCGGCCGGCATCGCCTGCCTGTGGGGACCCGCGCATGGCGGCGCCAATGAAGCGGCGCTGAAGATGCTGGAAGAAATCGGCACCGTGGACCGCATTCCCGAATACGTCGCCAAGGCCAAGGACAAGACCAGCGGCTTCCGCCTGATGGGATTTGGCCACCGCGTCTACAAGAACTACGATCCGCGCGCCAAGGCGATGCAGGTCCAGGCCCATGCGGTGCTGGACGAACTGGGCCTGCACGACGATCCGCTGCTGAAGGTGGCGATCGAGCTGGAAAAGGTGGCGCTGACCGATCCCTATTTCATCGAGAAAAAGCTTTACCCCAATATCGACTTCTATTCCGGCATCACCTTGAAGGCGCTGGGTTTCCCCACCTCCATGTTCACCGTGTTGTTCGCCCTGGCCCGTACCGTGGGCTGGATCGCGCAGTGGAAGGAAATGCTGGAAGACCCGCATCAGAAGATCGGCCGTCCGCGTCAGGTCTATACCGGCCCGACCGAGCGCGCCTATGTGCCGATGGGTAAGCGGACCTAGTTATTTCTTTTCGACAAAGTCGAGCAGAACACGGGCGGCGCGCCGGGACGGGGGTTCATCCCCCTCGCCCAGCAGCCGCCCGAAGTCTTTCATGGCTTCGATCTGCGTGTCGCGCGCGCTTTCATCGCTGAACAGCTTGCCCACCGCCAGCGCCAAATTCTCCGGCGTGGCGCGGCCCTGTAGAAATTCGGGCACAGCCTCGCGGTCCAGCAGGATGTTGATCAGGGTGATGTATTTTACCGTCATCAGGAACTTGGACAGAAAGTACGTCAACCCGCCGACGCGATAGCCCACCACCATCGGGGTATGGGCCAGCGCAAGCTCCGCGGTCACCGTACCGGATGCCGCCAGCGCCACATCGGCGGCGTCGAAAGCGGCATACTTGTCGGCCTCGCCTTCCAGGATGTGCAGCGGCGTGGGCCAGTTCTCGGTGCCAGCACGGACCTTCTTCGCCACATGCGGCACGGTCGGCAATAGGGTCACCAGACCCGGAATGAGACCGGCCAGGATGCTCACCGCGCCATGGAACACCGGCAGGATAAACCGGATCTCGCTGGTGCGGCTGCCCGGCAGCAGCGCCAGCAGCGGCGCATCCGGTGCGATACCAAGGCGCGCGCGCAAGGCCTCGCCGCCGCTGACCTTGGCGGCGCGTTCGATCACCGGATGACCCACAAAGGCGGCCTTCAACCCGAACGTCTCGAAGAACGGCACTTCGAAAGGAAACAGCGCCAGCACCAGATCGAAATAGCTCGCCATCGCCTTGGCGCGATAGGCGCGCGATGCCCAAACCTGGGGGGCGACATAATCCACCGTGCGAATGGAGGGGTCGCGTTTCTTGATGCCCCGCGCCACGCGATGCGTAAAATCGGGACTGTCGATCACCACCACGGCATCGGGCCTGGTTGCGACCGCGAATTCCACCGCCTGCTTTACCCGCCGCAGGATGGCGGGAATGGCAGGCACCACTTCGCGCAGACCCATCACGGCGGTTGTATCCAGCGGATAAAGGCTTTCCAGCCCTTCGCGCGCCATCGCCGGCCCGCCCACGCCGGTAAAGCGGATGCGGCCCGGCGCCAACGCCTTGAGGCCCGCCATCAGCTGCGCGCCCAGCGCGTCACCGGACGGCTCGCCGCACACCAACATAAGCGTGATCTTTTTTTGATGCGCGTCCGCGGACGCGTCCGCCGCGTTCACGGCTTGAGGCCGATGACGAACAGACCCAGTCGGTCGGCTTCCGCCGCCACCGCCGCCTTGTCCAGGATCAACGCAGCACCCGCTTCCAGCGCAATGCCCGCGAGGAATGCGGCAGCCGCGTTCCGCACCGTCTGCACACCGACTACCGGCAGATCCGTCTTGCGGTCCTGGGTGGGCTTGAGCGCCTTGACCAGCACCCCGCGCTTCCTGTCCGCCGTGCCGCGCAGGCTTTCGCGCAAGGACGGTATCCGCGCCAGCATCGCGTCGGTGCCCTCAGCGGCTTCCACCGCCAGCGCCAGTCCTTCGCACACCACGGCCGCTTGGCCCACATCCAGCGCGCCCAGGGCATGCACGATCTTGAACGCCTTCAAAATATCGGCCTGGTGCTCGCCGTCCGGCGCAACGCGTCCGAGCAACCCGTCCGGCGCCACCAGCGCGGGCGCGGCCTCGGCTACGCTGACCGCCGCAAAGCCTTCATCTTCGCAAATGCCGACGATGAAACGCAGCAGGGAGTCGTCGCCTTTTTTGGCGGCGGCAATCGCCTTGGGCAGCAGCAGCATGCCCTTGGCATCCAGCTTCATCTCGGAGAATTTCGGCCGGTCCACCCGGCCGGCCAGCAGAACCTGCGAAACCCCGGCGCTCTTCATCGCCTTGACGATGCGGCCCGGCTCGCCCGGCGAAAGAAACTCGTGCGGGAAATCCTTCACCCAGTCTTCGGTAACGCTGCCGACCAGCGGCACCACAAATACGTCGCGGCCCGCCGCACGCACAGCCTGCGCCACTGCGCGGGGCAATTCGCCGCCGCCTGCGATCAGCCCCAACGCACTCACGCCGCGTCTCCGCGGCGGCGCGCCAGGCACAATTCCTGTTTGGCGTCCGCCAGGATGAAATCAGCGATCTCGGCCACTTCCGCCACGCCGGGGAACCGCGCCTTGGCGGCGCGGGCCCGCTCCGCCATGCCGCCGGCCGATCCATAGAATACCGAGCGAAACGTCGCGCGCATGGCATTGATGGTGTCGCGGGGCAGACCCCGACGCTTCAGCCCGATCAAATTCAGTCCTGCCAGCTCGACATGATCGCCAAATGCCATCGCGTAGGGAATGATATCGCGATTGACCCCGGTCAACCCGCCCACCATGGCGCCCTTGCCCACCCGGCAGAACTGCTGCACCGCCGCCAGGCCGCCAAAGATCACGCCGTCGCCGATTTCCACATGCCCGCCCAGCGCCACCGAATTGGCGAAGGTCACGCCATCTCCCACCTTGCAGTCATGGCCGACATGAGAGTTGGCCATGAAGTAGCCATTCGCGCCCACCTGTGTCAGGCCGCCGCCCTTCAGGCTGCCCACATTCATGGACACCATCTCGCGCAGCACGCAGTTGGCGCCGATTTCAAGGCGTCCTTCGGTAAATGTGTTGTTGCGGATCTGTCCGTCGCCGCCCAGCACCGCGCCGGGATAGACATCGCAGCCCTTGCCGATGCGGGTGATGCCGGTAACCGAAACATGGCTGCGCAGGCGCACGCCGTCCTCCAGCACCGCGCACGGACCGACATGGCAGAAGGGACCGATGGCGACATCCGCGCCCAGCACGGCGCCGTCTTCCACCACTGCGGTGGGGTGGACCGTCATCCGGTGCCGTCATGGATCATGGCGCTGAACTCCGCCTCGGCGCAGAGATCGTCACCGACAAAGGCCTTGCCTTCGAATTTCCACACAGGGCCCCGCTGGCGCAGCTTCTTGACCGGCATGCGCAGCAGATCGCCCGGCACCACGGGCTTCCTGAACCGCGCATTGTCGATGGTCAGGAAATAGACCGACGACGTGGTCTTGCCGGTCAGGCTGTGCACCACCAGCGCGCCCGCCGTCTGGGCCATGGCTTCCACGATCAGGACACCGGGCATCAAAGCCCGCTCGGGAAAATGGCCCATGAAAAAAGGTTCGTTGATGCTGACCGCCTTGTAGCCGGTGGCGCTTTCCAGCGGCACGATATCGGCCAGCTTCTCCACCAGCAGCATCGGGGCGCGGTGCGGCAGCAGCTTCTTGATCTGCTCGACGTCCAGTATGGCGGTATCAGTCATCTTTGCCCTGTTTTCGCGGGCCTCGCGCCAGGCGCGCCAGCGCGTGAATCTCCCTGGCCCATTCTCTTACAGGTTTCGCGGGCGCCCCGCCATAATCCACGCCGCCTTCGAGCAGGATGGCCGAACCGGTCCCCGACCGCGCACCCATCCGTGCGCGCGAACCCACGCGGCTATGGTCGCCCAGTCCCACCTGGCCGGCCAGCACCACGCCATCCTCCAGCACCACGCTGCCCGCCAGGCCGGTCTGGCCGGCTATCACGCAATGGCGGCCGATCTGGCAATTGTGGGCGATCATGATCAGGTTATCGAGCTTGGAGCCTTCACCGATCACCGTGTCGCCCAAGGCGCCGCGGTCGATGGTGGTGGACGATCCGATCTCGACACCGTCCTGCACGATGACGCGGCCCAGCTGCGGCACCTTCAGATAGTCATGGCCGTTGGTGGTGAAGCCGAAGCCCGGCTGGCCGATATGGGCGCCCGGCAGGATGACAACACGGTCGCCGACATAGGCATGGCTGATGGTGACCAGGGCGCCGATCTCGCAATTGCGCCCGATGGCGACGCCGGGCCCGATCACCGTGCCGGGCCCCAGCCTTGTGCCGTCGCCGATTTCCGCACCCGCGCCGATCACCACGCCGGGCGCGATTTGGACACCCTTGCCGATGCGCGCCTCGAGCGAGATGGCGTCTTTCTGCTGCCAGTCCGGCTGGGAATGATCGGGGTAAAACATCGCCGCAATGGTGGCGAAGGCCTGGGCAACGGCGGCGCTTTCCAGCACCACCATGCCGACGGGTGCCTCGGGCCGCTTGCCGCCCTTGATGGAGGACAGCGGCGGCACCAGGCAGGCGCCAGCCTGCGACGCCGCAAAGGCCTCCCGCAGAGGTGCGGCGCCGGAAAAAAAAGCCAGATGCTGCGGCCCCGCGCCGCTCAGGTCCGCCAGGTCGCTGATACTGCGCGACCCGTCAGCTCCGGCGGGAAGAACGATCCCGGCCTTTTCGCAAATCTGCGCCAGCGTGAACGGCCCAAGATTTTCGAAAAAGCGGGGATCGGCCATGGGAGCCTTTTGCCTATTTCTTCTTGGGCGTGAGCGGCGGCGCGTTCATGTTCACCTTGAAGCCCGGCATTTTCTGGTTCAGCCGGTTGATGGCGTCGCCGGTGATGTCGAAGCCGCTGGCGTTGGCATACACCACCGCCTGCTTGTCCAGCACCAGGTTGGCGCCACGCTCCTTGATGAGCTGCTGCAGGATCGGCCCCAGGGTCGCTTCCATGGCGCCGCGCGCCTGGGCGAAAGCAGCCTTGAGTTGTTCATCCTTGCGCTGGGCGGCGCCCTGCAGCGACTGAGCCCTGGACTGGAAGGCGGCAAGACGCTTGGCCTTCACGTCGGGCGCCAGGATCGCCACCTGCTGCTGCAAAGTGCGTTCCTCGGCCTGCAGCGACTTGCCCTGGCCGGACAGGTCGGCCTTGGCCTGGTTGGCATAGGCCTGCATCTGGCGGGCGATATCCTGGCCCACCCTGGAGAATTGCAGGATCGCGGCGCGGTCGATCACCACGATCTTGGGCTGGGGCGGATCGGCCAATACCGGCGTGACAAGAGCGCAGGCCGCAAGGCCTGCGAAAGCGAGTGTGCGGAGAGTTGAGTTCATTTTAATATCCTGTGGCAGTGCTGAAGTGGATGACCTGGGCTCTATCGTAACTGGTTTTGGCATAAGGCAGGCCAAGGTCGATCTGGACCGGGCCGAAGGGCGACTTCCAGGTCACGCTGACGCCGGCCGTGCCGCGGAAGGCCAGATTGTCCTTCACGCACGTGCCGACGCCGGAATATTGCGTTCCGGTGCAGACACGGCCGGCGCTCAGATTGTCCAGCCGGCCCATGGTGCCGAAATCGGTGAACAGGGCCAGCCCGATGCCGTAGCTTTCCGGTATGAGCGACGGAAAGCGCAGCTCGGCCGTGCCGATGGCGCGCACCGTGCCGCCCAGCGCGCCGGTATTGGAAGGCGCAACGATATCGCGCGGACCGACACCGGCCAGGGCGAAACCGCGGAAGCTGTCGCCGCCGTCGAAGAAACGGTCGTTGAACGGCACCAGTGAGCCGTCATAGCCGGTGATGTAGCCGAAGCGGCCGATCAGGCTGGAAATGATCGCGCCATCGAATAGCGGCGCATAGGTGGCGGCGGTCGCGCCGGTCTGGATGTATTTCAGGTTGCCGCCAAAGCCCGAAAAACTCTGCGAGAAAGAGAAGCTCGAGCCGTTGGTCGGTTTGCGGATATCGTCCAGGTCGTTATAGGCGTAGGTAAAGCCGAAGGACGAGCCGTACAGCGAACCGGCGGCCAGCTGCACGTCCAGCGGCGCGCCGGCGTAGGGCCGCACTTCCTGGATCTGATAGGTGTAGTTCAGCGACACCGAACTATATTCGGAAATCGGGAAGCCCATGCGCAGCACCGCCGCGGTGGTGTCGCTCTGATAGGTCGCCTGGTCGAAGTTGGTCTGGGTTTGATAGAGGTCGAAACCCGCCGCCAGTTCGCGGTCCAGGAAATAGGGTTCGGTGAAGCTGAACTGCGCCTGCTTGGTGATGTAGGACGCCTGCAGCGATATGCGCAGGCTCTGGGCGCGCCCGAACCAGTTGGAGTCGGTATAGCTGACTTCGCCCAGCAGCGATGTGGTCGTGGAATAGCCCAGGCCCACCGACAGCGAGGCGGTGGACTGTTCCGTCACATTGACAGTCAGATTGGTGCGGTC
>JBBQBL010000086.1:0-9900 GCA_038317805.1 Micropepsales bacterium
GTAGCGCGCCACCACCTGCTCATAGAATTCCACGTCCATCATTGGGGTGATGGTGGAATCCGCCCAGCCCTGGAACAGGATGAACTTGCCGCCGCGGGCGCGATAGGCGTCAAAGTTCGGCGTCTGGTCGTAAACCGCGCCGGCATGCTGTTCCAGGTATGGCCCAGCATCAGTGACGTCCATTTATAGGGCGCCGCGCCGCCGACCATGCCGTCATAGTCGGCGGGAAAGCGCGTCGCTTCCATGAAGGCGTGATGGCTGCCGGCCGAGCAGGAGATGAAATAATTCTTCTGCGCCGGTTTGCCGTAGAAAGCGGTGATGGTCTTCTTGGCGGCGACGGTCGAGACATGAAGTGCCCGCCACGCCCAGTCCACCATCTTTTCGGGATGCTTGTAGGCCCAGCTGAGCCCATAGCCGCCGCCCTGAGCATCCACATGGCCGTTGTCGGTGGACATGGTGGCATAGCCGGTCATCAGCGCATCGCGCATCGGGTTTGGCGAGATGGCGCCGGCGCTGCCACCTGACCCTTCGCCGCGGAAATTGCCGTTCCATCTGCCGGCAGGGGGCAGCCAGACTTCAAAGCCGATGTGGGAATCACGGGTGGGGGTGGCCACGCCGATCGCCCGGCAGAAGGGGGCCGAGATTTTGGTCGTACCTACCGTGCCGCCATCCTGCAGAAATTCAGCGCTTTCGATTTTGGTGCTGGGCGCGATGTTGCGGCCCGCGAGCGCGGTGCAGCTTGCCGCGTCGCCCTGGGGCCTGGCATGGGCATTGATCGCCAGCGCCGGGAGCAGCGCTGCCACCGACACAAAAGCCGCAAGATGCCGCATGGGTGTTTCCCCTTGTTATTTTGGGGAACTGTCTAGCGGGACGTATGAACCGTCAAGTTGGCGGGGGACTGTGCAGATAGCTCTGCACCAGCGAGCCGGCGATAAGCCGCCAGCCATCGACCAGCACAAAGAAGATCAGCTTGAAGGGCAGGGAAATGATCACCGGCGGCAGCATCATCATGCCCATGCTCATCAGGATCGAGGCCACCGCCATGTCGATGATCAGGAAGGGCACGAATATCAGAAAGCCAATCTCGAAGGCGCGCTTCAGCTCCGACAGCATGAAGGCAGGGGCCAAAGTGGTCACCGCAACCTGGGCCGGATCATTGGTCGGCTTCTGCTTGGCCATGTCGGAAAACAGCTTCAGGTCGGCGCCGCGCACATGCGCCAGCATGAATTTCTTCATCGGCACCAGCGCCTGGGTAAAGCCCTGCTCGGTGGTGACGGTGTTGTTCATCATGGGCTGGATGCCCTGGTGATAGGCGTCCGTCAGGGTGGGCGTCATTACAAACAAGGTCAGGAACATGGCCAGCGACACGATCACGCTGTTGGGCGGCGCCTGTTGCAGGCCCAGCGCCGTTCGCAGCAACGACAGCACCACCACGATGCGCACAAAGCTGGTCATCATGATGATGATGGACGGCGCGATGGACAGCACCGTGATCAGCGCCACGATCTGCAGCATGCGGTCGGTGAAGAGGCCACTGCCGTTCAGGTCAATCGAAAGGCCGCCGGCGGCGGCCGCGGCAGCCGGCGCATTGGCGGCGGCCATCTTCAGCGGCGCGGCCAGGGCGGCATGCGGCGTGGCGAGCACCAGCAGCAGCAGAAAAGGAAGAAGGCGCTTGAGCCAGGTCATGCCGGGCTCTTCGCCGTGTTTGGGGCGGGGATGCCGTTTTCGATCACGGTCGCGCCTTCGGGGCTGGACAGCACCAGATGCTCGACATTGTCCCGGCGCACGATGAACAGGCGCTGGCGCGGACCCACCATAAGAGTCTCGACAATGGCCAGGCGTTTGTCGGCGGCGGACTTGGTGACGCCGGGCACGCCAAAACGTCGCGCCAGAAGGCCGGCGCCGCCGACCATGGCCAGCACCAGCAGCAGGGCGCCGAAATAGCGAAGGAGATCGATGAATTCCATGGGCGGGAGTTAACAGCGATCAACCTTAATCGCGGGTTAAGGCGCGGCAGATCCTGCCCGGCAAAAAATGCGCGGTGTTAAGCGGTGCTTAAGCATAAGGGGCGCACCCTGAGCGTGAATTCAAGGCTAACAAAAGGTTACCGCGATGAACCTGCCCGATGTGCCACTGCTGTCCATGCTGCGCGAGCGCATGACCTGGCTCAACCAGCGCCAGGATTTGCTGTCCCAGAACGTCGCCAATGCCGACACCCCCGGCTATGTGGCCAAGGATCTCAAGGCGCTGGATTTCGAAAAGGCGCTCCGCCAGTCCGGCTCGGGCGGCGCCATGATGACCACCAATTCGCGCCATATCGCCCTGGGCGGCGCCGGCGCCGGCAAGTTCGAGGAACATGACGCGCCCGACCAGGCCGCCAATCCCAACGGCAATGCCGTGTCGCTGGAAATGGAAATGATCAAGGTGTCGGACATCCAGGCCCAGTTCCAGGCCGCCGCCAATCTCTATGCCAAAGCCATGACGCTGATGAAAACAGCGATCGGTCACTAAAGGAGAACCAAAATGGACTTTTCCAAATCCATGACAGTCGCCGCCTCCGGCATGCGGGCCCAGGCCGATCGCATGCGGATCATCGCGGAAAATATCGCCAACGCCAATTCCACCTCGCCCGTGAAGGGCGGCGATCCGTATCGCCGCAAGATCGCCACCGTCACGCCGACCTTCGACCGCGAGCTGGATGCCACCTTGGTCACCGCCGGCAAGCCCATGCCCGACAAGAGCGACTTCAAGAGCCAGTATGACCCGGGCAATCCCAATGCCGACAAGCAGGGTTATGTGAAGCTGCCCAATGTCGACAGCCTGGTGGAAATCATGGACATGCGCGAAGCCCAGCGTTCCTACGAGGCCGACCTGTCGGTGATGGAATCGACCAAGCAGATGCTGGCCAAGACCGTCGATCTTCTCAACAAATAAGGAAGATAGATCATGAGCATTCCCGCAGCAGCCGCCGCCGCCTACCGCGCCGCCGCCCAGATGGCGGCGCCGGGCGCGTCCGGCGCGATCACGCCCGCCAATATTCCCGGCGGCAATTTCTCGGACTTCCTGTCGGGTGCGATCAAGGATTCGATCAGCACCATCCGCCAGGGCGAGCAGGCCGCCGCCCAGCAGGTGCAGGGCAAGGCCAACCTGGTCGACGTGGTCCAGTCGGTGAACGCCGCCGAAATCACTTTGGATACGGTGGTGGCCGTGCGCGACAAGGTCGTGGCCGCCTACCAGTCCATCATGAACATGCCCATCTAGTAGAGATAAAAAGATATGGATCCCGCCACCACCATCGACTTTGCCCGCTCCGCCATTCTGGTGCTGCTGGAAATCATCGCCCCCGCCATGGTCACCGCCCTGGTGGTCGGCCTTGGCATCGGCCTGCTGCAGGCCGTGACCCAGATCCAGGAACAGACCCTGGTGTTTGTGCCCAAGATCGTGGCCACCTTCGTGGTGCTGCTGATCTGCCTGCCATTTGCGGGCGCTGCCCTGAACGGGCTGATGGTCGATATCGCCGGCCGTATCGCACAGTATTGACAGCTTCGTGACCGTCCACCTTCCCGCGCTGTCCGGCATCGTTCTGACCTACTTGCTGGTCTTCAGCCGGGTTGGCGCGATGGTGATGCTGTTGCCGGCGATCGGGGAAATGGGCGTGCCCAGCCGCGTGCGCCTGGTGTTGGCGCTGGCGATTGCCTTTGCGCTGACCCCGCAGGTCCAGGCCAATTATCCCGCTATCGCGCCGCAATCGACCATCGCGCTGGTGATCATGGTCGCCCAGGAAGTCACCGCCGGTGTGCTGGTGGGCGCGATGGCGCGCATCATCATGAGCGCGCTGCAGATTGCGGGCTATCTGATCGCCACACAGACGGGTCTCGCATACGCCCAGACGCTTGATCCCACCCAGAACACGCAAGGCGCCGTGGTCGGCAATTTCATGATGCTGCTGGGCACCACGCTTATCTTTCTGACCAACCTGCATCACATGGCGATCGGCGCCATTGCCGGCAGCTATCGCATGCTGCCGCCGGGCGGACACTTGCCGACCGGCGACATGGCGCAACTGGTGATCCAGCTCACCTCTTCGTCCTTCGCGCTGGGCTTCCAGCTCGCCGCGCCCTTTCTGGTGTTCGGTTTTGCCGTCTATGCCGGGCTGGGCGTGCTGGCGCGGTTGATGCCGCAGCTGCAGATTTTCTTTGTCGCGGTGCCGCTCAACATCATGTGCGGCTTTCTCATCATGCTCGCGCTGATCGGCTCGCTGATGACGGTGTTCCTGAACTATTACACCACCTCCATGGCGGTGTTTCTGTGACCGCCTCAAGTAGCGAAGCGATAGGCGATTAAAAGAGATGGCTGACGAAACCGACAAGTCGCAGCAGACCGAGGAACCGACAGCCAAGCGGCTGGAGCAGGCGCGCGAAAGCGGCGACGTCGTCAAGTCGGGCGAGATCAACACCTTCATCCTTCTGGGCGGCGGCACTTTGGCCATCGCCATGTTCGGCAAGCAGACGGCACTGGGCCTGGCCCATTCCCTGACCCTGTTCCTGGAACAGCCCGATACCATGGCCGTAGACGGCGCCGGTCTTGCCGCCATTTTCCGCGGGCTGCTGCCGCAAGTGGCGATCGTGCTGGGGCCGTTCTTTGCGGTGATGATCGTGGCCGGTGTTGCCGGCCATGTGCTGCAAAGCCGCCCCAGCCTGTCCTTCGACAAGATCATTCCGGATTTTTCCAAGGTCTCGCCCGTGGCCGGCTTCAAGCGCATGTTCGGCCCCGAAGGCTGGATGAACCTGGTGAAGGGCCTGGCCAAGATCGCCATTGTCGGCGTCGCCATCTGGACCCAGCTATGGCCCGAGCGCGGCGGACTGGAAGCAATTCTCAACCAGACCGCCGGGATGGTGATAAGCGACATGATGCACCTGCTGTTCAAGGTGCTGATGGCCTCGCTGTCCGCTTTGGCGGCGATCGCGGGCGCCGATTACTTCTGGCAGCGCATGCGCTTTTTGTCGCGCAACCGCATGTCCAAGCAGGAGATCAAGGAAGAGTATCGCCAGAACGAGGGCGATCCCACCATCAAGGCCAAGATCCGCCAGTTGCGCCATGAGCGTTCGCGCAAGCGCATGATGGCGGCGGTGCCCACCGCCACGGTGGTGATCATGAACCCGACCCACTTTGCCGTGGCGCTTCGCTATGAAAGCGGCAAGACCGCCGCCCCCATCTGCGTCGCCAAGGGCGTGGACGCGCTGGCGTTGCGCATCCGCGCCGTGGCCGAAGAAAATGATGTGCCGGTGGTGGAAAATCCCCCGCTGGCCCGCGCGCTGCACGCCGCCATCGAGATCGACGAGCCGGTGCCGGCCGAGCATTTCAAGGCGGTGGCCCAGGTCATCGGCTATGTGATGCGGTTGCAGGGCAAACTCCCCGCCCGCGCAAGCTGATTCGAGCCGTTAACTTTCTGTCCTTAGGTGACCGAACAGCGTTCAGAAACGCACAAAATTCGTTAACAAAATCAGTCATTTAGTGGCCGGAAAGGTTTGGTTAACCAAATCTTGTATTGTGGCGTTAATGAACGCTTCCAGATCCCTTTCCGCAGTCGGTATCGGGGTGCCCACGGGCGCCTGGCGCTGGGCTGCCTTGGGCTTTGTCCTGCTCGCCCTGGGCGCCGCCGGACTGACCCTCGCGGCGCCGCAGGTTGCAGGCTTGGCCGGCTACGCCCTGCTGATCGGCATCGCCCTGGTTGCGGCTCTCTTCTTCTTTGCCGTCTGGCCGCGCACCGGCCGCGCCACCCAGGACGCACTGCGTATCGCTGAAGCCGCCGGCAAGGCCAACATCGCCTGGGCCATCACCGGGGAAGATGGCGCGGTGCTGGACTGCAATCCCGTTTACCGCCGCATGGCGGGCGTTGGCGAGTTGGAATCGCCGCCGCCGCCTGAACTGGCGCTGTCGGGCGAACCCAGCGCGGCGGTGCTCTATCGCCTGTCGCGCGACGCCGCCGAGGGCCGCGCCCGCGAGGAAACTTTTGTGGTGGTGCCGGGCCTGGAGATTGTCGCCGCCGTGCGCCCCTTGCCCGACCGCCAGGCCGCCTGGTGGTTCACACCCAGGCTGGCCGCCAGTTCATCGCCCCAGCCGGTCCTGACCCGCGCCGCCGCCGCTGCGGCCGCGCCTTCTGTTGCGGCGCCTGTGCCTGCCGCCGCGCCGGCTGCCGCGCCGGTGCTGCCGATCCAGAATATCGGCGATCTTTTCCGCGACGCGCCCATGGGTGTGGCCTTTGCCGATGCGGGCGGCATCGTCAGCGACGCCAATGCGGCGCTGGCAAAGTTCTTCGGCGCGTCCGGTTCGCTGGTGGGCCGCGATTTCGGCGCGCTGGTTGACGCCAGCGATCGCGCCCAGGTGATGGCGCTGATTGCCCGCACCGCCACCGGCGAAGCAGGCTCCAAGGCCGTGGAGTTGCGCGGCGCCAAATCCGCCAATGGCGAAGAACGCATGGCCGAACTGTTCGCCAGCCCCATGCCGGACGGAAAAGCCATTCTCTATCTGGTCGACGTGTCCGAGCAGAAGGCGCTGGAAACCAAGTTCGCCCAATCGCAAAAGATGCAGGCGGTCGGCCAGTTGGCGGGCGGCGTGGCGCACGACTTCAACAATTTGCTCACCGTCATCATCGGCAATTGCGAATTCCTGCTGATGCGCCATCAGGCGGGCGATCCGTCTTTCAAGGAAATCAACGAGGTTCACCAGAACGCGCTGCGCGCCGCCGCCTTGGTGAGCCAGCTTCTGGCCTTCAGCCGCAAGCAGACCATGCAGCCCAAGGTCCTGGCGCTGGGCGATGTGGTGGGCGAACTGGCGCAGATGCTGCGCCGCCTGGTAGGCGAAGGCATCACCTTGAATGTGGAGCGCGAGCCTGACCTGTGGGCCGTGCATGCCGACGAGGCGCAACTGGGCAACGCCATCATCAACCTGGTGGTCAATGCGCGCGATGCCATGCCGTCAGGCGGCACCGTCACTATCCGCACCTCCAACCAGGCGGTGAATGCCAAGGCGCTGGGCACCGCCATGATGCCGGCCGGCGACTATGTCCGCATCGAGGTGACCGACACCGGCACCGGCATGTCCAAGGAAATCCAGAGCAAGATCTTCGATCCCTTCTTCACCACCAAGCCGGTGGGCCAGGGTACGGGTCTGGGCCTTGCCACTGTGTACGGTATCGTCAAGCAGTCGGGCGGCTTCATCGATGTGGACAGCGAACTGGGCCGCGGCACCAGCTTCAACATCTATTTGCCGCGCCGCAAGATCGAAGCGTCCGATGCCGCGCCGGTGGAAACTGCGCCCGCCGTGGCGCGCGACGTTACCGGCCAGGACACGATCCTGCTGGTCGAGGACGAGGAAGCGGTGCGCAGCTTTGCGGCGCGCGCACTTCGCATGCGCGGGTATAACGTGCTGGAAGCCGGCGGCGGCGAAGAAGCGCTGGAGATCGTCAAGAGCGACGGCGCCAAGATCGACCTGATCATCACCGACGTGGTGATGCCCAACATGGACGGGCCCACCATGGTGCGCCATGTGAAGCTGCTGAACCCCGGTCTGCCGGTCATCTTCATGTCCGGCTATGCCGAGGAAGCCTTCCGCCGCAACGACCAGAATTCCGAGGATATCCACTTCCTGCCCAAGCCTTTTGGCCTCAAGCAGCTGGCCGCCAAGGTCAAGGAAGTGCTGGCCGGCCAGCCTGCCGGCGGTTGAGGCATAAATAAGCCCGCCGGCGGCTGAGGTTGCAAACTGGGCGCTTGGCAGTATGTTCGCGCTCCATGAAAAGCCCCCTGATCCTGATCGCCTGCCTGGCCCTGTGCGGCTGCACCGACGCCCAATGGAACAATGCGCTGAATTACACCGGCATGGACGACAACGACGCGGCACAAGCCGAAATCGCGTCTGAGGCGCAGGCCGCGCGCCCGTCGCAGGCGGCCACCACAGCGCCCCAGCCGATGGCGGCCATGCCGGCGCCCGCGGGCAGTGATTTCTGCAAGTCGGTGGCAACCCAGGATGCCACCAGCAACGGCTTTGATCCGGCGACCCAGCAGCGCGTGCTGGCGCAAAGCTATCAGCAGTGCCTGACGATCTACGCGCGTTAGCTACGGCTGAACGCTGAAGCGATACTCCGTCACTTCGGTATATTGCGCATCCCGCTTCAGCAGCGTGCTGGGGAAGCTGGGAATATTGGGTGCGTTGGGAAAGCCTTGCGCCTCCAGCGCCACCGAGCCGTGGATATGATAGCCCTTGGTGGCCGCCACCGTGGGCGGCGCATAGTTGGCGCTATAGACCTGCAGCCCGGGCTGGGTCGTCCATTCTTCCAGCACGCGGCCTGACTTGGGATCGTGCAACCGCGCCGCCAGCCGCAAGGTTCCCGGCTTGCCGTTGATGGCATAGTTCTGGTCAAAGCCCTTCGCCCGCTGGATCACCGGATCGGGATCATTGATATGCGCGCCGATGGGCGTGGGGCGGCGGAAGTCGAACGCGGTGCCCGCCACCGGCTGCAGCACCCCGGTCGGCACATTTTTCTCGTCCACCGCGGTGATGGTATCGGCATTCACTGTCAGAAGCTGGTCCAGCACCGGCCCCGACGCGTCGCCGGCCATGTTGAAATAGGCATGGTTGGTCAGGCTGACGACGGTGTCCTTGTCGCTGATGGCGCGATAGGCGATGCGCAGGACATTGTTTTTGGTCAGCGTGTAGGTGACTTCCACACGCAAGGTGCCGGGAAAGCCCATCGAACCATTGCGGTCGATCAGCGACAGCACCAGCTGTGGTTCATCGCCGTTGCGCGCACGGGCGTCCCACACACGTTCATCATAGGGCTTGTTGTTGACGTCGTTGAGGATATAGGCCTCACGGTTGATGCGGTAGGTAACATTGCCAATGCTGAAAATGTTGTCCTTGATGCGATTGGCGAAGCGGCCGATCAGCGCGCCATAGCGGCCCTTGTAATCGACGCTGGTATAATCGTTCAGGCTGTCAAAGCCCTGCACCACATTGGCCATGGCGCCGTTCTTGTCCGGCACCCGGATGGATGTGATTACACCGCCGTAATTTGTGATCTTGGCTTCCATCCCGGCGGCGTTGGTCAGGGTGAAAAGGTCCACACCTTTACCGTCCAGCGCGCCCCATGCCTGGGAGGTGATGGCTGCCTGTGCCGGCCCAGCCAGTGGCAAGGCCAGCGCCAGCAGCGCGGCGCAGATGATTTTCATGGGATTCTCCTTGGACGGCGACATTACAAAGCGCGTCCCCACAAGGCCATATTGCGGGCGCGAAGTGCGGCGCTGCGGTGTTTGACCCTTTTGGTGATGTGCTGTCATATCTCGCGCAAACCGGGCGGCAGGATGCTGGTCCGAAGGGGAGGGACTTCAATGAAACGCATGATGTTTTCGGCCGCAATCGTCGCCGCGGTCGGTCTTGGCGCGGTTGCCGCATTCGGCCAGGCCAATGAGGATGATGTTGCCGCCCGCATGGCGAAATATCCCCTGGCCGCCAAGGCCGGCGAAGACAGCCACGCCATCGACAAGGCGCCCGCCGGTGCGCTCAACCAGGGCAAGTTCGACGACAAGACCTGGAAGTTCGGCAAGGCCTGGGAGCCGCCTGCCGGCTCCAAGCTGTGGAACCCGGTGAAGATCAAGATGCTTGCCGGCGGCAAGGTGACCGGCGGCACGCTGTTCACCGCCACCGATCCGGAAATCTACTGCGCCTTCGCCAATGCCGGCTACGACTACATCTGGGTCGAGCATCAGCACAACGCCCGCGACTGGAAGACGACCGAGCGGATGTGGGCGGCCTGTCCCAATGCCAAGGCGGTGCCCGGTGTGCGCGTCGCCTATACCGACGAGCGCGAAGAGCAGCATGCGCTGGACGCCGGTGCGTTGGTGC
>JBBQBL010000087.1:0-9806 GCA_038317805.1 Micropepsales bacterium
TCCACCACAAGTTCGTCCAGGGCGCGGCGCAGACGCAACAGACACTCGTTGCGGTTCTTGGCATGTACCACCAGCTTGCCCGCCAGGCTGTCGTAGAAAGGCGGGATGCGGTAGCCGGAATAGATCGCGCTGTCGAAGCGCACGCCCAGGCCGCCCGGGGTATGGAACTGGGTGATGGTGCCGGGCGAGGGGCGGAAGGTGAAAGGATGTTCCGCATTAATGCGGCATTCGATGGCGTGGCCTTCGAACACGATATCCTTCTGGGTCAGGGCCAGCGGCGCGCCGGTGGCGATGCGGATCTGTTCGCGGACGATGTCGATGCCGGTGATGGCTTCGCTGACCGGATGCTCCACCTGCAGGCGGGTGTTCATCTCGATGAAATAGAAGCGGCCATCCTCGTACAGGAACTCGATGGTGCCCGCGCCCAGATAGCCCAGCTTCTTGAGCGCCTTGGTGCAGATCTCGCCGATATCGTCGCGTTCCTGGGCGTTCAAGGCCGGGCTGCCGGCTTCTTCCCAGACCTTCTGGTGTCGGCGTTGCAGCGAGCAGTCGCGCTCGCCCAGATGCACGACATGACCATGGCTGTCGGCCAGGATCTGGATTTCGATATGGCGGGGCCGCTGGAGATACTTCTCCATGTAAACCGTGTCGTTGCCGAAGGCGGCCTTGGCTTCGGTACGGGCCTGGGAAAGGGCGAAGGACAATTCGCCGGCATTCTGCGCCACCTTCATGCCGCGGCCGCCGCCGCCGGCGGTGGCCTTGATCAGCACCGGATAGCCGATCTCCTCGGCCACGCGCGCCGCATCGGCGTCGGAAATCTCGCCGTCCGAGCCCGGCACGGTGGGGATGCCCAGTTCCTTCACCGTCTGCTTGGCGGTGATCTTGTCGCCCATCATGCGGATATGTTCGGGCGTGGGACCGATGAAGGTCAGGCCATGCTCCTTGACGATGTCGGCGAACTTGGCGTTCTCGGACAGAAAGCCGTAACCGGGATGGATGGCCTCGGCGCCTGTGATCTCGCAGGCAGCGATGATGGAGGGGATGTTGAGATAGGACTGGGCCGCGGCGGGCGGACCGACACAGACGCTCTCATCGGCCAGCTTGACGTGCATCGCATCGCTGTCGGCCGTGGAATGAATGGCCACGGTGGAGATGCCCATCTCCTTGCAGGCGCGGATGACGCGAAGGGCGATTTCGCCGCGATTGGCGATGAGAATCTTTTCAAACATCAGGCAATGACGCAGAGGGTCTGGCCGAATTCGACGGGCGTGCCGTCCGCGACGGTGATCTCGCGCACGGTGCCGCCCTTGGGAGCGGTGATGGCGTTCATGGTCTTCATCGCTTCCACGATGAACAGGGTATCGCCTTCCTTGACGGTCTTGCCGACGCTGATGAAGGCCGGCTTGCCCGGTTCCGGGGACAGATAGACGGTGCCGACCATGGGCGAGGGCACCGCGCCGGCCACAGGGCCGGACGCCGCGGGCGCAGCCGACGGCGCAGGCGCGGACGCAGCAGGCGCGGGCGCCGGGGCGGCCGCGGCAACGGCAACGCCGCCACCGCGTGAAACGCGGATGCGCGCGCCCTTGTGCTCGATCTCGATCTCGGTGAGGCCGGTTTCCTTTAACAGCATCGCCAGGTCGCGCACGGCCTCGGCATCGATGCCGGACTTGGGCTTAGCCGGAGGAGCCGGCTTGGGCGCGAGCTTGGCTTTTGGCGCGGGCTTCTTCTTGGACTTCATTTCTTCACCTTGAGAATTTCGGCGACGGCGTCGATGGCGCGCAGATAGCCTTGCGCGCCCAGGCCCATCACGATGCCGGTGGCGGCCTTGGAAACGTAGGAGTGATTGCGATAGGGCTCGCGGCGATGAATGTTGGACAGGTGCACTTCGATCACCGGCACCTTCAGCATCTGGATGCTGTCCAGGATGGCGATGGAGGTATGGCCATAGCCGGCCGGATTGATGATGACGGCGCAGCCGCCGGTGCGGGCTTCCTGGATCTGCTCCACGATTTCGCCTTCGTGGTTGGACTGGCGGAAGCTGATGGCAAGCCCGTGGGACGCCGCCTGCTTGGCGCACATCTGTTCGACCTGGGCCAAGGTGGTGTAGCCATAGACCTCCGGCTCGCGCGTCCCCAGCAGATTGAGGTTGGGGCCGTTGAGGATATAGATCGGTAAGGTCTTGGATTGTTTGGACTTTTTTGCCATAGACTTTCCGTGGGGTAAGATGATTCAAGCCTTATAATCGCATCGTGGCGGATACGGAAATCTTTAAAGGTACAGCTTCCATGAGTGTTGAAATCATCCTGAACGGCGAGACAAAGCGGCTGGACGCGCCGACCAGCGTGCGCGGCCTTCTGGAAGGCCTGGGGCTCGACCCCGCCAAGATCGCGGTGGAGCGCAATCTGGAGATCGTGCCCCGTTCGACCTATGCGGATGTCGCGGTGGCCCATGGCGACAAGCTGGAGATCGTGCATTTCATCGGCGGCGGCAATGCGCCCGTGGACGTGCCGCGCGAGGACAAGCCGCTGGTGATCGCCGGCAAGACCTTCCAGTCGCGCCTGATCATCGGCACGGGCAAGTACAAGGATTATGCGATGAACGCCGCGGCGCTGGAGGCGTCGGGTGCCGAGATCGTCACCGTGGCGGTGCGCCGCGTGAACCTGACCGATCGCAGCCAGCCCATGCTGGTGGATTTCATCGACCCCAAGAAAGTCACCTATCTGCCCAATACGGCCGGCTGCTTTACCGGCGAGGACGCTGTGCGCACCCTGCGCCTGGCGCGCGAGGCCGGCGGCTGGACTTTGGTCAAGCTGGAAGTGCTGGGTGAGAAGAAGCTGCTTTATCCCGACATGATCGAAACACTGCGCGCCACCGAGATGCTGGCCAAGGACGGTTTCCAGGTGATGGTCTATTGCAGCGACGATCCCTTGATGGCCCAGCGGCTGGAAGATGTCGGCGCGGTGGCGATCATGCCCCTGGCCGCGCCCATCGGCTCGGGCATGGGCATGCAGGCGACCGTGAACATTCGCATGATCATCGAGGATGCCAAGGTGCCGATCGTGGTGGATGCCGGCATCGGCACCGCCTCGGATGCGGCGGTGGCGATGGAGCTGGGCTGCGATGCGGTGCTGACCAACACCGCCATCGCCCATGCCCGCGATCCGGTGAAGATGGCCGGCGCGATGAAGCTGGCGGTGCAGGCCGGCCGCATGGCCTGGCTGGCGGGACGCATGCCCAAGAAGGCGTATGCGGATCCGTCCAGTCCGTTGTCCGGTCTGATTTGAGCCTGGTTCAACTCTTCACCCTGATCGGCGTCGCCGTGTTCGCGGCTTCCGGCGCGCTGGCGGCGGTGCGCCGATCGCTGGATCCCATCGGCGTGCTGGTGCTGGCCATCGTGACGGCGACCGGCGGCGGCACGTTGCGCGACGTGCTGATGGATCGTCATCCGATCTTCTGGATTTCCTCGCCCTGGTTCATCGGCGTGTCGGCTTTTGCCGCGGTGGTGACCTGGCTCTGGGTGCGCAAGTTTCCCCCGCCCGACAAGGCCCTGCAGTATGCGGATGCGTTGGGCTTGGCTTTCTTCAGCATCGCCGGCGCCCGCATTGCCGAGGCCGGCGGATTGGCGCCCTTCGCCGCCACCATCATGGGCGCAATCACCGGATGCGCGGGCGGCCTGATCCGCGACGTGCTGGTTGCCGAAATCCCGCTGGTTTTTCGCCAGTCCGAATTGTACGTGACTTGTTGCGTCGCCGGCGTGGCGCTGTATTTTTGCCTGGGCGCGCTTGGTATCTCCACCGAAATTGCGAGTGTCGCGGGCATGGCGGCGATAGCCTTGATCCGGCTGGCCGCGATCCGCTGGAGCATTACCTTGCCCGTCGTGCGGATGCCGGAGCGATAGCGTACCCACGGAACCTCCGGTCATCGCACGGGGAACCAACCTGCTGCGCAACGGTTTTCACATCAGTCGAAAATCACCGCATTGGAGTATCTCATGAGCGTTAAAGGCCAGATCAAGGAAGCCGCCGGTTTCATCAAGGAAGAAGCCAACGAGCACAGCAAGACCGCTGAAGGCCAGCAGAAGGCCGCCGAAGGCCGTGCGCTGCGCAACGAAGGCCGTATGGAAGACGGCAAGGCGCCGAAGACTTCGGCCCCCGGCACCGGCAACTAAATCGCCTGATGGAAAATGCCGTCCACGCTTTCGGCGTGGGCGGCATTTCCTTTTGGCTAAGCCGTTGCCTGGATGAGGGCGCGGATATAGCCATAACCAAAGGCGAACATCTGAGCCTTGTCCTGCGCCTGGCCGCCTGCCAGTTCGGGAATGTGATCGGGCATCAGCATCCCGTCATAGCCGACCTCGCGATAGGTCCGGACTGCCTGGGTCATGTCGACATCACCGTCATCGGGAAAGGTTTCAGCTACGAAGTCGTTGCGATGGCCCTTGATGTTGCGGAAATGCACGTTGAAGATTTTGCGGCGGGACCCGAACCAGCGGATCACACCGGGCAGTTGCGCCCTGGGATTGTCGAGATTCTCGCAGATCGTCCCTTGGCAGAAATTGAGGCCGTGATAAGGGCTTTCATGAAGCGAGACGAAGCGCTGCAAGCCCTCCACCGTTCCCAGGATTGATGGGATGCCGGCGATCCCCGCCGGTCCCATCCCCGGATCATGCGGGTGCTGGGCGATCCGAACCTTGTATTCATTGGCCACGGGAACAACGCGCTCCAGCACATAATCGACCCGTTCCCAGAACAGGTCCGCGTCAAAGCCCGGATAGTTCTGGCGGATGAAACGCAGTTCATCCTGGTCGGCGCGCGACATGCGCTGTTCGCCGTCAGGACTGTTCGCCACTTCGTAATTCCAGCGCCAGTATTGCGTGTCGGCGCGGCCCGGCACCTTGTCCAGCCGCAGGATGGGCAGGATGGAGAGATAGTATTTCAGTGACGGAATCCCGGCACGGGCGCAGGCGCGAATGGTTTCCTGGAAAGCTTCGATCTCGCGCGCCCGTCCGTCGCCGCCCAGCATCAGCGCGCTGTGGGCGCCCCGGCCAACCGCGGTGTCGGTCATTTCCACGACCAGCCTGTGGCGCGCGGCCATGTCGGTGAGAAGGTTCAGCTCATCCAGCGTTGGATGCAGCCGCCCCGCATCAGCGATGCGGTACCAGCCGCAGACATGGCTTACGCCATAGCGCGCGAAGCGGCGAAAATTTTCTTCTGAGCTGGGTTCCTGTGTCGCCAGTTTGGGCGAAGACGATGATGGCCGGGCGGTGGCGGAAAGCGGCGTGGCCGCCGCCGCCAGGCCTGCCTGTGTCAGGAAGCTTCGCCGCGAGCCGCGCATCGCGCTAGCTTTTCATCTCCGAAGCCAGGGTTTCCTCGTCCAGCGCGCCGGGACGGAATTTGCCGTTCAGGACAAAGGTGGGCGTGCCGTCCACGCCGACCTTGTGCGCCAGCGCGATGGACGCCTGCAGCGACTTTTCGATGGCCGGATCGGCCATGTCGGCCTTCAGTTTGCCCACATCCATGCCGGCCTTTTGCGCTTCCACGAAAATCACCGGCTCGGTTATGGCGTCTTCCTGTGCCAGCAGCGCGAAATGGAAGTCCATGTATTGCGCGGGCTGGCGTCTTGCCGCCAGCGAAGCGCGGGCCGCCTGCATGGCGCTTTCCCCGTGCAGCTGCTTGATGGGGAATTCGATGAAGGAGAAGCGCGTGTCGTTCTTGTGCGCCTCGTAATACTTCTTCACCGCCGGCAGCGAGGCGCGGCAATAGGGGCAGTCATAATCATAGAACTCCACCATCGTGGATTTGGCATCGGCGGGGCCGGTGACAAAGGCGATGGCCGGATCGAAGAAGGCGCTGTGGCCGATCTTCCTGATGGCTTCGGCCTGGGCCATCTTCTGCTTGCGCTCGTCCAGCATCTGGGCCTGACCCATCATGGCCGGCGCCAGGTCGGGATGCTGCATCAGATAGGTCTGCATCTGCCGGTCGTTGATCGGCATCATGCCGTTCTGCGCCAGGGTCAGCACGATGGCCACGGCGAGCGCCGCGCCGCCGATGGCGCCTGCCAAGGTGATTATGAAAACGCGCATGTTCAGCCCCGCCGTTGTTGCGCCGCCAGGGGGGCGGCGGCACCAAGAATGTCATTGGCGCGCTGCCAGTCCGAGCCGCCCTGGGGCAGCTTGCCCCGGGCGCGGGTGGCGAACACCATCGCCTTGCGCATGTCGCCGACATTATACCACAGCTCGGCGGTGGACAGGTTGGCCATCGGCTCGTTGTTCAGCATGCTGTAGGCCTGCGCCGTCTGGTACCAGGTCCAGGCATCATCGTCTTCCACCAGGCTCGCTGCCTTGAGGTTCTGCAGCGCGGGCGCGGCCAGCGAGACATCCTGGGTGGCGAGCTGTGCCGTCGCCAGCGCCAGGCGAAGTTGCGGCGCACGGGGACGCAGGTTCACCGACTTCTGGTAATCGGCAATCGCCATCGCCGGCTTGGCCAGGCTCATGTAGAGCTGGCCACGCACTTCGTAGAAATAGGGATTGTTGGGTTCTTCGGCGATCAGCCCGCTCGCAGTCGCCAGCGCCTTCTGGAAGTTGGGCTGGCGCATGTAGATCATGGTGCGGGCATAGCGCGCCGGCTCGCTCTGGTCGCTTTCGGGATAGCGGATCATCGCATCCTTCACCGGCAGCACATAACCCGCCAGCTTGGCCTGCACCATCAGCCAGGTGTGCATCACTTCGGGGGAATCCTGCACTTCGCGATAGGGGGATGATTCCACCATGTCGTTCAGGTCGAAGACGCGGTCCTGCCCGGACGGATGATCGACGGCGAACTTGTCCAGCTTGTAGGCGCTCATCGCCTCCTCATTCGCGAAGCGCTGGAAGGTCTGGTACATGCCCATGGGCGACTGGTGCGTGGCCAAAAGAAGCTTTGCGGCGATCTGGTCGGCGGTGGATTCCTGCACCCGGGTAAAGGCCGCCATCTGCGCCATGGCATAAGACTGGCCGATGCCCATGATGGCCATGCCCACTTCGCCCGCGCCTGCGATCATCGCACCCAGACCCGCCACCATGGAAAGCAGCATGGGGATCATGGCCTTCTTCATGCCGTACTGGCCGCGTGACAGATGCCCGGCCGAGATGTGTCCGGTTTCGTGCGCCATCACGCCGATCAGCTCGTTGGGCTTTTTCAGCCAGAGCAGGATGCCGGCGAAGATGAAGATGTTCTCGCCGCCATCGCCATAGGTGGCGAAGGCGTTGATCTCGTTGCCGCCCACCAGCCAAACCTTGGGTATGGGATCGAGACCGGCGGCGCGCGCCAGCGGCGCCTCATAGCTGCGCAGCATTTCCTCGGTCTCGGTATCGCGCAGCAGGCTGATTCCCTGCGCCTGCGCCGGCAAACCATAGGCCAGCAGGGCGCTCGTGAAACCGGCGGCGAAAGTGAGTTTGCGCCAAACAGAATTGGGAGCGGAATCGGGCGATTTCAGCGACAAGCCTGTACTCCTGATGCCCCGCCCAAACCAGACCCCGTATTGGGCCAGAACCTAGGGGGAGGGGCCTGACAGGTCAAACGGTGGCGCGCCGGGCCGGGCTGGGGCATAAGAGGTTTCTCAAGCCCCTTCCAAGGATTACGGCCCTTTCATGCTGCCCAAACGGTTACTCGCCCTTGTCACTGCGCAGGCCCTGATGCTGGGCGGCTGCCAGACCATCGAATCCATGGGCGACCATACCGCCGCGACCTTGGGGTTGGGCGACGACACGCCCCAGACCTATACCGCCAGCGAAATCAGCCTGGCCCAGCGCGGCGGCGTCGCGGTGGCGGATGAGCCGCTGGCGGCGCGCACCGGCGCTGGCGCGCTGACATCGGGCGGCAGCGCGGTGGATGCGGTGACCACGATGTTCTTCACCATGGTCGCGACCTATCCGGTGGCGGCGGGACTTGGCGGCGGCGGCATCTGCCTGGTGCGCGACGCGTCCGGCCAGGTCACCGAATTCGATTTCCTCACCAGGGCGCCCCGGGGCGCCGGCGCCTACGCCTTGCCCGGCGCTGTGAAAGGCTTTGCCGAGATGCACCGTGTGTATGGCGCCTTGCCGTGGCAACGCGTGGTGGGACCAGGGGAGGCCTATGCCTCCACCGGCTTCCCGGTCTCGCAAGCGCTGGCGGTGCGGCTGGCCGCGGCCCAGAGCGTGGTGCGGCTGGATGCGGCGCTGTCGGCGGAATTCCTGGACGAGACCGGCGCGCCGCGTGCCGCCGGCACCGAAACCAAGAACGTGCCGCTGGGCGTAACTCTGGGCGCGATCCGCCAGGGCGGCGCGGACGGTTTCTACAAGGGTGACGTGGCGGCGCGCATCGTGGCCTATTCCACGGCGCAGGGCGGCGGCATCAGCCAGGCCGAACTGGCCGCAACCACGGCGCAACAAGGTCCGGCGCGCCAGCGCGCCCTGGGCGGGATGATCGCCTACATGCCCGGTACCCGCACGGGCGCGGGCGCTTTCTCGGCTTCGATGACGGACAATCTTTCGCGCATGCGCAATCCGCAAGCGGCGGTGAGCCAGACCCTGGCGGCGTTCGGCGTCGGCGCTTTGCCGCATGACATGGGCTCGACCGGCTTTGCCGCGGTGGACATCAATGGTGGCGCCGCGTCCTGCGCCGTGACCATGAACGGGCCTTTCGGTTCGGCGCGCACCGCGGCGGGAACCGGCGTGGTGCTGGGCCTGACACCTTCTACCCAGGCCGGCCTGGCATCGGCCTTCCTGACGCCGGTGATCGCCGCGTCGGGCGGGCAAGTTGTGATGGCCGGCGCGGGCGCCGGCGGCCCTGCCGGCACGGCGGCGGCCATTGGCGCGCTGCTGTCGGGGGCGGGCGGGCGTACCCTGGGCAAGCGCGGCGACCTGCGCGGCACGGGCACGGCGCCCTATGACACCGTGAACATGATTTCCTGCGATGACACGTCGTGCGTGGCGCTCAGCGATCCCGGCGCGCACGGCGCGGCCGCGGCGGCTGAAGTGGTGGCCACCCAGTGATCGTGCATGGCGCGTGTCATTGCGGCGCCATCGCCTATGAGGCCGAAGTCGATCCCGCGCGCGCAGTGATCTGCCATTGCATCGACTGCCAGACGCTTTCGGGTGCCGCGTTCCGCGCTTCGGTCCCAGCCAAGGTGGAGGATTTTCGCCTGCTGAAGGGCACGCCCAGGACCTATGTGAAGACCGCACAAAGCGGCAATCGGCGCATCCAGGCCTTTTGCGGGGATTGCGGATCGCCCCTCTATGCCGCCGACGCGGTGGGCGCCAAAACCTACAATTTGCGGATCGGGGTGATGGCGGAACGCGCCGCGCTGCCGCCCCAGCGCGAAATCTGGTGCGAGTCCGCGCTGCCCTGGGCGCGCGATGTGCTACCGCTGCCGAAGATCGACAAGCAATAAAAAAGGCCGCGACAGGATCGCGGCCTTTTTCTTTTCAGTCTCGCCGGCGTTATTCTCCGCCAAAGGCTTTCTGCCACCACCCTTTTTTCACCGGCTTGTCGTCGGTCGGCGTGGTGTCGGGAATATCGTCCTGGAGTGACCAGACGGGCGTGGAGGGCGCACCGGGCGCATGGCGCGTGTCGGTGGGCGTGGTGTCGATCTCGTCCGGCACGGCGCCGAAACGGTCCACCGGCTCGGCGGCCTGAACGCCATTTTCGCCCTCGGGACGATCGACACGGTCGCGGGCGCCCCCGCCGCCCCCGCCGCCGCGGGGCGTGCGCCCCGGGGGGGCCGGCGCCGACCCCCCCGCGCCCGGGGGGGGCCGGGCGGAATAGCGGTGGTGCACAGAATGGGGGGCC
>JBBQBL010000088.1:0-9742 GCA_038317805.1 Micropepsales bacterium
TGGACATGATCCCGGTTGTGGCCATCGACCATGTCGAAGTGCTGCAGGAAGGCGCCGCGGCGCAATACGGCACCGACGCCATCGCCGGCGTCGTCAACATCATCCGCAAGCACAACAACCCCGGCGGCAGCATCAGCGCCACCGGCGGTCAGTATTTTGAGGAAGGCGGCAAGACCTACGACATCAGCGGCAACTTCGGCGTTGACCTGGGCGGAAAGGGCTTCCTCAGCATCTCCGGCGAAAAGCGCTTCCGCGGCTTCTCGCAGCGCGGCGGCCAGGACATCCGCCTGGTCAATGCCGCCGGTGTCACTGTCGTCACCCCGTACAACCAGGCCCTGGTCAACGACTATCCCCGCGCCAACCACATCGTGGGCGATCCGCAATCCATGTTGACCACCGTCGCGGCCAATATGGAATACGACCTGGAACCCAACCTCACTCTGTATGCCAGCGCCACCTATGGCGAGCGCCAGGCCAAGGCCTATGAAAACGTCCGCTTGCCCACCCAGGTCATCGCGTCGCCGGGCTCCAACCAGCCGTTCAACGCCGTGACCAATCCGCAGGGCTTTATCGGCCTGACCGCAGCCCGCACGCCGCAGACTTCTGGTTCGGCCGGCACCTTCACTACTCCCGGCGAACTGATCTTCGCGCCGAACGACTTCAATCCGCAGGAAGGCCTGAAGGAAGACGATTACGGCTATACCGTCGGCCTGAAGGGCGAGATCGACGGCTACCACTGGGATATCTCGGGGACCTACGGCAAGGACCGCGACAAGATCTATACATATGACTCGGCGAACCGTTCGCTGTTCATCGATACCCACACCACCCCACGCGATTTCTATGACGGCAGCTTCACCGCCACCGAAGCCACCTTCAACATCGACATCACCAAGAACTATGACGTCGGTCTGGCCACGCCCCTGACCGTCGCCATCGGCGGCGAAGGCCGCGAGAACACCTTCGGTATCGGTCAGGGCGATTTCGCCTCGACCTACAAGGAAGGCGGCCAGTCCTATCCCGGCTTCCAGGCTTCCGACGCTGGCACCCATAGCCGCAAGAACTATGCGGCCTATTTCGACCTGGCGGTCTCGCCCATCACCGACCTGCAGGTCGATGTCGCCGGCCGCTTCGAGCACTACACCGACTTCGGCGATGCCCAGGTCGGCAAGGTCACGGCCCGTTACGACTTCACGCCGGAGTTCGCGGTTCGCGGCACCATCTCCACCGGCTTCCGCGCTCCCACCATCCAGGAACAGTACTATTCGGCCACCAACGTCTCGCCCACTTCGGCGATCGTGCAGTTGCCGCCCAACTCGGCCGCTGCGTCGCTGCTGGGTGTCAAGCCGCTGCAGCCCGAAGCTTCCACCAACTACAGCGCGGGTATCGTCGCCCATCCGCTGGACAATATGAGCATCACGGTGGATGCCTATTCGATCAGCCTTCGTAACCGCATCGTCGGCACCGGCACCCTGTTCGGGTCCGGCGGCGCCAGCAATTCGCCGATCGTCACCACCGCCATCCTGGCGCATGGCAATGCGCTGGATCCGACTGTGACCCAGACCGGCGTGGCGCTGTTCGTCAACGGCATCAGCACCCTGACGCAGGGCATCGACCTGTCGGTCAATTACCTGACCGACTTCGGCGACCTGGGTTCGATCAACTGGACCCTGGCGGGCAACTACAATGACACCTCGATCAGCAAGTTGATCCCGACCCCGGCCCTGCTGGCGCCCCAGACCCTGTTCAGCCGGACCGCCACCAGCCTGCTGACCCGCGCCAGCCCCAAGGAAAAGATCGGCCTGTCCGCGCTGTGGACCCTGGACGAATGGTCCATCAACCTGCGCGAGACGCTGTATGGCCCGACCTCGGTCTTCAACAGCCCGAACGGCGGCCAGTACTTCCTCAACGAAGTACACACCACCGCGATCACCGACCTGGAGATCGACTATCACTGGCTGCAGTCCTGGACGATCGCCTTCGGCGCCAACAACCTGACCGACGAGCGTCCCGACAGCCGCTTGCTGATCAGCCCCACCCAGATGGCCGACAGCTCGAATGTGGTCGGCGCGCCGCTCGGCATCTCGCCCTTCGGCATCAATGGCGGGTTCTACTACACCCGTCTCACTTTCAACTTCTAAGGGGGCAAAAGCGCCCGCGGCGAAAGCTGCGGGCGCTGCCACTTCACTTCAACGAGGAGCAGCAAGTAAGTCGAGAGAGGAAATAACCCGGAGGGACCAGATCAACATCGCACAAGCGATATTCAAAGGGTTCCCCAATGTTTGACCGTGTTGCTTATTCCAGGATCAAGTCCGCGCTCTTATTCGGCGCATCTGTTACCGTGCTGGCCGTGTTGGCCGCCCCCGCGCTGGCCCAACAGGTCGCGCAATCTGATACCGAATCGGTGATCGTCACCGGTACCCGCGTCACCGGCATGACCGCCGCCGACAGCGCCGCCCCCATTACCGTCATCGGCTCCGATGCGCTGGCCCGCGTCGGTCAGCCCAACCTGATCCAGGCACTGGCCCAGATCGCCCCGTCCTTCACCGCCGAAGCGCTGGGCGGCGATACCGGTGCGCTCACCCTGTCGGCGCGCCTGCGCGGCCTCTCCCCCAACGACACGCTGGTCCTGGTCAACGGCAAGCGCCGCCACTCCACCGGCAACCTGCACGTGCTGGGCGGCCAGTATCAGGGCGCGGCGACCGCCGACCTGGACATGATCCCCGTGGCCGCGATCGATCATGTCGAAGTGCTGCAGGAAGGCGCCGCGGCGCAATACGGCACCGACGCTATCGCCGGCGTCGTCAACATCATCCTCAAGCGCGGCACCAACGGCGGCATGGTCAGTGCCACCGGCGGCCAGTATTTCGAGCAGGGTGGCGACACCTACGACTTCAACGGCAATTTTGGCATCGATCTGGGCGGCAAGGGCTTCCTGAACATCTCCGGCGAAAAGCGTTATCGCGGCTTTTCCCAGCGCGGCGGACAGGACATTCGCCTGGTGGGCGCCAACGGCGTCACCCGGGCTACGCCTTACAACCAGGCCCTGGTCAGCGACTATCCGCGCGCCAATCACATCGTCGGCGACCCGGAATCGATGCTGACCACGGTGGTGGCGAACTTCGAATATGACCTGGAACCCGACCTGACGCTCTATGGCAACGCCTCTTATGGCGAACGCCAGGCAAAGGCCTTTGAAAATGTCCGTTTGCCGAGCCGCGTTATCGCGGCGGCCGGTTCAAACCAGCCGTTCAACGCCGTGACCAATCCCGCCGGCTATGTCGGCCTGACGCCGCAGCGTACGCCCAACATTTCCGGCTCGTCCGGCTCCTTCAATGCTGCCGGCGAACTGATCCCGTTCCCCAACGGCTTCAACCCGCAGGAAGCGCTCAAGGAACAGGATTATGGCTATACGGTCGGCCTGAAGGGCGATTTCGGTGGCTGGAAATGGGACCTGTCAGGCACCTATGGCAAGGACCGGGACCAGATCTACACCTTGCAGTCCGCCAACGCCGCGCTGTTCCTGGACACCCACACCACGCCGCGCGACTTCTATGACGGCAGCTTCACTGCCACCGAAGCCACCTTCAACCTGGACATCACCAAAAATCTCGATGTCGGCCTGGCATCGCCGCTGACCCTAGCCCTCGGCGGCGAAGGCCGCGAGAATACCTTTGGCATTACCCAGGGCGATGCCGCCTCGATCTACAAGGAAGGCGGCCAGTCCTATCCTGGCTTCCAGCCGACCGACGCCGGCACCCACAGCCGCAAGAATTATGCGGCCTATTTCGACGTGGCCGTTTCGCCCATCACCGACCTGCAGGTCGATGTCGCCGGACGCTTCGAGCATTACACCGATTTCGGCGATGCCCAGGTCGGCAAGGTCACGGCGCGCTATGACATCACCCCGCAATGGGCGGTTCGCGGCACCATTTCCACCGGCTTCCGCGCCCCGACCATCCAGGAAGAGTTCTATTCGGCCACCAATGTCGGTCCGACCACAGCCTTTGTGCAGTTGCCGCCCAACTCGCCGGCTGCGGCGATCCTTGGTGTCAAGCCGCTGTCGCCGGAAGCCTCGACCAGCTATAGCGCGGGTATCGTCGCCCATCCGTTCGATAATTTCAGCCTGACAGTGGACGCCTATTCGATCAGTCTGCGCAACCGTATCGTGGGCACCGGTTCGCTGTATGGTTCGGGCGGCACGCCGATCTCGCCGACCGTGCCGCTGGCGATCACGGCGCACGGTAACGTGCTCGACCCGACCGTGACTTTTACCGGCGTCACCCTGCTGCTCAATGGCATCAGCACCCTGACCCAGGGCGTGGACGTGTCCGCCAACTATCTGACGGATTTCGGCGACTGGGGCTCGGTGAACTGGACCCTGGCCGGCAATTACAACGATACATCGATCAGCAAGGTCATTCCGACGCCGACGGCGCTGGGCCCGGGCGTGAGCTTGTTCGACCAGCAGTCACGCTCCTACCTGACTCACGCGAACCCCAAGGAGAAGATCGGCCTCAGCGCCCTTTGGACACTGGATGCGTGGTCGATCAATCTGCGCGAGACTTTCTACGGACCTACCTCCGCCGATCTGACGCCCGACGGTTCGACCTACTACACCAACAAGGTCAAGACGACGGCCATCACGGACCTGGAAATCGACTACAACTACCTGGAATCCTGGACCGTCGCCTTCGGCGCCAACAACCTGCTGGACCAGCGTCCGGCCAGCATCGGCGTGGTGCCGGGCGATCCGACCACCTTGCAGGACGGCTCCAACATCGTGGGCGCGCCGCTGGGCATCTCGCCATACGGCATCAATGGCGGCTTCTACTATACGCGCCTGACCTACAAGTTCTGAGGGCAGGGTCTGAGAGAGCATCGCGTCGTCCCCCTGGATGGCAAAGGCGAGGGAAAGGCGGGGAGTGCAAGCCCCGCCTTTTCTTTTTCGGCCAATAAAAAAGGCGGGCTGCAAAGCCCGCCTTTTTACTGTCCGTGAAAGGACGCTTACTTCTTCTTCGCCGGCACTTTCTTGGCGGCAACGAACTCGATTTCCAGCAAAGCGCCCGGCAGGACCAGGGCATTGGTGCGGAAGGCAGCGCGAGCCGGCTTGTTGGGCTGGGCGGCGGTGCCGAACTCGGTCGCCCAGACCTTGTTCATCGCCATGAAGTCGGCGGTCGGGTCCAGGAAGACATGCGCGGCGACCACATCGCCGAAGCCGACGCCCATCTTGTCCATCGTCGCCTTGAGATTGTCGAGAACCGAGCGGGTCTGCTGGGTGATGTCGCCGTAATTGGCGGGGGTGCCGGGCGACGCGGGCGTCACCGGGGAGGGCAGGGCGCCCGAAATATAGAAAGTGGTATAGCCGGGCGGCACGCTGACGCCGGCCGCGATGGGCGACATCGCGTTGGGGCCATAGACGCGCTCGATCTCGGCGGCCGAAGCCTTGAACCCGGACGTCAGCAGGACGGCGCCCGCCACGGCGGCTAGGGCCAGGGTTTTCGTGCGGCTTTTCATTTTTGCTCCTTTGGGTGGGATTGAGGACGAACGACAGGCGGCGCCCACACGCCGCGCTCCTTTGGGCATTGCAATCAGCGGGCCGGTTCCTCGCCTGCGGAAAAGGCGGTCTTATGCGGAAAACGCCGCCAGAATGGCGCTTGCTTGTGCAGCCCGGGATGCAGGCTGGCCGTTTTTTGCGCTCTCACTGAAAGGGTGAGGAGTGGCGCGCCCTGGCGCGCGAGCAGGTCCAATGGCCTGCGAGAACGAGGAACGCCGCGAGCTTGGGCGAGCGGCAGCCGGATGCTAAAAGTGGTCATGTTTTCGCACCGCCTCGCGACCCCCGCCGACATGCCGGATCTGCAGCGTCTGATGACGGCGGCGATTCGCGAGCTGCTGCCGCAATTTCTCTCGCCGGAAAAAGTGGAGGCGTCCTTTGCGGTCATGGGCGTGGACAGCCAGCTGATCGCGGATGGCACCTATTTCATCCTGGAGGAGAATGGCGTCCTGGCGGGCTGCGGCGGCTGGAGCCGCCGCGCCACCCTGTTCGGCGGCAATCACACCGCAGGCCGTGATGCACGACTGCTGGACCCTGCCACGGAAGCAGCGCGCATCCGCGCCATGTACACTGCGCCGGCCTTTGTGCGCCGTGGCGTAGGCAAGCAGATCATTGCGCTGTGCGAGGCGGCCGCGCGCGCCGAAGGCTTCACCCGCACCGAACTGGGCGCGACGGCGGGCGGCGAGCCGCTCTATCGCGCCTGCGGCTATGAAGAGATTGAGCGTATGGAAGTGCCGACGCCGGGCGGCGAGACCGTGCCCATCACGCGGATGGGAAAGACATTGAAATAAAAAAGGCGGCCAGAGGCCGCCTTTCCTTTTTCCGGACCATGCGCCTAGCGGATGAGTTTCACGTCTTCCGGTTTGACCTTGTCCTTGTACTTGTTGCCGAAGTGGGTGCGGATGTAGTTGACCACGTTGGCGACCTGCACATCGCTGAAAAGTGCACCAAAGGCCGGCATGGCCTTCTGGCCCTTCACGATCACGCCGACGGGATAACCGGCGGTTTCCAGGTTCCCGTTCTTGGCCAGTGCCGGATACATCCCGGCGCCCACCGCGCCTTTGGCGTCGGGCATGTGGCAACCCTGGCAGACGCCCTTGTAGATGGCTTCGCCATCCTGCATCGGGAACGGTCCGCCGCCGAAGCCGCCCAGGCCGCGGCGGGGCGGCGGCGGAGGCGTTGGCGCGGCGGTGTCGGCGAAGGCGGGCAGGGCGGTGGCCAGCAGAAGCGTGGCGACGATCGCGGTGCGGATTTTCATGAGCATCTTCTCCATCAGCCTTAAGCCATCACGCGCTTGTGCAGGCGGGTGATCGCATCGATCGACGAGGTCACCGCGCCTTCCTGCCAGGCGGGAATGCGCGAGGCATGCTCGCCCGCCAGCACGATGCGCCCATCCAGGGCGCAGAGATTGTCGTAATGGACGGCGCGTGCCGGCTCGGTCCAGGCGCCGGCGCAGCCAAGCGTCCAGGGCACACGGTGCCAGGCCACGGCCACGCCGCAATCGAACTCTTCCTTGTATTGCGGATGGATCTTGGAGCCGTATTCCAGCGCGTCCTTGATGCGGTCTTCCGGTGATTTGGCGGCGGCGAGATAGGCGGCCTGGCCAAAGGTATAGGACCCCAGCACCACGCCCTTTCCTTTCGAAAAGTAATCCCACATCGGATAGCTGATCGTGCCGTTGGGCTGGTTGGTATAGCTGATGCCGCCGTAAATCTTGTCGTCCTGTTCCCAGAAGCGGCGCTTGAACTGCAGCCCCACTTTCAACGCGGCCGAATAAGACAGCTGGTTGATGGCATTCTTCATCGGCACCCCCACATTCATGGGGATCTGGGTCAGGATCGAAGCGGGAATGGTGCAGACGCACCAGTCGGCGCTGGCGGTGCGCTTTTCGCCGCCGCTGCGGCTGTCGATATAGGTGGCGGTAACGCCCTTCTCGTCCTGTTTGATGTCGATGACCTTCGCATTGTACTGGATCAGGTTGCCCAGCTCCTTGCCAAAGGCCTTGCCGATCATCCCCATGCCGCCCTTGGGCTGGAAGATGGCGCTCTGCATCTCGTAATTGCAGCTGGCGCCGATCGCGGCCCACAGCCCCGACTGCACCACTTCGCTCAACGCCCGCGGTTCGGACGGCACCGGTACCGAGTTCAGCCCGCCGCCGGGGTCCACTTCGAAGCCGCGGCGCAGCGAAGACTCGATGCTCTTGCCATATTCGTAATTGCCGTTCAGCGCGCCCCAGTTCTGCAGCGCCACCATCAGCATCTCGCGGTCCTGCTTGCTCACCGTTTGGTCCAGCGCGCCCTGCTTGGTGGTCTTGGCCAGCAGTTCGGCGACATGGCCGTGAAAGTCGGCCTGCACCTGGCGATAGCGCTGCGGCTTGCCGCTATAAGCGTTGGTGGAATGGACGTAGGCGTTGAAATTGACTTGGGTGAAAGGCTCCAGCGCCACGCCCAGCCGGTTCACATAATGCAGGATGCCCTGGTGGTGATAAGGCAGGCGCCACGGGCCCGGATTGATGAACTGGCCCGGATCGAAGCCCACTTTTTGGGTGAAGCCGCCAAGCTCGGTATAGGTATCGCCGCCATACAGGGTCCAGTTCCGGCCACCGGGGCGGTTATTGTATTCCAGCACCTGCACTTTATAGCCGGCATCGCGCAGCTCCATGGCCGCGACCATGCCCGCCACGCCGGCGCCCAGGATCAGCACCGAGGTGCCGGCCGGCGGCGGCGACAGTTTGACCGGGCCCTTGAAGGTGGATTCGTCCGCATAACCCATCTCGGTCATGGCGTGATACATCGCGGCGCTGCCGGCCACGACGCCGATCATGTGCAGCAAGGAGCGCCGGCTGGGCGCAGTCGGTTGGTCGGTCAAAATCATTCTCCCTGGTAGAGTTATGGGCCGCACCCTGCGGCACGGCCAAATCGCGAATTGATGGAGGGCTCTAGCGCAGCGCCTTGACGTCTTCGGGCTTCACCTTGTCCTTGTACTTGTTGCCGAAGTGGGTGCGCACATAGTTCACCACATCGGCGATCTGCTGGTCATTGAGCTGCAGGGCGAAGAACGGCATCGCCTTCTGGCCCTTCAGCACGATGCTGACGGGATAGGCTGCGGTTTCCAGGTTCTCGTTCTTGGCCAGTGCGGGATACATGCCCGCGCCCACCGCGCCCTTGGCGTCTGACATGTGGCAACCGGCGCACACGCCCTTGTAGATCGCCTCGCCGCCCTGGAAGGGGAAGGGTGAGAAGAAGCCGGAAATATTGGGGCCGTGCGCATCGGGCTTGGGCGCGGGGCCGGCGGTGTCGGCAAACGCGGCGGTCGCGGTCAGCGCCAGGGTAGCGGCAGCCACGCGAATGGTCATCTTGTTTTTCATGATCAGGCGCTCATCGCTTTCTTGTGCAACCGTTCAATGGCGTCCAGCGCGCTGGTCACGGCGCCTTCCTGCCAGGCGGGTATGCGCGAGGCATGTTCGCCCGCCAGCACGATGCGTCCGTCGATGGCGCACAGATTGTCGTAATGTTTGGCGCGGGCTTCCTCGGTCCAGAAGCCGGCGCAACCCAAGGTCCAGGGCACCCGGTGCCAGGCCACCGCCACGCCCGTCTCAAACTCGTCCTTGTATTGCGGATGAATTTTCGCGCCGTATGCCAACGCGTCCTTGATGCGCTCCTCCGGCGGTTTGGCGGCTGCGATATACGCGGGAGTGCCGAAGCAATAGGACCCCAGCAGCACGCCCTTGCCCTTGGAGAAAAAGTCCCACTGGGGATAGCCGATCATGGTGTTGGGCTGGTTGGTATAGGTCACGCCGCCATAGATGTGATCGTCCTGTTCCCAGAAACGCCGCTTCATTTGCAGGCCGACCTTCAGCGCGGCCATATAGGGGATCTGGTTGATCGCCGCCTTCATCGGGCCGCCGACATTCATTGGAATCTGGCTGAGCACGGAAGCGGGGATGGTGCAGACGCACCAGTCCGCGCTGGCGGTCTTGGGCGTGCCCCCGGTGCGGGAGTCGATATAGGTCGCGGTGACGCCCTTATCGCCCTGCTTGATGTCGATGACCTTGCAATTGTACTGGATCAGCGGCTCCAGCGCCTTGCCGAAGGCCTTGCCGACCTGGCCCATGCCGCCCTTGGGCTGGAAGATCGTGCTTTGCATGTCATAGGCAAGGCCCGCGCCGATCGACGACCACAGGCCGGA